>NZ_JAFCUF010000013.1:0-125403 GCF_049896385.1 Hymenobacter sp. B1770
TTCATCCTGAGCCAAGATCAAACTCTCCATTGTAAAATATTCCTACACTCATGCGAACATGAGCTGATGTCGAGTGCTGACCTTGCTCACATATTTGACGTTATCGTCTAATTCGTTTTGCTTGGTTTGTTTTACTGTAATTATCCCGGAGGAGAATCAACAAGTGAAACACTTACTATTTTGTTTGTTTCCGTCATTCAAAGAACGTTTGTTACTCCCATTTGAAGTAACAGTGCGAGTTTGTTTCAACTCTTTTTGTCGCTATTGCAGCGCCCTACGTGATTTGGGAGTGCAAAGGTACGAGGATTATTTTACTTGTCAAGTTTTAACCGAAAAAATTTAATGTTTTTTCTTTCGGCTTTTTCAAGTTTAGCCGCCTCCTTTTGAAGCGGGTTGCAAAGGTACGGTTGCTCTTTTCTGATTTGCAAGCTGTTTGAAAAATAAATTTTTCGTAAGCTTTTTTTTAAGAGGTCGCAGGTGATAGACATTGCTATCAAAGCAGGAGTTCCGACGTTTTCAAAATTTTGCTCGAGACTTTTGCTTCGTTGTGCCCCGTAGTCCGTTTGACGTTTTGGGACTGCAAAGGTAGGATGAGTTTTTGGCGCAGCAAGAGGAGTTCTAAGAAATACTTCAGGGATGGTTGTAAGTCGCTGATTGATGCGACGAAAGATTTTGGGTGATAATGATGGTCTCCCCCTTCCTTCCGTGTCACCATCTCCTTTACCAGCTTTTGACTTCACCTACCCGTTACCTTAAACTACTTATCCGTTTCAAAAAACATCGGTCCGTCACCTTATTAACTTCAGATTGGCTTGTTTGCTTTATCTATGAAAAAGAAGGAAGTGTTGCGAGAAGCGCTTCCATTACTTTGGCAGGCGCTTCTGGCAACACTTCCTTCTGGGTGGCACTTCGTTTTTTGGCTCAGTTTAGCGATGGAGGGTGCTTACTCTATCAGGACCAACGCTGACAATGCGGATGGGCACTTGCAACTCTTGCTCGAGGAAATCTAAGTAAGCCTTGAGGTTGATGGGGAGGTCTGCAGCGTCGTTAATGGTAGTGAGGTCGCTGTTCCAGCCTGGTAGAGTAATATACTCAGGGGTAACACTGGTGAGTTCACCGGGGTCAGGTAGCTGGGGAGTACTTTCGCCAGTGGCGGTGCGGTAGTGGGTGCAGGCTTGAATTTCAGTGAAAGCATCGAGAACATCAGCTTTCATAAGGTGAAGTTCGGTGACGCCGTTTAGCATGATGGCGTAGCGCAGGGCGGGTAGGTCAATCCAGCCGGTGCGACGGGGGCGGCCAGTGGTGGAGCCAAACTCACGGCCGGCCTGGCGAATTTGCTCGCCTACTTCGTCGTGGAGCTCGGTGGGAAAAGGGCCACTGCCAACCCGGGTGCAATAAGCTTTGGTGATGCCGTACACCTTATCGATGTGACGAGGGGCGATGCCTAGGCCAGTACAGGCGCCGGCGGCAATGGTACTGGACGAAGTGACGTAGGGGTAGGAACCGAAGTCGATGTCCAATAAAGAGCCTTGGGCCCCTTCGGCGAGGATGCGCTTGCCTTGGGAAAGTAGGTCGTTGAGGAGGTATTCGGTGTTGGTGAGCTGAAGGGTACGGAGGAAGTCGACTGCGGAGAAGAAGTCAGGCTCGAGGTCTTCTACTTCCAACTCCCTATTATAGTGGGAAGCAAGCGAGGCGTGCTGCGCGACGGCTTCTCTATAACGGGCTTCGAAATCCGGAAGAAGGATATGACCGACGCGGAGACCGACACGGCCGATTTTGTCGGAATACGTGGGGCCGATGCCTTTAAGGGTGCTGCCGATTTTGGAGCCGCCGCGGGCTTCCTCATTGATGCGGTCGAGGGCGCGGTGCGACGGGAGGATGAGCTGCGCCTTTTTGGAGATATAAAGGTTTTTGGCCCAGTCTACTCCCCTATCGGTAAGCTTTTGGAGCTCGGCGCGGAATACAACGGGGTCGAGTACGACGCCGTTGCCTACTATATTGAGGATGTGAGGGTGAAAAATGCCGCTGGGCACTTGGTGCAGGACGTGCTTGAGGCCGTCGAAGGTGAGGGTGTGGCCTGCATTGGGGCCGCCCTGGAAGCGCGCTACGGCATCGTAGGTGGGTGCGAGTACGTCTACAATTTTGCCTTTGCCTTCATCGCCCCATTGGAGGCCTACTAATACGTCTACTGGCATGTGTTTTTGTGTTCGCCCGTGGTATAAATCCTATCGCCTGCCCCATTCCAGAAAGGAAGGAGTAGGATGACTGGGTTATGTCGGGGAAATTGAGGTTTAAATTATTAACAAAAAAACAGCCGCCCTATTGGACGGCTGGCATAAGTTGTTCGCGGGCGGCAGTTTCATTGGCAGCCACGATGAAGATGTTGTTGAGTTTGGTAAGCGCTAGCATCTTTTTAGGATGGTCGGCGGGGTTGATGAGAACCATCTCGCCGCCACGACTGCGAAACTTGGTGAGAAGGGAAACTAGGACGCCAATGCCGGTGCTGTTGATGTAGCGAATTTCGGAGAGGTCAACGGCGCAGTTGGTGACGGATTCGCCGAGGTGTTGATTAATCGAAGCAACAAGTTGCTCGGTGTCGGGGCTGCCAATAAGGTCGCCGGTAAGGCGGACGAGCAGGACACCATCTTGTAAGGAACTGGTGGAGGTCATGCGGGAAGGGTGGGATTGCGGACAGCAGCTTGGGCGCGACAATCGCCACAAATACCGTAGAGATTTAAAGAATGGTGCAAGATATGGAAGTTCAGGAGCTCGCCCACCATGGTCTGGATGCCATGGATGCGAGGGTCGCAGAACTCCACCACTTTATGGCATTCGGTGCAGATAACGTGGTCGTGCTGGCGGTAGCCGTAGCTCTTCTCGTATTGAGCAAGGTTACGACCGAATTGGTGCTTGCTCACGAGGCCTTGTTCTACCAACAGGTCTAGGGTGTTGTAGACGGTGGCGCGGCTTACCTGCAAGCCTCTTTCCTTCATGCCGGCGTAGAGCTCGTCGACGTCGAAGTGCCCGGAGCGAGCATAAATTTCTTCGAGAATGGCATATCGCTCGCCGGTTTTGCGCAGGCCTTTGTTTTCGAGGTGGGCCGTAAAAAGCTTACGAACCTCGTCGAGCTTATCGGTATTTAGTGTAGCCTGCGAGGCTGCGCTGGGCGTGTGCTTGGCAGCGTAACCCGTTTCGGACGAGCCGCCTACCTCCTGCCCTGCCGTTTTGGCGGAGTCTGGGTGAGCGTGAGAAGCTGCTTGAGGGGAATTCACTGTATATATAAGGTGTAACTAGGACAAAGGTAAAATAATAGAGCGCGTCTAGGCGGTGCATTTTATTTAATACACGCATATGTTGCAAGCCAAAGACCCGCTAGGTAAGCAGCATCGGCAGCTTTAGGTTTTCTACTGCTCGAAATAAAGGTGATAATGATTGGCACAGCCCGGGTTGAAAGCGGCCTGGCACAAGGGGCAGGTGTTATTGCATTCCAAATACGCTGTGATGCTGAGGGTGCTTTTGCAGTTGCCGCAGTAGATGGCTTCCTGGTTGAATTCAGTTTTGGGCCAAACCACTGGGGCGTGGTCCGTGGCTTCTTGGTGACATTCGATGCAGGCATAGAACGCGTCGCAGCACTTGAACTTGATACCAATTATATCGCGCTCGGAATGATAATGAGCACATTGGGTGCGTTCATTCACCTCAGTACCGAAGCAGGTAGTGGGAGTAGCGTCTTTCACTTTAACGAGTCGAACCGTTCTACTTGAAGCACGCCATTTACCTTGCTCAAACGGTGAATGAGCTTATTCAGGTGGTCGGTGTCATTAACAAACACCATTATTTGGCCTTCGAAAATGCCGTCGTTGCTGTCTACGGTGATGGCGCGCATGTTCACCTTTAAGCTGGTGCTGATGATGCGAGTCACATCGTTAACCAAACCAACCCGGTCGGTACCCTTTATGCGGATGCCAGCCAAGAAAGCCAACTCAAGTTGCTCCGTCCATTTGGCCCGCACAATGCGATTGCCATAATTAGACATTAAATCAACCGCGCGTGGGCAGCTAGTTCGGTGGATGATGATGCCAGTATCGGTTTCGAAGCCAAACACGTCATCGCCAGGAATGGGGTTGCAGCAGCGGGCAATACTGTAGTTAAACTTGTCGGTGTGCTCCCCTACCACGAGCATGTCGGGCCGTACACCACGGATTTTCTGCACCTCGTGGTCGAATGTCTTTGGTTCGAGCACGGAAGGCAAACTGGTAACCGGCTTATCAGCGTGAAACAGCGGCTCCCGAATGGCACGGCCATCAACCTGCCCTATGGCCAGTCGATAATAAAACTCCTGAGCCGTGGGAACATTGAAATAAGCCAGCAGCCGGTTAAAATTCTCCTGGGTGAAGGGCACACCGATAATTTCCAACCGTTTTTCCAACATCTGGCGGCCGTCCTCTGCTTTGGAACGTTTGTCGTCGCGGAGGAAATCCTTGAT
Source organism: Hymenobacter sp. B1770 (assembly GCF_049896385.1). NCBI lineage: Bacteria > Pseudomonadati > Bacteroidota > Cytophagia > Cytophagales > Hymenobacteraceae > Hymenobacter > Hymenobacter sp. B1770. The sequence continues at coordinate 4,487 of NZ_JAFCUF010000013.1, forward strand.
TTTAGAGCGCGCCTTGGTGGTAATCACGTAGTTCAGCCACTCTGGGGTGGGCCGTTGCTTGTGCGAGGTCAAAATTTCAACCTGGTCTCCGTTGTGCAGCTGATAACTGAGCGGCTCCAGCTTCTGGTTGACTTTGGCCCCGAGGCAACGCAGTCCTATCTGGGTGTGAATTTCAAAGGCAAAATCCAGCGCCGTGGCCTTATCGGGCAGAATAACAAGCTTGCCCTTGGGTGTGAAAGCATACACCTCCTTTACGAACAAGTTCTGGCGAAACTCATCCATGAATTCCAGCGCGCTGGAGTTATTCGACTCCAGCATCTCGCGCACCTTATTTACCCAGCCCTCGAGCGAGCTTTCGGGCTGAATGCTGCCGGTGTCCTTGTATTTCCAGTGCGCTGCGTAGCCTTTCTCAGCGATGTCGTCCATGCGGCGCGAGCGGATTTGGACCTCCACCCACTGCCCCGCGCGCGACATTACAGTGGTATGCAGGCTCTCGTAGCCGTTGGCTTTGGGCGTAGATACCCAGTCGCGCAGCCGGTCGGGGTTCGGCTGGTAAAAGTCGGTCACGATGCTATACACCTGCCAGCAGGCGGCCTTTTCCTGCTCCGGCGGCACGTCCAAAATCACGCGGACAGCAAACAGGTCATACACCTCATCAAAGGTGATGTTCTGTTTTTTCATCTTTTTGAGGATGGAGTAGATGCTCTTGGGCCGCCCTTTGATTTCGTACTCAAATCCCTGTGCCTTCAGTTCATCATCAATTGGCTGCACAAACTCCTTGATGAAGCGGTTACGCGCGCTTTGGCTCTGCCGGACTTTGGCCTTGAGGTCGTTATAAGTTTCCGTATCGGTAAACTTCAGATATAAATCTTCGAGCTCACTCTTTATAGTATAGAGGCCGAGCCGGTGGGCCAGCGGCGCATATAGATACAGTGTCTCGGAAGCAATCTTGAGTTGCTTATGCCGCGGCATCGAGTCTAGCGTCCGCATGTTGTGCAGGCGGTCGGCAATCTTGATAAGAATAACCCGTACGTCCTCACTCAGCGTGAGCAGCATCTTGCGGAAATTCTCGGCCTGCTCGCTCGTACCGTACTCGAAGACGCCCGAAATTTTCGTCAGCCCATCAATAATTTTGGCCACTTTGCTGCCAAACTCGCGCTCGATGTCCGAAATCTCGGTCGGCGTGTCTTCTACTACGTCGTGTAGCAGCGCAGCCACAATGCTGGTTGTACCCAAGCCGATTTCCTCCACCGCAATCTGTGCCACCGCCAGCGGGTGCAGAATATATGGCTCCCCTGACTTCCGGCGCATCTCCTTATGAGCCTCAAGGCTCTGATTAAATGCCTTTTTAATCAGCTTGGGGTCACCATCCTTCAGATAAGGCTTGGCAGTGCGCAGCAGTCGGCGGTAATGGCGCAGGATTTCCTGGCGCTCGGCTTCGGGAGAGATAACGGGAGGCATAATAGGTAAAGTAACAAAGCACGGGCGGAAAAGGTCACTCCAAACCCACTACGAAGACTACTTACACATGGGCTTTGCATGCAATGGTTTTCCCGAGTACCTTTGCGGGCCCGTAGCAAGTGGCCGCGTGGCGCTCATATGCGGATATGGCGAAATTGGTAGACGTGCCAGACTTAGGATCTGGTGCCGCAAGGCGTGTGGGTTCGAGTCCCTCTATCCGCACTTTTTTGATGTAGGCCTTCAGTCGCATAGGCTGGAGGCTTTTTTTTCAACTTTTCAACCTAGCCAGCGGAAGCCGGCTCTCCTGTTTTGAACATTACCCTCGACAAGAACGACGAGCAGCTGACCGGGCTGCTGACTGTGCACCTGACCGAAGCCGACTACGCGCCGACGGTCGACAAGCAAATCAAAGAGTACACTAAGCGTGCCCAGGTGAAAGGCTTCCGCCCTGGCATGGTGCCCGTGGGCATGGTGCGCAAGATGTACGGCAAAGGCATTCTGGCCGAGGAAATCAACAAAATGCTGGGTAAGGCTGTGGACTCCTATATTAAGGAGAACAACATCAAGCTGCTCGGCGAGCCCCTGCCAGTACAGAGCAATGTAGATTTTGACACCGACAAGGACTTCGACTTCCAGTTTGAGCTAGGTCTGTTGCCCGACTTTGAGCTGCCCGCCGAGGGTGCGCTGCAAGTGGAGCGCCACCAGGTAACCATCGACGAGGACACGTTGACCCAGACCAACGAGCAGATTGCTCGTCAGTACGGCGAGACGACCAACCCCGACGAGTCGGAAGCTGGTGACTACCTGTTTGGTAAGTTGAAGAAGGCTGATGAGGAAGGCGAAGGCCGCACGGTGTTGCTGCCCATCGGCAAGGTGACCGGCGATGCGTCGCAGTTCATTGGCAAGAAGGCTGGCGACAGCATCACGTTTGACCTGCAGGCGGCTTTCGGCGGCGACGCGGCTTCGATTTCGAACTTCTCGGGCTTGAGCAAGGACGAGGCAGCGGCGGCTACCGGCGACTACGTGTTCAACGTGGAGAAGGTGAACCGCACGGCGGCTCCCGAAATGAACCAGGAGTTGTTCGATAAAGTGTTCGGCCCCGAGACAGTTTCGACCCAGGAGGAGTTCGACGCCAAGGTGCGCGAGACCATCCAGTCGAATTATGACCGCGAGAGCGACGGCGCGCTGAACAACAGCATCGTAGAACAGCTTGTGAGCACTGTTGACATCAAGGTGCCCACGGAGTTCTTCAAGAAGTGGCTCGTGCGCGCCAACGAAGGCAAACTGACGCCCGAGAAGGTAGAGGAGCATTACAGCGACTACGAGAAGGAGTTGAAGTGGAGCATGATTCGCAACAAGGTGGTGGAAGACGCTGGCCTGAAAGTGAGCAACGAGGAAATCGTGAACCGCACCCTCGACAAAATCATGGGCCAGTTCAACATGCCCAACATGCCCGACGAAATGCGCGAGTCGATGCGTCAGTACGCTGACCAATTCCTCAAGCAGGACAACGGCAAAAATTACGTGAGCGAGTACGAGGCCATTCTGGCAGAGAAAGTGCTCGAAAACCTGCGCGGCAAAGTTGTTGTTACGGAAAAGCCCGTAACGGCCGAAGAATTCCGGACTCTGCACAGCTAGTATTAGCCGAGCAGTTGCCGCTTTTTCAAAAAGCCCTTACGGAGACGTAGGGGCTTTTTTGTTGGGTTTCCGACAACATTCCTTTACTTCGTCCGTCTTTCTAACCTCACCCGCGCAAGCTTCGGCGGGCGCCTCATTTTCTTCAAATGCTGAATAAACAAGAGTTTCGCAAGTTTGCTGTTAAGCACCAGGGCCTCAGCGGGCTGGGTGTCGACCAATACATCCAACACGTGGAAGGCCAGACGCGTGGCGGTCTCATTATGCCCACCGGAATGACCCGCTCGGTAATTGAGGAGCGCCCCACGCGATTTGCTGAAATCGACGTGTTTTCGCGCCTTATCATGGACCGGATTGTGTTCCTGGGCACGGCCGTGGACGATTATATCGCCAATATTCTGACGGCGCAGATGCTGTTTCTGGAGTCGGCTGATGCCAAAAAAGACATTCTGCTGTACATCAACTCACCCGGTGGCTCGGTGTATGCCGGCTTGGGCATTTACGACACCATGCAGTACGTAAACCCCGACGTGGCCACAATTTGCACCGGCCTTGCGGCTTCGATGGGTGCTGTGCTACTGGCTGGTGGTGCTGCCAACAAGCGCTCGGCCCTCCCCCACGCTCGCGTGATGATTCACCAGCCTTCGGGTGGCGCGCAGGGTCAGTCGTCGGACATTGAAATCACGGCCCGCGAAATTCTCAAGCTCAAGAAAGAGCTGTATGACATTTTGGCCCAACACACCGGCAAAACTTATCAGGAAATCCACGACAACTCGGACCGCGACTATTGGATGCGTGCTGACGAAGCCAAAGAGTATGGCCTGATTGACGAGGTACTGGAGAAGAAGAAAGACTAATCACGGCTTTAGCCGGATTCTTCAGATTTCACAGATTTTGTTTGCAACAAAAAGCCCCTGCTTCATCAGCAGGGGCTTTTTGTTTTTCCTTAGTGAAGAGGAATGACGTGATTATGAAGGCTAAAACTTTCCTGTGATGCCCACTTTGAGGTAGGTTTGGTCGTAGCCCAACTCAGTGAACACCCCAAGATTTTCGAGCAGGAAATAACGGCCACCCACGAAAATGCCGGGCCTTAGCTTGACGCTATTTCCGGCATCAGGTGAGGCGATGCTCCCTTCAAATGAGGCTCTGGTGTAGAGCAAGCCAACTCCCAGGCCTGCGTAGGCATCGAACTCCGGCAATACTGGATAGTGAAATGCACCACGCAGGCCAAGCAGCACGTCGGTATACTTCCATTTACCACCATTGCTCAGGGAATAGGTGGCGCCTTGATAACCCGCCAGAATACCTGCTCCCAGCACACCCGGTCCTATCGTGAGAAGGCCGCGCTCGTACGACAAGCTAAGAGATGGAGAGGCCGATGGGCTCCCGCCAATGGCCTTTGTTTCATAATTGCTGCGGCTGCCCACGCCAATGCCGAGGTTCAGCACTTGGTCGCCGGCCACAAAAGGGCCATCCGTGAAAGTGGTGGGGAGCACTGTTTCCAAGAGAGAGGGCTCGGGTTCTGCGGCAGGCTCGGGGGGAGTAGTGGGGCGCGCAGGGGGCGCAGGAGCGGGCTTAGGGATGGGCTTGGCAGCGGGCTTGGGCGCGGTGCTGGTGGGCCGAGTGGTGGACTTGGGGGTCGGTTTGCGGGTGGTTTGGGCCTGAGCCCCAATGATGGGAAGAGCAGCTACTGATGCAGCTGCTACTAAAAGGTGAAAGACTCTTTTCATAGAACTACAAAGTAAAAGGTTCGAGAATGAAAAGAGCGAGGCTAAACAGGTTCTGGTAGCTGTTGACAAAACCAGATGATAGAAACAGCGGTTGTGCTTGGAAAATAAGGCGTGCCTGGTACCTCGTAGGCCCTTAAGCAACCCTCCGCAATAATTGGTGTCCCCGATAATATCCTGGTTGAGCAAACAGCAGCAACAGACGACAAAATCATCACCTATTAAATAGGGCTGGTCTTACGAGTTGAAAACCCTTAATATCCAGGGAATAGCTTATTTATGCTTTTTAAGATGGCACCATTTTTCTCGCTACAGGCGTTGGCCTTGTTGTACCTTTGAGCCCGCTTGTTTCAAAACTAGCCCTCCACCTACTATTCTATTCCTCTTTCCGTGGCTGAAATATCCTGTTCCTTTTGCAATAAGAGCAAGCGCGAAGTCGCCGTCATGATTTCGGGCATCAACGCCCACATCTGTGAAAAGTGTGTGGGTCAGGCTCAACACATTCTCAACGAAGAAGCTAAAGCTCAGGACGCCAGCAAGCAACCCAAATTTAACCTCATCAAGCCCAAGGCCATTAAGGAGCACCTCGACCAGTACGTGGTGGGCCAGGACGAGGCCAAGCGCGTGATGTCGGTAGCGGTATACAACCACTACAAGCGTCTGATGCAGAAGCCTTCGGAGGACGAGGTGCAGATTGAAAAGTCCAACATCATTATGGTGGGCGAAACCGGCACCGGCAAAACCTTTCTGGCGCGCATGCTGGCCAAGATTCTGCAAGTGCCCTTCTGCATTGCCGATGCCACCGTGCTGACGGAGGCTGGCTACGTGGGCGAGGATGTGGAAAGTATCCTTACGCGCCTGCTGCAGGCGGCCGATTACAACCTTGAAGCCGCGGAGCGCGGCATTGTGTACATCGACGAAATCGACAAGATTGCCCGCAAGAGCGACAACCCCAGCATCACACGCGACGTGAGCGGTGAGGGCGTGCAGCAAGCGCTGCTGAAGCTGCTCGAGGGCACTGCCATCAACGTGCCGCCGCAGGGAGGCCGTAAGCATCCCGAGCAAAAGATGATTTCGGTGAACACCGAGAATATCCTTTTCATCTGCGGGGGCGCTTTTTCGGGCCTAGACCGCATCATCAAGAGCCGGCTCAATACCAAGCCCATGGGCTTCGCCAAGACCAACCTTGACGATCAAGTGGACACCGAGAACTTTCTACGCTACGTGTCGGCTCAGGACATCAAGTCGTTCGGCCTCATCCCTGAGCTTATTGGTCGCCTGCCAGTGCTCACGCACCTCAACCCACTGGACCGCAGCACACTGCGCTTGATTCTGACCGAGCCGAAGAACTCGCTCGTTCGGCAGTACAAGCGCCTGTTTGGCATGGAGAACATTGAGTTGGACTTCACCGAAGAAGCGCTCGAATACATTGTGGAGAAAGCCGATGAGTACCGCCTGGGGGCCCGCGGCCTGCGCTCCATCTGCGAGAGCATTATGACCGATGCCATGTTCGAAATGCCTTCGGAAGAAGGTGCCGATGCCCTGCTTATCAACTTGAGCTACTGCCGCAGCAAGTTTGAGAAATCGACGCTGCGCCACATGCGCGCGGCTTAATACTACAGCTGAATGTATAAAAAAGGCATGCCAATTGGCGGGCCTTTTTTATGAGCAGGATGGCCGGGGCGCTGGCCGCCCCGGCGCTATTATTCTACTACCACGCGCTGAATACTTGGGGCTCGGCTGTCCATTTGCACGGTGAGCAGGTAGGTGCCGCTGGCCAAGCCGGCGGTGCTTAGCTCAGTGGTGTTGCCGCTGAAGCTGCGGGTGGTGATGGTCTGGCCCAGTACGTTGCGCAGAGTAAGCTGGGCCTTGCCAGTAGAAGCTGCCAAGCGCACGTGCAGAATACCCTTGCCCGCAACCGGATTGGGCCATACGCTGAACTCGCTCTTGCTGGCATTGGCAGTAGCAGTGACAGTCGTTACGGTGAAAGCGGTGCCAGTGGTAACGCCATCTGCGGTGGTCACAACTACGTCGCCGGTGGTAGCTCCAACTGGAACTGTGAAGGTGACGGTGGTACCGTTAACTACGGTGAAGCCGGTAACAGCCAGTCCGTTTAGGGTTATGGTGGTGGCACTGGCTAGGTCGGTACCGGAGAGAGTGACAACTGTGCCAACCGGACCGCTACTGGGGCTGAGGCCGGTAACAGCGGGTGCGCAGGTGGCAGTGAGCGCAAACGGACCCGTTTCGGAGCTATTGCCGTTGTCATAGCCAGTCACGAAAATGCGATATACGGTGCCCGACACCGAGGGGAAAGTGACGGTAGAAGCCGTGGACCTGTCACTGCAGACTGGCAACGAATCGTCGTTTCCGACAACGCAGGTGTAAGAACCGCACGCGCCCGTATAGACAAACAGCATGGTGTCGAAACCAGTGGCAGCGTTGCAGGTAGATAGGGTAATGTTGGTGCCGGTGCCCACAATGGTGTAGAAAACGCCGCCGCCCTCAATGATTTCGTCGCAGGTGCCGGTAGGGTCGCCGGTATCAGTAGCCCCCTCGGTGGTACCCATAACGGTTTGGCCGCAGGTCAGCGCGATGGCATTGGCACACAAATCGTTCGCGGGCGGCACCGCAAAGGCAGTGCTGGAAACACCTACACCGCCGGGAGTTGTAACGGCAATAAGGCCCGTGGTAGCGCCACTAGGTACGGTCGCGGTTATCTGCGTAGCCGAATTCACGGTGAATGTAGGAGCAGCAGTGCCGTTGAAGGCTACTTGCGTTGCACCGGAAAAGAAGCTGCCGGTTATTACCACCACAGTGCCTGCTCCCCCGGCAGTGGGCGTGAACGAGGCGATGACAGGGGCCGGGATTACCGTGAAACTGGCAGCTGAAACACTGGTATTGATGGGCGTGGTGACGGAAACAGGGCCAGTGGTCGCGTTCACTGGCACAGTGGCCGTAATTTGGGTGGCTGAATTAACCGTGAAGCTGGGCGCATTGGTGCCGTTGAAACTAATAGCAGTAGCACCTGTGAAGTTAGTGCCCGTGATGAGCACGCTAGTTCCCACGGGACCGGAAACCGGTGAGAAACTGGTAACAGCAGGTGGAGGGCCAACCACAAATGAAGTGGCGGAGGTAATCGTACCAGTTGGGGCCGTGACGGTGATAGGGCCGGTTGTAGTGCCAGCCGCCACGGTAGCCGTGAGCTGGGTAGCCGAGTTTACCGTGAAGCTGGCCGCCGCAGTGCCATTGAATCTAACAGCAGTGGTGCCCGTGAAATTCGAGCCCAGCACGGTAACCACCGTGCCGGCTAGCCCCCCCGTGGGCGTAAAGCTGGTAATGGACGGCCCCGCCGTGGGCGGCGTGATGGTGAAGTTGGTGTTGGAGATGTCAAAGAAATAGTTATCGGCGGCCTCTACCATTACGCGGGCCCGGGTTTGGGCCGAAGCGGGGCTGGGGGCTACTACTACGGCAGAGCCGTCATTGGGCTCGTTCAGGGCCAGCACCACGGGGTAGGTCAGGCCGCCGTCGAGGCTCAGACGCAGGTTGACGAGGGCGCAGCTAACTGGGGCATTGGTGGTGCCGGCAACGTCCCAGGTCACGGTTTGAGCCGCGCCGCCGGTCCAGGAAACGGCGGTGTTGGGAGCGGTTACAACAAAAGGGCCCGATGTGCTGCTTACCCCCAGGTTCACGAAAGGGCTGAAATCGACACCGCCAATCACGCCGGCCGGGCCACTGTGCTCATCGCGGGCCGTGCAGCGAAACCGCATCGTACGCGTGACAGCAGGCAGCCGCTCGCCAAGGGTAGTGGTGTTATTCACCAGGTTACTCAGGCGAGGAAAATAGCGCGTGGCCGAAGCAGTGGGGCTGAAAGAGCGAAAGAGAGGCACATTCTGACCAGCCACCTGAGGGGCCATGGGCGAAGCCTGGGGGCCGACGTCCATCTGTTCCCATGAATACGTGAGGAGGTCGTTTTCGGCATCGGTAGCCGTGGCCGTGAGCTTAAAGGGCGTGCCAATGGGTAAGGTTTTGCCGCTGGCCGGGGCCGTTACCACGGGGGCTGTGTTGCCGGTAGGCAAGTTGGCGGTGCTGTTGCAGGTGGTGCTTTCGATGAACGTGCGCATTTCCTGAAAACTACCCGTGTGAAAAAGCGCATCGGAAAAGGCCTGCAGGTTGTTGCTGGGGCCGCAGATACCCGCATAGGCCATAATGGTGGTACCCGAACCTGGCTCCCAGGCCGTAGGGGCATTGCGGTTGCCACCGGCACAGTTGTCGGCGTCGCCGTTGAAGGAATGACTGCCGCCGAACTGGTGCCCCATTTCGTGCGCAACAAAATCGATGTCAAAGGCATCGCCCACAGGGTCTGGCAAGCCAGTCACGCCACCGGCTTTCAGGGTGGGGCTACACACCGAGCCCTGGTAGGCCACGCCCCCCGCACCCGTGCTAAATACGTGGCCGATGTCGTAGTTGGCATTACCAATAATGGCGTCCAGATTGGTCTTGTTCTCAGCCAGCATAGCGCTGGCGTTGTTATCGGAGTAGGCCGGGCTCGGCTGAGGGCCCGTGCCACTCAAGAAAATAAGCTGGTTGTTGTTGGGCACCAGCACCATGCGCACGGCCAATTCTCTTTCATACACGCCCACCACACGGTTGACTGTTGACACCTCACCGGCCATCACGCCAGCAACAGTGTTGCCCTTGGTAAGCGCGTATTCGGGCGTGCAGGCCAGCGCCAGGCGATAAGTACGCAGCACGGAGCCGCTGGGAGCAGCCAGACGGGCACTGCCGCTGGTGGCTGCGCTGGGCTGCTTGGCAGCCCCTACCCCTAGCTTCGCCGGCGTGCTGACCGCGCTACAGAGAGCTCCCGAGGCCGCCGCACGGTTCATGTCGTGCCGATAAAAACTCAAATAGTGCCGGGTATCGGTCTGGCTTACGGGGTCGATGTAGAAGCTATTGCCGGACGCAGTAAGCACCTGTGCGTGAAAGCCCTGCAGCGTCATATCGAGGCGAACCGAAGCCGAGGGGTCATCGAGCCCAACGCCGGCGTAGGTTTTAATCTCGGGAAAGCGGGCGGCCAGGGCCGGTGCCATTACCAACGTTTGACGAAGGGCGAAACGACGAGTGGTACCATCGGGCAAGGGCAGGGCGAGCACCAGCGGCGCGGCGCCGGCCTGGACTTCGGCTGGCGCCAGCGCCAGCGCGGCACGCATGGCGGCCACATCGAGGGTCAGGGCCTGGGAGCGAAACAACGCCGACGCCAGCGGCGAGGCCGCAGCTGCCGTGCGGGCCTCGGCATTGGCCTGGAAAAGCGGAGCCACCCGCTGCTGGGCCCGAGCACCTGTCGTGAGACCTAGGGCTAAAAGCAGACAAGTACCAACCCAACCTAAACCGCTTCTGAAGTTGGCGCGCTCCGATGACGGAGGCGTGACCGGCTTGGGCGTATAGTTTTTTTTCATTCAGCGGTGGCGGAGGGTGCAAAAAGTAAAACTAAGAAGAAACCACTAGTCATTTTCCCAGATTTAAGTTCCGGAGCAGTTGATGTAAAGAAGCTTACTCCTAAAGTATAACTCAGGAACATTTCTGTTTCCTGACAGCTAATCATTCCAGAAGTTCAAAAATGGATTTTAGTTTTTAGAGTGGGCTAACGCGACCAACAAAAAAGCTCCGGGTTATTACCCGGAGCTTTTGCACGTTTATATGGATACGGGTTGTAGTTAAGAATTCCTACAATCTCTTACTCTAGTGCTCAACCCTAGCTCTGGCGTCAGAGCGTCGCGGCTCAGCCGGCTTTCAGGTATTTCACCATCAGCTCGGCCGTTTTTCTGGCGGCTTGCTGCTGGCCTAGCTTTTCGCGCAGCTCAGCATAGCCGGCCTTCATGCGGGCCATGTAGTCTTCGTCCGTCAGCATAAGCCTCAACTCATCGAGGAGGTTGCGGGCGTTGAAATCGTTCTGAATCAATTCCTTCACCACAGCCCGGCCCGCAATCAGGTTCACGAGGGATATAAAGGGCACTTTGATGACCATTTTGCCAATGGCGTAGCTCAGGTTGCTGGTGCGGTAGCACACAATCTGGGGCACGCCAAATAAAGCCGTTTCGAGCGTGGCCGTGCCGCTGGTGACCAGAGCAGCCTTGGCGTGGCTGAGCAGATCGAAGGTTTGCTCAAACAGGAAGCGGATGCCGTTGCGCTCGAAGTGGCGGTAGTAGTTCGGGTCGAGGTTGCTGACGCCGGCCACCACAAACTGGTATTCCTGAAAGCCGGGCAAAATGGCAATCATTTCGTGCAGCATCTCCTCAATCTCCTGTTTGCGCGAGCCCGGCAGCACGGCGATAATCGGCTTGTCAGGGTTGAGGTGGTTGCGCTCGAAGAAATCGGGCGTAGGCTGAAACTCGGCTACTGCGTCGGCCGTGGGGTTGCCGGTGTAGTCGACGCCGTAGCCAAACTTGTTGTAAAACTCTTCCTCAAAAGGCAGGATTACGAACATCCTGTCTACCCGGGCCTTTACTTTTTCGACGCGGCCCTGGTTCCAGGCCCAGATTTTGGGCGAGATGTAGTAAAAGACCTTGATGCCGTTGTCTTTGGCCACTTTGGCCATGCGCAGGTTGAAGCCGGCGTAGTCTACCAGAATCAACACGTCGGGCTTGTAGGCCAGCAAATCGGCTTGGCATTGCTTCAGGTAGCCCCGAAACTTGAGGACGCTGGTGGCAGCTTCCACAAAGCCCATAATGGCCAAGTCTTGGTAGTGACGCACCAGCTCGCCGCCGACGGCCTGCATTTGGTCGCCGCCCCAGAAACGAAACTGCGCGTTGGCGTCTTGCCCCTGCAACTCGCGCATGAGGTGGGCAGCGTGAAAGTCGCCTGACCGCTCGCCGGCAATTAGGTAATATTTCAATTTGTTACGTCATCCTGAGCGCAGCGAAGGACCTCATCACGTCCGCGCTACTTGGTTAGTAATTCTGACAAAAGCGCCCGTGATGGGATGCTTCCTTGGCTGACGCCGACCTTCGGTTCGTCAGCATGACAGGCGCTTAGCCTCCGTAGTATTCCACGAAGTTGCGTGGGGTCTCGTAGAGTTTCACGCAGTGTAGCTTGGCCTCGGTGATGGTAGGCAGCTCGCGCTCCAGAATCTGCCAGAAAGCGAATACCAGGTTTTCGGTGCTGGCCATTTGGCCGGCCATAAAGGGCACGTCGAGGTTGAGGTTTTTGTGGTCGACCTGCTCGGTGATGTGGGTGCGCAGGAGGTCAGACAGGGCTTTGAGGTCTACTACGAAGCCGGTTTCGGGGTCGGGCTGGCCTTTCACGGTGACGATGAGGTCGTAGTTGTGGCCGTGCCAATTGGTATTGGCGCAGGGGCCAAATACCTCGCGGTTGCGCTCGTCGCTCCACTTGGGGTTGTGCAGCTTATGGGCGGCGTTGAAATGTTCCTGACGGCTAACGTATATCATTTGGATTTTGAGCTTTTAGCTACTGGCTGTCAGCAATTAGCTTTCAAACAGTCCTTCTAAAAAGTAGCTAACAGCTACTAGCTAAAAGCTAGTAGCTTAATTATTTTTTCGCAGCAAATATACGAAGAAGGGTACCCCGAACAGGGCCGTGACCAAGCCCACTGGCAAGCCAGCTGGTGGGTAAAGCACGCGGGCCAGCAGGTCGCAGGCCAACAGAAAACACCCGCCCAATAGTGCGCACACCACCAGATTGTAGCGCCCCGTGGTGCCCAGCAGCCCCCGGGTGAGGTGCGGAACAAGCAGGCCCACAAACCCTACCGGGCCGCACAGCGCCACCACGCCACCGGTGAGGCCCGCTGCCAGCAGCACCAGCAGCCAGCGCCGTTGGGCCACGGGCAGGCCCAAGGCAGCGGCCCGCTCCTCGCCCAGCAACAGCAGGTTGAGGTCTTTTTGCAGGAAGGCCAATAAGAAAAGGCTAACGCCCAAAACGGCCGCCGGATATGGCAGCACGCCCCAACTAGCCCGCTCGAAACTGCCAAAAGCCCAGAATACGATGCTGCGCAAGTTGCCTTCGGAACTGGCCAGGAAGGTGAGCAAGCTGCCAATGGCCGCCGCCAGCGCCCCAACTGCCACGCCGGCCAGCAGCAGCGGCGCGGGCAAAATCTTACCCCGCCGGGTGCCCAGCGCTACCACCACCAGGGTGGCTGCAAATGCCCCCACCAGTGCTGCCACGGGTGGCAGGTACACGCCCGCCACTGTGAGCGACGGCACCAGCACAAACGACATAATAGCGCCCAGCGAAGCCCCTGAGGCGGTACCCAGCAGGTAAGGGTCAGCCAGTGGGTTGGTTACCAGCGTCTGCAGCAGATAGCCGCTCACGGCCAGGCTAGCCCCCGCCAGCAACGCCAGCACGATGCGCGGCAGGCGAAGCTCCACCAGGGCCAACTGCGCAGGTTCGGTGGGGTCGTAATGACGAAACGTGTTGAAAATAAAGCTGTAAGAGGTAGAATAACTACCTACGCGCAAGCCCGACACTACCAGTACTAAAAGCAGCAGTACGCCAATTATTAACCATAGAATGGGCCGGGAGTTCTTCAAGCTAACGGATTATGCATAGCGAGGACAATTGCTTACTGTATTTCGGCGTAAATTTTATCCCCGATTAGCTCCAGGTCGCCAGTATCGGTGTTAGTCAGCAGAATTACTATCTTCCGAAAATCCTTGTCTGCCAGCAAAACCGAGTTAAAGCCGTTGATGCTGCCACGGCGCTCGAGAACGGGGCCGGGAAATGTCTTGCCGTTGTAATAAAACCCGATGGTGGGGATGCCGCGAGCGTATTCTATAAAGCTGTTTGTCTGAGGAGCAGTTAACAGCTTGGCCGTCGTCTCAGCAGTCAGGAGTTTGTTTGCTTTCAGGCTCTGTACAAGTTTGTACAAATCATCCGGGGTTGAATAACCCCCTCCTGCTCCAGCGTAATTAGAGAGGTAAATCAGCGGGTCATTTTTAAGTGGCTCAGCTTTTTTACTGTTTCCGAAGCTATAATTATGGTAGCCATAGGCCAAGCCAGGAATCACTGTGCCTTCGACAACCATACCCGAATTGACCATATCCAGTGGTTTGAAAATATTGTCATGCAGAAGCTGCGGGTACGTTTTCTTCGATACCACCTCCAGCAGATGCGTTAGTACGATGTAATCGACGTTGTTGTAATTGAAGGTCGGCCTAGATGAGCTCTCTTTTGCTGCTACAAACTTGTTGAGAAACTCAGCCGTTGAATAAGGACTGCTATAGGCTTGAGCGGGCTCATTTTTCAGGCCGGAGTAATGAGTGAGCAAGTCCAAAATAGTGATGTTTTGGCAGTTGGTAGGCAAGCCGGCAATATATTGACTCGCTTTGTCTCCCAGCTTTAGCTGTTCCTTTTCTAGTAGTTGAAGCGTCAAAATTGCCGTAAGAAGCTTCGTCATTGAAGCAATAGGCAGACGCGTGTTTTTATCGATGGGAACTGCGAATTGCAGGTTTGCGAAACCCTTGCTGGCCCGGGCTACGACTTTGCCGTCATTCACCACGAGCATCGTGCCGTTGAAATGTCCAGCCTTGTGTTCCGCTGCCAGAATAGCATCAATCTTGTTTTTTTGACCCAAGGCATTACTGCTGAGCGACAAGCTGAATAAAATCGAGAACAACAGACGGAGCATCTTTGAGAATACTTATGAGGAAGGTCGGGAGCTGTGTGAGCGGTAACCAAGCCCCTGCTGGGGTGCAACGAACCACAAGAATGGGCGGTGGATGGTGGTTAGCGGGCCGCCGACGAATGGGTTGCATGGTGCGGCACGGCCCGAAGTAGCTTTTGTAGCTCGCGCACTGCCTCTACTACACGCGGACCGGGCCGCTCCATCAGGTTGCCGGTGATGGGGTAGACTTGGCGGGTTTGGTAGGCGCGAATGCGGCGCAGCTCGGGATAAATCCGAAAGAATGTGCTGTCCAGCTTGTCGAAGCTGCCGCCGAGGAGCACATCGGGGTTGAGCTTGAGAATGTACTCGCGGGTAAGGGCCGGATAGGGCTGGGGAAAGGTTTCGGTAACGGCGTTCTGGCCGCCAGCCAGCCGAATTTCATCGGTGAATAGGGTATTCTGACCGTAGCAGTAAATGGGGTCTTGCCAGGTAATGGCCAACACCTTGGGGGTAGTGGAAGGGTGGCTACCGGATGTACTAAGGGCTTTTAATGCTTGGCGCAGGGAGTCGGCTACGTGTTTGGCCTGGGGCACACGGCCGAGTAGCCGCCCCATGTCCTCGATGCCGGTGAACACGTCTTCGACCCGACGGAAGCGCTGGTAGTAGACCGGAATTCCCAGTTCTTGCAAGCGTTGGGCATCGTCGACGGAGGTGATGCCTTCGACGGTAAAGACAATATCGGGGTGCAAGAGCACCAGCTTTTCCATGTCGACGGGGTAGTTGTTCACGACCGGCTTTTGGCGGACGACAGCGGGGTAGTTATCCTGCGGCACGCGGGCCACGATGGTGGCGGTATCGGCCACGGCGTAGAGCATTTCGGTCATGCTGGGAGCCAGGGCCATTACGCGGCGCGGATTGGCCGGCAGGTTGAGGGTGCGACCCAGGCCGTCTGTCGCCGCCACCGTGTTGGCTTGTTTAGAGCGAGATTGGCAGCCTACTAGCAAGCCGAGGAATAAAAGCAGAGAAAGGAAGCGCATGGGACAAAGGTAGGCCCGATGCCCATCGGTCAAGCGCAACGGTTTACCTTTGCCCCGTTCAAAACCCGCCTCCTATGATAGTAGTCACCGGCGCGGCCGGCTTCATTGCCAGCTGCCTAGTTTCCCGCCTCAACGCCGCCAATTTCAACGATGTGGTGGTGGTTGATAATTTCTCGGTTGAAAAGAAGCTGCCCAATATCCGGGGCAAAAAGCTGCGCGAGTATGTAGACCGGGAAACGTTCTTCGACTGGCTCGACACTAACCATGCGCAGGTAGAGTTCGTGTTTCACCTCGGGGCCCGCACCGACACCACCGAGATGGACCCGGCCGTGTTCGACCTGCTCAACCTCAACTACTCCAAACGGATGTGGCAGGCCTGCTGCCAGTACCAGCTGCCGCTGGTGTACGCCTCCTCGGCCGCAACCTATGGCGATGGTACCCTGGGCTACACCGATACCGACGAGGCCCTGTTTCCACTCTACCGGCCGCTGAACCCATACGGCGACTCCAAAAACGACTTTGACAAATGGGCGCTGGAACAGAGCGAGAAACCTTATTTCTGGGCCGGCCTGAAGTTTTTCAACGTGTACGGCCCCAATGAGTATCACAAGGGCCGCATGGCGTCAGTTATTATCCACGCCTTCAACCAAATTCAGCAGACGGGTTCGATGATGCTCTTCAAATCGCACCACCCCGACTACACCGACGGCGGGCAGATGCGTGACTTTGTGTATGTGAAAGACGTGGTGGAGGTATGCTATTTCCTGCTGCACCACCGGAAAGATTCAGGCATCTACAACCTGGGCAGCGGCCAGGCTCGCACCTTCCTCGATTTGGCCATGAACACTTTCAATGCCCTGGGTCGCACGGCCGACATCCAGTTTAAAGCCACGCCCGAGGACATTCGCGACAAGTACCAGTACTTCACCGAGGCCGACATGAGCAAGCTGAAGAACATTGGCTACGACAAGCCCTTCACCCGCTTGGAAGACGGCATTGCCGATTACGTGCAGAACTACTTGGTACCGGGCAAGTACATGTAGGCTGATTTCTTTAGTTTGCGCGGAGGAAACGGCCCCAAAACCATCTGGTCAACCAGCGGTTGCCACTCCTCCTCCGCTCCAGACTTCGGTGCCGAGCGCACCGGCGCTTTCGGACTTCTACTGCTCCTTCCATTCTGACCCACTTGACATATTCAGGCCCACCCGTTATTACAGTTGTGGGGGGCGGCTTCTCGGGCACGGCATTGGTGTTGCAGCTGCGGCAACAGCCAGCCCTGGCGCAGGCCCAAATTCACTTGGTCGAGCCCCGGGACATTCCCGGGCCGGGGCTGGCATACACTGCTCGCCGACCCGAATATCTGCTCAACGTGCGCCCGGGGGGCTTGAGTCTTTACCCCAACAAGCCCAGCCACTTTGCTACTTGGCTGCAAAGCCAGCCCGAAGGAGCCCCTGGCTTGCCCGACTTTGCATCGCGGTCCAGCTACGGCCGCTACCTGAACGAGGCGCTGACGGAAGCCTTCACGGCTCCCCAAACTGGTAGCGGCAGCCTTACATGGCACCACACCAGCGCGGTAGTGGCACGGCTCCAACCCGATGGCCGCCGCGGCGTACTTCTTGCCAACGGCACCACGCTGGTGAGCGACTTCGTGGTGCTGGCGCTCGGCAACTTCCCACCTCTCCCACCGGCTGGGCCCGACCACCGCTACCTCCACCACGACGCCTACCACGCCGACCCGTGGGCGGCGGGCAGCCTGCGCCGCATTGGCCCCGATGATTCTGTGCTACTCATCGGCTCGGGTCTGACGGCTGTGGACGTGCTGCTGGCCCTGCGCAAAGACGGCCACCGGGACCCGGTGGCCGTGGTAGCACGCCACGGCCGCTGGCCCGCCGCGCACGGCCCGGCCGCCGTCGATTATCCCAACTTTTACCCGGAAATGGCGGCCGAAACTACCGTAACGGGTGTGCTGGCCGTGTTTAAGCGGCATCTGCGCGCCGCTGCCGCCCAAGGCATCGACTGGCGACCGGTGCTGGATGCCCTGCGGCCCGACCTGGGGCGCATCTGGGGCGCATGGCCGCTGCAGGAGCAGCGCCGGTTTCTGCGCCACCTGGCCGGGCTATGGGCTGTGACACGGCACCGCAGCCCGCCGCAAAACGCCGCCGCCGTAGCAGCCCTGGAAGCCGCCGGCCTGGTGCAGCTGCACGTGGGCACGGTGCGCGAAATACTTCCCGACGGACCTATGCTGCGAGTGCGCGTGCGGCCCCATGGCGCCTCGGGCAGCTGGCACGTGGCCCAACATGTGGTGTGCTGCACCGGCCCCTTGCTCGACTACAACCGCATTGCCGACCCACTGGTAATGAGCCTGCGCGACGCTGGCCAGCTTACGGCCGATTCTCTGCGGTTGGGCTTGCTCACCGATGAGCACGGGGCCCTGCGCGGGGCCGATGGCCAGGTTTCCAACACCTTGTTTACCCTGGGGCCCAGCCGCCGGCCGGCATATTTTGAGTCGACGGCCGTGCCAGAACTGCGGCAGCAGGCCATAGCCCTCGCGGTGGAACTGGCCAAGCGAGTTTCTTCCTGAGAAGATGAACCCAATGAAAAGCCCCAATCGCCAAGCATGGCAATTGGGGCTTTTTGTATAGTGTGTGACTGCCAAGCAAGGCACCGACACGGCCAATTTAGGCGGCCATGCGCTCTGAAGTGGAGTAAAGCGGCAGCACAGGAGCCGATTCTGTGAAGAAAGAGGACGCGGGGGCAGTTGCCTGCGTTGGGCGAGTCAAGGCCGCGTCATCGGCGTGGCGGCGCAGGGCGCGCATCAGCAAGTACTTATATTTCTCAGCATCGGCCAGAGCCTGCTCAATGGCTTGCACGGCATCAGAATAAGCCACCACCGGCTGCAACTCGCGGCGCGGACGGCGGGCTTCGAAAACATGGGCTTCGAGGTAATCGGCAGCAGACTTCATGGCAAATAGTTGGGCTGTATTGTCGTCAATATCGGCGTGCTATATTAACCCAAAAGGCCTTGTTTTCATTCCTTCAAGCACATGATTTACAGCAATTTTTCGTGCTATAAATCAATCAGTTGAAAACAAATTTTCAGCAATTTTGTGCATCATCTTCAAGCAGGAAGCTAGACGATTTTCAACACCACTTTGCCAAACTGAGCGCCGGCATCAAGACGGCGTAGGGCGGCTTCGCCTTCGGCTAGTGGAAACACCTCGTCCACCACCGGAATGATGCTTTTTTCGGCAACCAACTGGAGCATATCTTCAAAGTCCTGCTCGGTGCCCATGGTGGAGCCCAAAAGGCTGAGTTGCTTCCAGAACACTTTAGCGGGCGGCAGTTGGGGGATGTTGCCCAGCGTGCCGCCGAAGAACACAATGCGGCCGCCAGGAGCCGCGGCATCGAGCAGGGAGTTGAACGCGTCGCCGCCCGCGCTGTCGATGATGACGTCGAACGGCCCGCCAGCTTGCTGCACCAAAGTTTTCACCCAGTTCTCGGCGTTGTAGCTGATGCCGCCTTTTGCGCCCAGCGTTTGGGCCCGGGCCAGCTTCTCCTCGGAGCTCGATGTAACCCAGACCTCGGCCCCGCGGGCGGTGCAGAACTGGGCGGCCAGCAGGGCCACGCCCCCTCCTACCCCGGTCACGAGCACGCGCTCGCCGGCTTGCATCTGCGCACGGGTAAACGCGGCACGGTAGGCGGTGAGGCCCGCCAAGGGAAGCGCAGCCGCTTGCTCGAATGTCAAGTGCGCTGGCATGGGACGGATGTAGCGGGCTGGAAGCGTGATGTATTCGGCGAAAGTGCCGGGGTCGGGCATGCCAAGCACCACAAAGTCTTTGGCCTGGGCGCGCGGGTTGTCGCCCCAGCGCAGGCCGGGGTTGATGAGGACCTGCGTGCCCACGGCCGGAGCTTCAGCTGGCACGTTTTCGCCATGCGCCGCTACTTCGCCGGCGCCGTCGGCACCCAGGGTGCACGGCAGCTGGATGCCCGCGTATTTGCCTTGCTGAATAAACACGTCGCGGTGGTTCAGGGCGGCGGCATGGAGTTTCACCAGGATTTCGCCGGCGGCGGGCGTAGGGGTTGGAACGTCGCGAACTACCGCGGGCTGATTAATGGCGTCGAGCTGGAGGGCTTGCATGGATTCAGTGAGTAGAATAATGAGCAATGAGCAGCGGTAAACAACAAGACAACTCGTTGTTTACCGCACACGGTGTACGCAGAAAGTGCTGAAGAATGGATAACCAACTACCAAGGGCTAACCATCATTTCTCTTCAGCCCCGCCAAAGCCAGCGGGCCGGCTACCAGCAGGCCCGTGAGCAGCCCGCCAAGGTGAGCCGCATTGTCGATGTTGCCCGTGAGGCCCGACAGCAGGTTGCTGAGCACTAGGTAAACCACCAGCCCCAGCATAGCCCGTCGGTCCGACTTATTGAGCACTAGCTTTTTACTTACCAGCAAGGCCAGCAAAAAGCCGTACAGCCCGAAAATTGCCCCGCTGGCTCCTACCGAGTTCACTCCCTGAGAATGCCACCACAAACTGGCCAAACTGCCTCCTACCCCGCTGGCCAAGTACACCAGCGCCAGGCGCAGAGGGCCCACTCGGTCTTCTACCAAAAGACCCAGGAGCCAAAGCGAAAACATATTCATGAGCAAGTGGGTGAGCCCCGCATGCACAAACAAAGAACTTACCAGGCGCCACGGCTCGCCGTGCAGCGTGCGTCCCGACACATTGGAGCCCCACTCCACCAGTTCCCGGCTGGTAGGCTCGGAGGCGGAAACGCCGCTTAATACCATCAGGGCGAATATCAGCAGATTGAGGTCGAGCAGAATGGGCGTAGCCAGGAAGCGACGCGACGGAATGAACAAGCCCTTTACCAACTGCCCTAGGAGCTCGGGCCATGTTTCGTGGGAGGTATCCGGGGGCGGCAAGGATGGTTGGGCAGGGTCGGGCAGCAGACCGCGGCGCCTGAGCTCGGCTACCGCGGCCGCGCCCACGGCGGGCGGGAAGCGGGCAGCGTTCTGCGCCAGGTACAGCAGTTCGGCTTCGGGCTTTTGGGCAAAGAGCTGGGCTGCCAAGGCAGCGGTAGAGCCCGAATCAAGAGAGCCATTTTCAGGGGCGGGTGCTTCCATAAGCGCGTTGCGCGGCAAGGAATGCGCCACCCTTGCCAATCGGTCAGTTTGCCAGTCATGGGCTGACGGCACTCCAGGTAAACGCGGTGCTCGCGGGATTGTTAGTTCGTCACCGCGCTAATGAGTGGTGAAGGGACACTACCGCGGCGACTTCATCTTTAGCAGGGTGCGCTTATACGGCTGGCCCGTAACGGGCGAAACCGGCGTCAGACCGCCCACCAAATCCTGTACTTCATCGGTGCGGGTAGTCATTTCATCGTCTTTCAAAAACTGACGATTGGGCAGCAGCCCAGGCAGGATGTCGAGGATGTGCTGCTGACTGCCGGCGGCTTTCTCCATGCGGGAGTACCGCTCCCGCATCTGCGGACCAAAGCTGTAGGTATACACGGCGGACTGGTTCCAGGCATCCCATGTCTGGCGGACCACCAACGCTTGGTCGGCAAAATTGGGGGATGCCTTGCCTTCGTAAGCCTGGTTAGTGAGGTATTCGGTTTGGGTTTGGGCCGCCCAAAAAAGCTTGCTCAACAGCCGAAACTGGCGCAGGTGCTGCTGGTTGGCTTTTTCCGAAGCCGGCACTTTGCTCAATTGCTCGGTTACCATGCGGGCTACCACACCGTCATAGTTGGGAATGGCGCTGGTGGCCACTTCGGTGAGCTTAGGCGGGGGCAGCCGACGGCGGGCTTCCTCACGGGCCCGCAACACCGCTTGTTGGGCCTCGCTGCGCTGTTGCAGCCAATAGCTGCCGCCGCCCAGCGCCAGCAGGCCCATGGTCAGCGCTACCATTTTGCCCCAGGAACGAGATGGCACTACCTCTTCTTCAACCATCAAGGGCGCTGGGCTGGCTACCGGCGCAATGCCCCTGCGCAACAATTCGCGCCGGGCCGCATCGACCAGGCTTGGCTGGTACTGCTCGGGGTGTTGCAGGAAATACTGCAGCTCGGCGTCGGTTTTCTTTTGGTAGAAATCGGAAACAGTGTCAGACACGAGAGTATGTGGGGGCTGAAGAATGGATGCAGCAAGCAAGTTCGCGAATGCTGACCAATAAGCCTCTCCCAACCGTTGGGCCCTGCTGCCGTAAAGCTTAACAGGGGGCCGCAACCGTGCCCCGAAGCCCATTCCTTATTTCCATACCCTATGTCTCCCGAAGAAACTCCCACCGACCCCCGTCGCGACCAGGCCAGCACCGGCGGCGTAACCACTTCGCAAAACGCTGACACGGACCAAAACGCCAGCGGCAACCCCGAGGCCGGCACCGCAGCCGATGGCGCCATCCCCGAAAGCACCCAGGAAAACATGGGCGACGGCGCCGGCATCCGCGGCGAATACGGCAACGCCAGCCAAACCAATGGCATGGAAGGCGGCCCCGACTCGCCTGAAACCGACACCGAGCTGACAGGCTCCTGATTCAGCAAGCAAAAGCACTTTACTAGCTCGCACTACAGAAGTCAAACGTCATGCTGAGCTTGTCGAAGCATCTCTACCGCGCACCTAAAATTGATTAGTTGGGCGGTAGAGATGCTTCGACAAGCTCAGCATGACGTTCTGTTTTACCCAATGACATTCTGTTTTACCCAGCAGCATCACGCTCTAATGCTCCTAGCCAAAACAAGCCTATCTGCTTCGTAAAACGGGAAGTCTTGCGGCATTCACGCATGCAGTTGATGCGTTCTAGCTCCTCATTAGGTGCGGGGTGCCGTAATTTGCAGCAGTTTTCGTGTTGTTGATTTTCCTAGATGCTCCGTTTCCTCTCTGCTAGCCGCTGCCTGTTTGTTTTATTAACTTTTGCCCTGAGTGGCCTAGTGGCCTCGGCTCAGGCTCAGACTGCGGAGGAGGAAGATGCCCCGCTGCCCCCTAAGCGCGAGTTGCGCGGCATGTGGATTGCCACCGTGGAGAACATAGACTGGCCCGCCCAGCGCGGCCAAACGCCCGAGCAGTACCGCCGCGGCTACTTGCGCCTGCTCGATGCAGGGCAGCGCGCCGGCCTCAACGCCGTATTTGTGCAAATCCGGCCTGCTTCGGATGCCTTTTATAAGTCGGATATCGAGCCCTGGAGCAAGTGGCTGACTGGCATGCAGGGCAAAGCCCCTGCCAACGGCGATGACCCCCTACCCTTCCTCATCACGGAGGCGCACCGGCGCGGCATGGAGTTCCACGCCTGGTTTAATCCTTACCGGGCCACCATGGACTCGGTTACGAGCCGGCTGGCTGCCAACCACCCTTACCGCCAGCACCCGGAGTGGTTTCTGCGCTACGGCGGGCAGCTGCTGTACAACCCCGGCCTGCCGCAGGTTCGGTCGCACATTACCCGCGTGATTCTGGACGTGGTGCGGCGCTACGACATCGATGCGGTGCACTTCGACGATTATTTCTACCCTTACCCCGCGCCGGGCAAAGTATTTCATGACGAAAATGCTTTCCGCGACCACAACCCTGAGGGGTTCGACAAGCTGGCCGACTGGCGCCGCAACAACGTGAACGTGCTGATTCACGACCTGCACGACAGCATTCGGCTGGCCAAGCGCTGGGTTAAGTTCGGCATCTCGCCCTTCGGCGTTTGGATGAATAAATCGGCCCACCCGCTGGGCTCCGACACCCGAGCCGGGCAGCCTTCCTACGCCAACCTCTACGCCGACTCGCGGCTGTGGCTGGAAAAAGGCTGGATTGACTACATCGTGCCGCAGCTGTACTGGAGCACCAATTTTAAGCTCGTGCCCTACCCCATTCTGCTGGAATGGTGGACCCGCAACCACTTCGACCGCCACCTCTACATTGGCCACGGCACCTACCGGATGTTGGAAAGCACCCGCTCCGACACCACCTGGCGCAATCCGCGCGAGCTGCCCCGCCAAATCCGCCTGAACCGCTCTTACGAGGACGAAGTAACGGGCAGCGTATTCTTCTCGGCCAAATCGGTGCTGGCCAACCCGCTGCACACCACCGACACGCTTCGCCAGGACCTGTACCGTCACCTGGCCCTAGTGCCCACCATGCCGTGGATGGATGCCCTGCCGCCCCAGCCCGTGGTCAACCTCGTGCTGCGCCGCTTAGGCCAGAGCGTGACGCTGACCTGGCAGCCGGGCCCGGTAGCGGCCGATGGCGACGCCGTCACCTACTACGTGCTCTACCGTTTTGGGTCCAATGAGCGGGCGACGCCCAACGACCCGCGCCGCATCCTGGCGCTACCCCGGCCTGCGCCCGGCTTCCTGGCTACTTACCTTGATACCACGGCCGTACCCGGCCAGGCCTATGCCTACTACGTAACGGCCGTGGACCGCCTGCACAACGAGAGCCGGCCGGTGCGCGTCATCACCAATGGCCTGCAGTCGCCTGAATTGGTGCAGGGCCAACTGCCGGGGGCGGTGGCAGGTCAGCCTTCGCCGACTACGGCCCCAGCCGGCAGCAGCGCATCTCAGCCCAGCATCATCTTCCGCCCCGGCGCTGCGAACGAGGCGCCTGACGGCTCCAACCAGCTTCTGAAAGTCAAGACTAAAGAGAAGTCCAAGGATAAAACCAAACGCAAGAGCTTCTTTGGCCGGTTGTTCGGAAAATAAAATATTCGGCTGAAACTGCGCAAAGGGTACGCTTTCCGAGGGAAAGCGTACCCTTTCGTTTACTGCTTAATGCCTAACCGAAAAAAATTGAGAACGTCATGCTGAGCGCAGCCAAAGTATGACGGCCTATCTTTTTTGCGGGGTGGTCATTGTTTGAAAAGCTCTAAGTGGCACCTGGAATTAACTTGGTAGGCATCTTTTTGCTCAGAATTCGTACCTGTTTACGGGTTGAGGTTGGAGAAATAGGCGGGAATGGGAGTAACCATATTAAACACCAGCTTATTAAGCTATGCGTACAAAATTATCTGGCTGGCTCTTGGGAATTATGACGGCGCTATCCCTGCCGGGCCGCGCCCAGGTAGAGCTAGCTGTCCCTACTGCCACACCAAAGCCAGTGGCCGAACAGGCCCTGGCCGCTGTGACCAATCGGGCCTCGCCGCGGCAGCTATTTCCGGGCCTATTTGAAGCGGTGCAAACGGGCCGCGTCTTTGCTGACAACAAAACGTTTGTTGACGCCGCGCCCCGGCAGCGGCCAACCACTATTCTGGCAGCCTGGAACCGCGAAAAGAAGCTACCCGGCTTTCAGTTGAAAGCGTTTGTGGAGGCCCATTTTGACCTGCCTGCCGATGGAGGCGTTGTCTTTCAAAGCAATGTGCAGGCGGGCCTGCGCCGCCACCTCGACACCCTCTGGACGGTGCTGGCGCGCCCTGCTGCGCCAGCCGTTGACCCCAACGATTCGCTGGCGGAATACCGCTCGCTGCTGCCTTTGCCCAAGCCTTACATTGTGCCCGGCGGCCGCTTCCGCGAGGTATACTACTGGGATTCGTACTTCACCATGCTGGGCTTGGCCGAAGCTGGCCGAAACGAGCTGGTGCAGGACCTCACCGATAATTTTGCCTTTCTAATAAACCGCTACGGCTTCGTGCCAAACGGCAACCGAAGCTACTATCTCACCCGCTCGCAGCCGCCGTTTTTTGGCAGCATGGTGGCCCTGCTAGCCAAAGACCAGGGCAACGGGCTCCTGCTCCGCTACCGCGCCGCCCTGGAACGCGAATACCGCTACTGGATGCTGGGGGCTGATAAGCTAGCGCCCGGCACCGCGGCCCACCGCGTGGTGAAGCTACCCGACGGCACCGTGCTCAACCGATACTGGGACGAGAGTACGCAGCCGCGCGAAGAATCCTATGTGGAGGACGTGACGGCGGCCAAGGGCAGCAAGCAGCCGCCCGCGCAGTTCTACCGCAACATGCGGGCGGCCGCGGCGTCGGGCTGGGACTTCAGCAGCCGGTGGTTTGTGCCGGGCGGCGGCCTGGGCACAATCCAAACCACCGATTTGGTGCCTGTGGACCTCAACTGCCTGCTCTACCAACTAGAGCAAACCCTGGCCGAGGCCTGCCGCACAGCCGGGCAAACGGCACTAGCCCGCGACTACACCGCCAAGGCCACCCGACGCAAAACCGCGCTGCTGGCCCTGAGTTGGGACCCCAAAGTCGGCTGGTTTCAGGACTATAACTGGCGCACCCGCCAGCGCTCCAGCATCCGCACGCTGGCGGGGGTATTTCCGCTGGCCTTCGGCCTGGCCACGCCAGCGCAAGCCAAGCGCCTTGCTACCAATTTGCAATACAACTTTATGAAGCCCGGCGGGCTCGTCACCACCCTAAGCAAAACCGGCCAGCAATGGGATTCGCCCAACGGCTGGGCACCGTTGCAGTACCTGGCCATCGAGGGCCTGCGTCGCTACGAGCAGCGCCCATTGGCTGACACCATTGCCCGCCGCTGGGTCAATCTCAACCGTCGCGTATTCGCCCAAACCGGCAAACTGCTCGAGAAATACGACGTGGTAAACCCCAACCGGCCCGCTGGCGGCGGCGAGTATCCGCTGCAAGACGGCTTTGGGTGGACCAACGGGGTGCTGCTGAAGCTATTGGAATGGTATAAGCTAGAGTAAGGGGTGGCGAATGAAACTCGCTGCTTACTAAACAAAAAAGGGACGCTTTCCTCACCGGAAAGCGTCCCTTTTTATGGGAGGCTAAGGAACCAGGCCTACCCCGGCGCTGCTACAGGGCCTTAATATTTAAGGAAACGGTTACATCCGTAGTAGAGGTGCGGTTGATACCCGTCACCTGCACAATGGCGTACTGGTCGAGGCCGCGCAGTTTCGTGATGATGACGTCGCCCACCACAATATTGTCGAGGGTGGTTACCTGAGACGCTGCGGCGGTGGCATTGTAAGTCTGCCGGATGCTGGTGAGCGTGGCCGCGTTGTAGATGGCAGCGGTGGAGCGAACCAAGCGCGTGTTGGTGCTCAGGGTGCGAAACTGCACTTGGTTATTGGCCGTGCTGCTGATAACCAAGTCTTTGCTCGTGACAGGGCCAGCAGCCGCTACGGTTGCGAAGGTGGTAAGGTCGTAGGCAGCCAAGTCGCCACCAGCGGTGCCAGTGTAGGTGAGCGTAGCCGTGCGCACCGTGGCGCTGAAGGGCGTAGGAGCAACTGGTGTGATGGACGCGGCTGTAACCGAAGCCGTACGTGCCGGGGTGCGCACCTTGGCTTCGAAGCGCAAGACTACCGGCTGGCCGGCACTGCCTGCGGGCAGGGGCACGTCCACATTTTGGGTGAGCTGTGCCCCGCTAGCGGCTGGCTTGATGCGCACCACCCGACGCTCGGCGGCGGTGCCTACCTTGGCGTACACCACCAGGCTGTCAAGGTCTTTGTAAAGCGTGCCGGCGGGCACGGCGGTGGTTGCCGGCGGTACGGCCGCAGTGGTGATGCCCCCGGCGTTCAGGGTCACATTGTAGCGTACGACGTCGCCGGGAGCTGGCGAGCCACCCACGGGTACCGTCACGTTGGTGGGCCCCGAGTTGATGACGATGGTAGGAGTAGCTTCGGCTAGGCGGTAGTAAAAAGTTCGGATTTTGCTTTGGCCGTTGGTGCTTTCCACGCGGGCATCCACGCGCACCAGCGCCTTATTGGCGCCAGCGGGCACCGTGTAGCGGACCACAAGCGTGTCGGCTCTTTTTATGCGGGAATAAGCCCGAGCATAGGGAATGGTTTGCACAGCCACCGAATCGCGTGAAGGCTCTACTTTTTGCACAATTACAATCTGTTTAATAGGGTCGGTTTGCTGAGCAAACTGCAGCTCGAACGTTACGACTTCGCCGGTGGCGTACTTGGTAGCAGTGTTGAGCGCATTGCCGAGGAAGGTGGGAAACTGCGGTCCAACCTCCGTATGAAAATCATCAAGCTTGTCTTTCTTGCACCCCGTAGCCAGCACGGCCAGCAGCAGGAGCAAGCGGGGCCAAGGCCCGGTTTTTAGGAATCGATTCATATGGCTTGTTCAGTTAAGGTATAGGCCCGGGGGCCAGAAGGAAAGACCGGCCACCACGCCGGCAGGCCACTCAGGGCATGTCAAACCAAAGGGGGCGCGTGATGTAGTCGGGGTCATTGCCGCCGACGCGGGCCACTTCGTTCGGGTTCGCAGTTACTTCGGTAGCGCCCGGCAGCAGGCGGCGCGGGTAGCGGCGCTTGGGGTCGCTCTGGCCGGATAGGATGCTGTTGGCGCCCACCGGGTACAGGAAGTTGACGTAGATGTTCTCGTCGTAGTCGAGCCGGCGCAGGTCCGACCACGACTCCGGATTCAGGAACATGGCAATGTATTTCTGCTCCATGATGGGGCGCAGGCTGGTGAGGGCGGCCTCCGTCTGGGGCATGGCCGCGCTGGCCAGGTAGGCCGTAATCTGCGCCTCGGTGATGGCCGGGAACGTAACGTTGGGTGGGCCGAAGCTGCCTCCTACCCCAATTTTGCGCATGTGGGCCCGCACGCCTTCACGCAACGACTCCAAGGCCCGGACCCTGTCGCCGGCGCGGAAAGCGGCTTCAGCCTCAATGAATTTTACTTCGTGGTAGGTGATAACCTCGTAGTAGCCCAAGTCGCGGGCGTACCAGCTCGCATAGAAATCGGTGGTGGTGCTGCTGCCGGGAGCCACGTTGGTGCCGGCCGGAGTGGTGACCCCAGGCCGCCCGCCGGTGCTAGTGGTGGGTGCAATGATGCCGAAACGCGGGTCAACTACGCCGGGAAAAGTAGTGCCGTTCAGGTAATTGATGAGGTTAGTCGAGAACGTGGCACCGCCAAAGTTGGCCCGTGTGATGCCATAGATGTTGGTGGTGTTCACGAGCGGCGCCACGGGCGACTGGAACTGCAGCTGGGCGTCGTCGGCGCTCGACTTGAAGGCCTGCGCGCAAAGGGCCAGCACGGCGGCGGGGCTGTAGCTGGCTTTTTTGGTGAGGTGCTGGGCCTGGCGGGCCTTCAGAGCATAAGCCAAGCGCGTCCACTTGCCGGGGTCGCCTTTGTAGAGAATGTCGCCGCTTTCGCTGGGTGAGGTGCTGTAGAACGGGCGCTTCTGGCTGCTGGCAGGCTTGGCCATTTCCACTACGCCTTCGTCGCAGAGGCGGTTGATGTCGCCGTACAGCTTTTCCTGCGGGTCGTACTTGGGCGTGAAGTTGGCCCCGCCCTGGTAGGCCTCCGAGAAGGGCACGTCGCCCATCATGTCGGTGAGGTGGGCCAGAATCATGGCCTGCATGATTTTGCCGGCCCCCACAAAGTATGAGGAGCCTTCTTCTTCGGCGGCCTTTACCATGCCGGGGATGTTACCGCCCGACTGGAAGTAGGAGAAGTTGAAGGTATTGGTGCTTTGGGCGTTCGTGAAAAAGTACTGGTCGTTGGCGCTGGTGGGCGTCCGGTTCACGATGTACTGGGTGATGAAGTTCACGCGCAGCGCCGAGAACATCTGGGTTTGGATGCCGTTGGAAATGATGCCCGGCAAAATGAAGTTGGGCGTGGCAACGGTCGGGTTGTTGGGGTTGGTGTTCACGTCGAGAAACTTCTCGCATGCTGTGAGGGCGCTGCCACCAAGCAGCAGTCCCAGCCCAAGCAGGTATTTTTTGGCTATCATATCGTAGTTGTCAATTATTAGTTGAAGGTTGTCAGGATTAGGAGTTGAGGGGCGTAGCTGGGTAAAGTCATACCCGCGCCACAGACTGTCAACTGCTGACAACTAAAAATTTACCCGCAGGCCCATGTCAACTCCGCGCGTGGCCGGAACGTTGCCATAATCAAAGCCGCCCGAGCCACCGCCGCGCACACCGGCACCGGCCGCTGAAGTTTCGGGGTCGGCACCGGTGTAGTTGGTCAGCAGCACCAGGTTGCGGCCGGTTACGCTCAACTCCACGCTCTTGATGAACTTGGTGGCGCTCAGCCAAGAAGCCGGCAGGCCGTAGCTCAGGGTTACGTAGCGCAGGCGGGCCCACGAGCCGTCCTCGATGAAGGCCGTGCCAGCGGCGCCTAGAATGCTGGTGTAGTAAGCCTGGGTAAGCTCCACGGGCCGGGTGTTGGGCGTGAAGGTGCCGTCGGAGTTGCGCACCACGCCGTCGAATACTACTTGCTTGTAGCGGTCGGCGGTGCGGGGCGAGGTACCCACGGTGGTCTGGTACCAGTCGTTGCCGTTAATCACCACGCCGCCCACGCGGAAGTCGAGGAGCGAAGTCAGCGACAAACCTTTGTAGGTAAAAGTGTTAGTGAACTGGGTGGTGAAGCGCGGGGCGCGGTTGCCGGCGTAGGTAAAGGCCGGGTTTACCACCGGGTAACCCGTCGCGCCGTTGATAATAATCTTGCCGTGATTGGGGCTGTTGGGGTCGTTTACACGGCTGAAGTCCGAAGCGCCCACGCCCGAAATGGGACGGCCGGGGAAGGCGCCGCCCTGGTGCACGTTGGTGATAAAGGCGTCGGACTGAAACACCACCGTGAGGGGATTCGGCAGTTCTTCTACGCGGTTGGTGTTGTGGTAGAAGTTAGCAATAACGTCCCAAGTGAAGCCCGAGGGCGTTTTCACGGGCGTGCCAGTGAGGGCAATTTCTACGCCTTTGTTGGTCACGATTCCACCGTTGATGTACTGCAGGATGAAACCGGCGGCCTGGCTCACGCGGGGAGCAATAAGCTGGTCGCGGGTGCGAGAGTAGTAATAGTTTAAGTCCAGCCCGAGCCGATTTTTCAGGAACTGCAGCTTCACGCCTGTCTCATAGGTGCGGGTACGCTCCGGCTTCAGGTTCGGGTTCGAGCCAAAGAAGTCGTTGCGGAAGCCACCACCGATAAACTGGTTCTGCGTCAGGGCCGACAACACGCGGTAAGGGCCGGTGTCGCGGCCTACTTCGGCCACCGAGGCCCGCAACTGGCCGTAGTTGAGGATGTTGCTTTGCTCCAGGCCCAGCGTTTTGCTGAACTCATAGCCCAAACCGGCCGAGCCGTAGAGGAAGCCCTTGCCGTATATTTTGCCTTCGTCGGGACGGGGCAGCGTCGACGACCGGTCGTAGCGGCCCTGCAGCTCAAGAAACACCTGGTTGAAGAAGGTGGTACTCAGGCGGGCAAAGTTGCCGATGAGGTGGCGCGTCGCGTCGCGCTGCAAAGCATTGCGAAACACCGTGTTGTTGAGGCCGATGAAGTTCGGGTTCTGGAACACCAGGCCGATGTAGTCCACGGCCTGGCTCTTGTTCTCCTCAATGGTGTTGCCCAGTATGAGCGAGCCACTCAGGTTTTCGTTCATGGTGTGCGTGAGCGTGGCCAAGGTGGTGGCCGTAATCAAACGGGCCTGGTCCACGGTTTCGGCCAGGCCGCCGTTCTGGTTGCCCACCTGCGAGGTACCCACGGCCCGCACCGAAGTGGTACGCGTGGTGTAGAGGTCGGTACCGATGTTGTGGCTTAGCTGCAGCCATTTGGTGGCCTTGAAGCCCAACTGCACGTTGCCGATGAAGCGGTTGGTGCGGTCGGTTTGGGGGTTTTTCTCTACCGTCCAGTAGGGGTTGTCCGCATCGGCGTCGGTGCCGTTGCCTAGGGCCAGCAGGCGGCGGCGGCTGCCGTCGGGGTTAAGGTAGTTGCGGGCATCGTCGTCGCGCGGCCAGTTCAGCAAGCTCAGCATGAAGCCGCCCGACGAGCCAAACAGGCCCGGACCTTGAATGGGCCGCAGCCCGCCCGAAGTTAGGTACTGGCTCGAGCCGCTCACGCTCAGCTTGGGCGAAATCTCGGCCGTGCCCGACAGCCGCACCGTGCTTTTGTCGTATGCGCTGTTGGGCGTCACGCCGGTTTGCTGTAGGTTGGAAGCCGACACAAAGAAGTTGGCCTTCTCCGACCCGCCCGACATGTTCAGGAAGTTCTGGAAGGCATGGCCCTTCTGGTAAAAGTTTCGCAGGTTGTCGTACACCTCCTGGCCCGGCGCAAAGCGCGGCCCGTAGGAAATGCGGGTGGTGGCGTCAAAAATGCCGTTGGAGCCGCGGCCGTACTCGCTCTGCATTTTGGGCAAGCGGTTCACCTCATCCACCGAGTATTGGGTACGGTAGTTGAGCGTGGTGCGGCCGGCCACCCCTTTCTTGGTGGTAATCACTACGGCACCATTGGCAGCGCGCAGGCCATAGAGGGCTGCCGCAGCGGGGCCTTTCAGCACCGTGATGCTGGCAATATCTTCGGGGTTGAGGTCGCCGGCGCGGTTGGAAGCACCCACCGAGCGGCCCAACAGGCCGTTGAAGGCCGAGCCGCCGCCGGGCGCCGTGCTCTCCTGAAATGAACTGTTGTCCATTATCATACCATCGATGACGAACAAGGGCTGGTTGTCGCCGTCGAGCGAGGTGCCGCCGCGAATGATGATGGACGCGCCTTCGCCCGGCGAGCCGCCCGAGGAGGTGATGCTGACACCGGCCACCTTGCCCTGCAGCGCGTTCACCACGTTGGTCTGGCGCGAGTCGATGATGTCCTTGGCCTTTACTTCCTGCACGGCCGTCACCAGTTCGCGCTTGTCCTGGGCAATGTTGTAGGCTGTCACCACCACCTCTTCCAAGCCGGTGGTGCTTTCTTTTAGGGACACATTAACGGCGTCATCAGTGCCAACAGTGCGCTCCTGGGGCGCGTAGCCGATGAAGCTGAACACGAGCACGGCGCCCGGCGCGGCCTGCACAGTGTAGCGGCCGTCGCTGCCGGTGGTGCTGCCCGTGGTCGTGCCTTTCACCAGCACGGTTACGCCGGGCAGGGGGCTTTGGTCGGTACCAGATGTTACGATGCCCGTTACTGTTCGGGCCGTTTGGGCCCAGCCGGGGGACGCCAGCAGCACCCCAAGCAGTAGGAAGAGTAGCCAGTAATTTTTTGTCATTGGGAAGAAGTATTAGGTGGGAAAAGCGAAAAAACAGGGCCAATTAAAAAAGCCGGAACCTCAACCGGGCGCACCGTCGGGTTCCGGCCACTTGGGTCGGGAGGAAGCCTTACATTGCTACAACAGAAGGCGCTGAAAGTCATATAAAGTGGCAGAGTTCGAGTAGAGAAGTTACTGCTGAGTCAAATGTGCATAAGATTCTCTGAAATACCGCACCCTTATTGTTATTGAACGTAGTAGCTTTTTAATATTAAAATCGTGCGTTTACGGCGTTTTGGGGCTTCATTTCCGCTTTCCCACCGCTTAGGTTTTGATTCCCGCGAGGGTTTCACCAACTTTCCACCTACCTCCACCACCGGTTCAGCCCACCTTTTCCTATGGCCACTCCCCTCGCTACGTTGCCCGCCACGGCCGGCGCCCGCCTGCCCGTCAGCATCTACGCCGACTCGGAAGAAGCTTCTGCTTCAGTAGCGGCCCAAATCGCCGACCTCATCCGGGCGCGGGCGGCAGAAGGCCGGCCCTGTGTGCTGGGCTTGGCCACGGGTTCGTCGCCCACCCGTGTGTACGAGGAGCTGGTGCGCCTGCACCGCGAAGATGGCCTGAGCTTTCAGAACGTGGTCAGCTTCAACCTCGACGAGTACTACCCCATGGCGCCCGGTTCGCTGCAGAGCTACGTACGCTTCATGCGAGAATACCTGTTCGACCACATTGACATTCGGCCCGAAAACGTGCACATCCCCGATGGTACTGTGCCCAAGGAGCAGATAAACGAGTATTGCCGCCGCTACGAGGAGCAGATTCAAGAGGCCGGCGGCATCGACTTGCAGCTGCTGGGCATTGGACGCACCGGCCACATTGGCTTCAACGAGCCCGGCTCGGGTCCAGCCTCGCGCACCCGCCTCATCACCCTCGACCACGTGACGCGCACCGACGCGGCCTCTGACTTCTACGGCGAAGAAAACGTGCCGCGCCGGGCTCTCACCATGGGCGTGGGCACCATTCTGGAAGCCCGCAAAATCGTGCTTCTCGCCTGGGGCGAAGGCAAAGCCGCCGTGGTGAAACGCATGATAGAGGGTGAAGTAACCGACAACGTGCCAGCCACCTACCTGCAAAGCCACCCCGACGTGCAAGTGGTGCTGGACGAAGCCGCTGGCGCCGACCTCACGCCCCGCAAAACCCCGTGGCTCCAAGGGCTCCCCTGCGACTGGCAGGATGCGGCCCTGCTGCGCAAATCCGTGACCTGGCTGGCCCGTACCGTGAGCAAGCCCATCCTCAAGCTCACCGAGGAAGACTACAACGAAAACGGCCTCTCGGAGCTGCTGGCCGAATCAGGACCGGCCTACGACATCAATATCCGGGTGTTCAATGAGCTGCAGCACACCATCACGGGCTGGCCCGGCGGCAAGCCCAATGCCGACGACACCTACCGGCCCGAGCGCGCAGCGCCCTTCCCCAAGCGCGTGCTCATCTTCAGTCCTCACCCCGACGACGACGTGATTTCGATGGGCGGCACCCTGCTGCGGCTCGTCGACCAGGGCCACGAGGTGCACGTGGCTTACCAGACCTCCGGCAACATTGCGGTTTTTGACGATGAAGCCATCCGCTTCGCTGAGTTCGTGGCCGATTACGACCACGCCTTTCGCCTCACCTCCGGTGAGCCGGCCGATAATATCTACCACCGCGTAGCCGACTTCCTCAAGAACAAGCAGCGCGGCCAAGTCGACTCCGACGAAGTGCAGCAGATAAAGGGCCTCATCCGACGCGGGGAAGCCAAAAGCGCCTGCCGCCTGGCTGGCCTGCCCGAAGGCAACGCCCACTTCCAGGACCTCCCCTTCTACGAAACCGGCCGGGTACGCAAAAAACCGCTGGGCGACGAGGACATCCGCCTCACCATGGAGCTACTGAACCGCATTCAGCCCCACCAGATTTATGCGGCCGGCGACCTGAGCGACCCGCACGGCACGCACCGCGTGTGTTTATCGGCCATTTTCCAGTCTATTCAGCAGTTGAAAGCCTCCGGCACGCCCTGGCTCGACGACTGCTGGGTGTGGCTTTACCGCGGCGCCTGGCAGGAATGGGACATCGACCAGATTGAAATGGCTGTCCCGCTCTCGCCCCAGGAGCTTACGCGCAAGCGCCGCGCCATTTTCAAGCACCAGTCGCAGAAAGACCGGCCCCTGTTTCCCGGCGCCGACCAGCGCGAGTTCTGGCAGCGCAGCGAGGCGCGCAACCGCACCACCGCGAAGCTGTACGATGAATTGGGGCTGCCGGAGTATGAAGGTATTGAGGCCTTTGTGCGCTGGGGATTTTAAGGGATGAGGTCGAACGACCAACTCCCCTCCTTTCTTTCAAGGAGGGGATGTTCGAGCCCCAGGCTTGGACGGGGGTGGTGAAGTCGTTGAACTACACCCGAACAATAAATACCCGAATCGTTCGCCCATCGCGCAACGACTCAACCACCCCAATTTTGCCTGCGGCAAAAGGTCCCTTCCTTATTAAGGAGGGGAGTCTGTCGTTCAACATTTCCCATTGCCCATGAATGCCCACCTCGACCGCCTGCACCAAATCGCCAGCCAACCCAGTCGGCGCATCATCGGCCTGATGTCAGGCACCTCGCTCGATGGGCTTGATGTGGCGCTGTGTCGGCTCACGGGCCACGGGCCCGGCACGCAGTTGGAGTTGGAGCAGTTCCGGACCGTGTCGTATAGCGACGACACACGGGCCCGCATCCGCACAGTGTTTGCAAAAGAGCAGGTGAGCCTGGAGTACCTCACGCTGCTCAACCCCTGGCTGGGGCGCTTACACGCTGCCGCCATTCTGGATTGCTTGCGGGCGTGGCAGATAGCTCCCGCGGAAATCGACCTAGTGGCCAGCCACGGCCAGACCATCTACCACGCCCCGCAGCACCAGCACCAACACCCCGACTTTACTATCCACGCCACCCTGCAGCTCGGCGACGGCGACCACATAGCCGTGGGCACGGGCATCATTACCCTCAGCGACTTCCGCCAAAAGCACATAGCCGCGGGTGGCGAAGGCGCCCCCTTGGCTGCCTACGGTGACTTCCTGCTCCTCAGCAGCCCCGACGAAGAACGGCTGCTGCTCAACCTAGGCGGTATTGCCAACTTCACCTACCTACCGCGCGCCGACGGCAATGCCCACACGGCGTTCAGCACCGACACCGGCCCGGGCAACACCCTGCTCGATGCCACCGTGCGCGCCTTCCGCCCCGGCCTGCAGTACGATGAGGACGGCCGGCTGGCCGCCGCCGGCCGGGTGCATCAGGGCCTACTTTCGGCGCTGCTGGCCCATCCGTTCTTCGCGGCTCCGCTGCCTAAAACCACTGGGCCCGAGCTATTCAGCACCGATTATCTGACGGAAGCGCAGCAGCGCAGCGGCACCATTACCTTGCCTCTGGAAGATACCCTGGCCACCTTGGCCGAGTTCAGTGCCATGGGCGTGGCGCGGGCCGTAGAGGCTGCTTTTGCCGAGCGACTCGCCCCCACGGTCATCTACACCAGCGGTGGCGGGGCCCACAACCCCGTGCTGATGGCGGCCCTGAAACGCCATTTGTCCTTGGCCGACTTTGCGCCCACCGATACGCTGGGGGTGCCCGGCGATGCCAAGGAAGCCATCCTGTTTGCAGTGCTGGCCAACGAGGCGGTGGCGGGCCAGCCCGTGGCCATTGGGGCGGGGCGGCAGCGGGTGCCGGCGGTGGGCATGGGTAAAATTTCCTTTCCTGGATAACTGATAAACCAACGGCACCGAAAAGCCCCGTTGGCCCCAAACTAGTTGGGCCCAGCGGGGCTTGGCTGAATATAAGCTACTGGGTTAGGCCTAAATGATAGGGTCGGCGGGTGTAGACGAATTGTTCTCCCGCTCTACCCTGGGATAGGGAAAGAAGTTACGGTTGCGCTCGGCGCCCGCCGTGCCCGGGCCCGGCCGGTTGAACCGGCGGCTGTCGCTGAGACGGAAGCCCTGAAAAGCCAGCTCGATGAGGCGGTTCCGGTAAATTTCCAGCAGTACGGCATTGGCCGTTACCGGTCCGGAGTAAGCCGGCAACGACGCGCCAATGCCAAAAACATCGGTGGCTGGGGTTTTGGTGAGCACCCGGTTCAACTCGGTGATGGCGCTGTTCAGCTCGCCTTTTCGAGCGTACGCTTCGGCCCGAATCAGCAGCATTTCGCCCGGCAGATACACGGGAATGGGCGCGTTGTTGGCAGTGTAGAAGCCCGTGCCCAGGTTTTGGGTAGCGGCGGGGTTGCTGCGGATGTAGAACGGCAGACGTCTATCGGCGGGGTTGGGCGCCAGGTCGCCGGTTAGGCCAAGGTTGGCGTTGGTGGGCTCAAACACGTTTTTGTTGCCGAAAGAAGTTTCAAACAAGGGGTTGCGGGTGTTGTCGTCGAAGTTGAACACCGACCGCTTGGTGAGGTCGACCCGACCGGCGGCGGCAATGGCTTTGTCGTAGTCACCGGCTTCCAGGCTGTAGCGGGCTATCAGCGCCTGTGTGGTATTAACCAGGTCGATGCCCGGCACGATTTTGCTGTTGAAATCGGCCGAAACTGGCGCTGCAGCTAGCTGGGCGGCAGCGGCTTCCAGCTGCGCCACGGCGTCGCGCAGCAACACCAGGCGGTCAACAAACGGGGCATTCTCCTGCACGGCCAGGGGTGCCTGCTCGAAGAATTCGGCCAAAGTACCCAGAGACAAGGCCCGGAAAATAGAAGCGTACGCCACAATGCCGCTACGGGTGCCCGGCTCGGGGGCGTTGCCGGCATTCTTCAGTATCAGGTCGGCGTTGGATTTCACGAGCTGCGACTGCGTCCAGAGGTTGCGCACCACGCCGTTGCTGTTATTAACGTTGCCAGCGCCCACGCTCACGTTAAATTCCTCAATGTTGCCAACGTTGAGTACCGCCAGTTCGCGGGAGCTCAGCCCACCCAAGGCGACGCGGTTGTAGAGCACGCTCACAAACGCGCCCGTGGTGTAGCGCGACTGCAGCCCGTTGGCGAGCGTAATCAGGCCATCGGAGCTTTGCACCACTTGCTCCTGGGTAGTGGTGCTGGGGTTCACGTAGTCCTTATTGCAGGCACCCAGGGCCAGCAGGGAAGTAACTAAAATTAGCTTTTTCATGATGATAAAGTCTGGGGGTGGAGTTGGCCGGGGCGGCGTGGCCAAACGGTGGTTTGGCGCGGGCCGCGGGCCTGAACACTTAACAACTAAAAAGTGGCCGCCAGTTTGACCTGGTAAGTGCGCGGAATGGGCACGTTGCCAAAGTCGATGGCGCGTAGCAGGTCGCTGGTGCCACCAGCACTGGTTTCGGGGTCGAAGCCGTTGTAGTTGTCCCAGGAGTAGAGGTTGCGGCCAATGAGCGACAGGTTGAGCGCACTCACAAACTTGAAAAAGGTAGGCAGGGAGTAATTCAGGGCCACTTCGCGCAGCTTCACAAAAGAGCCGTCGTCAATCCGGAATTCCTGGGTGTTGTAGATGGCGAAGATGTAGCCGCGGGGCAGGGTGCCGCGCAGCTCTTGCTCGGCCATGTCGCCCAGGCCCACGCCCTGCCGCGTCCGCTTGTCGGCATTGAACACGTCGACGCCCTGCACGGCATCCAGCAGCACGTGCAGGCCCAGCTTTTTATAAGTCAGGTTGGTGTTGAAGGAACCAGTCCAATCTGGGTTGGGGTCGCCGATGACGACGTTGGCAATGGTGGAACCGGGGGCGTAGCTGGGCTGGCCTTCGCTGCTGCGGGCGGGCGTGAACTGCGTTACGCCTACGGCCTGACCGGTGGTGCGCTCGTCCTGCGGGAAGCCTTGGGGCGTCAGCAGCAGCGAGCCATCGGGGTTGCGGGCGTAGGCCGAGCCGTAGAACACGCCGGCGGCCTGGCCTTGCAGCAGGTACACGGGCGCACCGGCCACGTTGTCGACGGAGATGGCCTGGGTGAGGCCGTTCGAGCCGGGCAGGCTCAGCACCTTATTGCGGTTGCGGTTGTAAATAAAAGAAACGTCCCAGGTGAAGTTCTTGGTTTTCACCGGCACGGCGCTCAGGATGGCTTCGAAACCGCGGTTTTCCATCGTGCCCACGTTGTTCACAATGCTGGCGCCTCCGCTGGACGGGGCCAGATTGCGACGCACCACCAAATCTCTGATTTGCTGATGGTAGGCTGTTAGGCCCAGGCTCAGGCGGTCGCCCAGAAAACCCATGTCGGCGCCGCCTTCTATTTCGGCCATGCGCTCGGGCTTCACGGCAGGGTTGGCTAGCTGGGTACCGGGCGTGATGGTGTTGCGGCCCAAAAAGCCTACTGGGTTGAACTGATAAAACCGCTCGTAGGAGCCAATGCCGGTGAGGTTGCCCGCTTCGCCGTAGCTGGCGCGCAGCTTCAGGCTGTTGAAGGCAGTAGCAAACGGGCTGCTTTGCCAGACGGCCAAATCCGACACCACCAGCGAGCCGCTGATTTTGGGGTACACTTGGTTGGTTTCGGTGGGCGAAAACTTGGAAGACCGGTCGCGGCGCACGGCGCCGGTCAAAAAGGCCAAGTTGCGGAAGCCGATGGTGGCCTGGCCATAATAGCCACTCAGGTCGAAGCGGTCGAGGTTGTAGGCCGACGTCACGGTGGTGTTCGATGCTCCGGAAATGGTTTCGATGAACGGTGCCAAGTTCTGGCCCTGCGAGGCGGAGTAGTCCTGCTGGCTGTACTGATAATTGTAGCCGGCCAGCAGATTTACCTTGAAGGCCTCGTTAACCTGATACTCGTAGCCCAGGTTCAGGTCGGAGTTGAGCTGCAGCACGACGTTGTTGCCATTGGCAGCGTAGCCAAGCGGGTAGCGGGCGGCAGGCAGGCCCGCTGCCGCCTGGTAGGGATACGGCCGGATATAGCTCCGCCCAGTCTGCGAGAAAGCATCAACGCCCAACACGTAATCTACTGACACGCCTTTCACTGGCGACAGATTCACCTGAAAGTCGCTCACCGTCCGGTTCACGCCTTGCGTGAACTGCATGTCCTCAATGGTCGAGAGCGGGTTGACGCGGGTGGGCTCTACGGCCAGCAGGTTGCCGCTGGCATCGCGCCGCCTGATGTCGTAGATGTTGTTGGTGATGTTGACCGAGTTGATGGGGCTGTAGAATACGTTGCCGTTGGCTTTCTCATTCGAGAAGCTGTTGATGTAGCTCAGGCCGGCCGAAACTTTGGCCCAGTTGGTGAGGCGCTGGTCTACGCGGGCCCGCAGGTTGTAGCGCGTGAAGTCCGTGCCCTTGATAATGCCCTGGTTTTTCAGGTGGTTGAGCGACACGTAGTACTGCGTCCGCTCGCTGCCGCCAGAGATGGCGGCGGCGTTGTCGGTGCCGTAGGCCGTTCTGAAAATTTCGTCGAAATAGTTGTAGCGCTGAACATCGACTAAGTTGGTAGCCAGTTGCGTGGTGGCCCCGGCCCGGGTAATGCCCACGGTGGTGGTGCCGGGGTTGGCCGTCACCTGGGCCGGCGAAACACCACCGATGGTGTAAAGCCGCAGGCCCGGAAAGCCAAACTGCTTGCCATAGGTATTCACCGGCACGGATTTGCGCAGCTCGTTGATGTTGAAGCTGGTAGAGAACGAAACCCGGGGCGCCCCGGCCTGCCCGCGCTTGGTGGTAATGAGCACCACGCCGTTGGCCGCCCGCGACCCGTATTGCGCCGCCGCCGCGGCTCCGTTGATGATGTTGATGCTGGCAATGTCGTTGGGGTTAAGGTCGGCCAGACGGTTTTGACCGGGGTTGGCGCCGCCCACGTCATTGGCCACGGCCAGCTGCGACACGTTAGTGCTGGCGTTGCTTACGATAACGCCATCGATGACGTAGAGTGGGTCGGAGGAACCGGCCAGGGAGTGAACACCGCGCAATCGCACCGAAATGGAGCCCGAGGGGTCACCGGAGTTCTGAGTAATCTGGGCACCGGGCACCTTACCCTGCAGCGAATTGATGAGCGCACCCGAGCCACTCTGCACCAGGTCTTCGCCCTTAATGGTGCTAATAGCATTACCCAGCTCGCGTTTGGGTGCGCTGATGGTTGAGCCCACCACCACCACTTCGTCTAGTGCCTGGCGAGCGGCGGCCAACGACACATTCGTGGTAATGGTAGCGTCGGCCCCCAAGTTCACGGTGCGAGACTCGGCCTTGAAGCCCACCGACGTGAACGTGAGCGTATGCGTCCCGGGCGACAAGGTCACCTCCAGTGAGTAGTCGCCATCGGCCCCGGTGGTGGTTCCCAAGCTGGTACCTCCTACTAGCACGGTGGTGCCGGGCAATGTCTGCCCAGCAGCATCCGTGACGCGGCCCGTTAAAGTATAACGCCGGCCTGCGCTGCTAGTGGGCTGTGCCCCAGCCTGAAATGCCAGCACGAGCAGAAACAGCAAGCTGGCCCAATGAAGGGGCAGCCTGCCAGAAAGGTAAGTTTTCATCAAAAGAAGAGGATTAAAGCGGTGAGAAAACAGTCAAAATGTACCACAATTAATTGGCAAACTTTAAATAAAAAATAAAATTTAGGTAGTTGAATACACTCTTATAATTGATTGGGCTCTTTAGTCACCTTGAAGCATATCTGCGTTGTGATGAAGTCCGCTGTCCTTTCGTTATCTGTTCTTACTCCATAATTGCCCTTTGCCACACAATCTCAGCAGCTTCTATCCTTTGTTGGTTAGTGACCGAGGCATTCAGCCAAGCCCTGGCCATTAATGCCTGCCACGTTCTTTTAAGAACATAATGGCGCTTTTTAAGCAAGAATAATTAACGACCTTGGGGCATGCAAACGACCACCCAAGCCGCAGTGAGCACCACCGGCGCGGTCCCTTTAGCCGAAGCCTCTCAGCCCGGCCGCCTTATCTCGCTGGACGTGTTCCGGGGCATCACGGTAATGGCCATGATTCTGGTGAACAACCCCGGCGACTGGGGCCACATTTACCCACCCCTGGAGCACGCCGAATGGAACGGCTGCACCCCCACCGACCTTATCTTTCCATTTTTTCTATTCATTGTGGGCGTAAGCCTGGTATATGCGCTCGACGGGGTGAAGCGCCGCAGCGAGCCGCAGGGCGCCGTAGTGCTACGGGTGCTGAAGCGCGCAGCAGTGCTGTTTGGCCTGGGCTTGCTGCTGTCGCTCTACCCGAAGTTTGACTTCTCCACGGTGCGGATTCTGGGCGTGCTGCAGCGCATTGCCTTGGTCTTTTTGGGCTGCAGCATCATCTTTTTGAAAACCACCTGGCGCACCCAGCTATGGCTGGTGGTCGCTTTTTTGGTAGGCTACGCGGTGCTCATGCAGCTAGTACCCGTGCCCGATTTTGGCCCCGCCAACCTGGAGCCCAGCACCAACCTCGGCGCCTGGCTCGACCGGCTCATCTTCACCGAAGCCCATCTCTGGAAGCAAAGCAAAACCTGGGACCCCGAAGGCCTGCTCGGCACCCTGCCAAGCCTGGGCACGGGGCTGCTGGGCGTGCTCACGGCCCAAGGGCTGCGCTGCCCCAGTCCGGAGCCCGCTGCCAAAGTGGCGTGGCTGTTTGTGGCCGCAGGGGCCGTCATTATTCTGGGCCTGTGTTGGGCGCCGTGGTTCCCCATCAACAAGGCGCTGTGGACCAGTTCCTACGTGCTCTACACCGGGGGCCTGGCCATGGCTGGCCTAGCTGCCCTCTACTGGATTTGCGAC
The DNA here is from genome assembly GCF_049896385.1 of Hymenobacter sp. B1770. Classification (NCBI taxonomy): domain Bacteria; kingdom Pseudomonadati; phylum Bacteroidota; class Cytophagia; order Cytophagales; family Hymenobacteraceae; genus Hymenobacter; species Hymenobacter sp. B1770. The sequence continues at coordinate 46,490 of NZ_JAFCUF010000013.1, forward strand.
GTGCAGGGCTACCGCTCCTGGACCCAGCCGGCGCTGGTGTATGGCGTGAATGCCATCCTGGTGTTTTGCCTTTCGGCTTTGCTTTCGCGCACCTTCGCCCTGTTTAGCCTGCCCGGGCCCAGCGGCAAAACAGTGGGCCTGAAAGAGTGGCTGTACCAGTGGGGCATCGCGCCCTTCTTCTCCGACCCCCGCATGGCTTCGCTGGTAGGGGCCGTAGCACTGGTGCTTATCTGGCTAGGAATTTTGAGCTGGATGTATAAAAAGAGAGTTATCCTAAAGGTCTGATTTTATCCCACTACCCCGTCGGGTTCGTCGCTTCTGCTCCTCCCCGGGCGAAGGATGGCGTTCTTGCAGCTGACTTCGACCCAACTTTATGAAAATACTTATCATTGGTGGCGGCAATATGGGCCTGACCTATGCCCGCAGCTTTGTGCGGGCCCACATCACTTCGCGGCTCGATTTGCGGCTGCTGGCCCGCTCGCCCGAACGGATACCGGCGCTGGCAATCCACGAAATTGGCACCGTATGGGGCCACCCGAATGACTGCGTGCCCGGCGCCGACATCCTGATTCTGGCCGTGAAGCCGCAAGACTCGCCGGCCCTCTTCGAAACGCTGCGCGGCTTGGTGCAGCCGCAGCAAGTGGTGCTCAGCATCATGGCTGGGGTGCGCATTGCCACGCTGCGCGAAGCCTTGGGCACCCCCAAAATCATTCGGGCCATGCCCAACCTGCCGGCCCAAATCGGCATGGGCATGACGGCCTTCACCAGCACCGACGAAGTGACCCGAGCCGAGCTGGTGCAGGTGCAAAACCTGCTTTCGACCACTGGCAAAACCGTTTACGTAGAGGAAGAATCTGCCATTGACGCAGCCACGGCCATTTCGGGCAGCGGCCCAGCCTACGTGTACTACTGCATGGATGCCCTGATGGCTGCCGCCACGCAAATGGGCTTCTCCCCTGCCGAGGCCGAGCTGCTGGTGAGCCAGACGTTTCGGGGGGCCGTGGAACTCTACTCCCAATCGGGCCTGAGCTGCACCGACTGGATTGCCAAAGTGTCCTCCAAGGGCGGCACCACGGAGGCCGCAATGCGGGCCTTCGGGGCCGGCGAAGTGCGCGAGGGGCTTATGGCCGGTGCCGGGGCCGCCCGCAACCGCGCCGAAGAGTTGGGGAAATAAGTGAACCAATCCGAAAGGAAGTAGAGGGCGCTGCCTTAGGCTAAAGGCTTCCGGTCTACGGCAGCCGGTACCACAAACCGCTGCCGGTTTCTTTGGAAGCCACCACGCCCTGGCCGCGGGCATAATACAGCTGGCGCGTGTTGCGGCTGAGAAGCGCTGCTCCCGGCATCGAGCGGTTATCTGCTTGAATAACGGTTGAGTAGGTTACCGACCCAAACGTAGCACCAAGCAACAGCCGGGTGCCAGGGTATTGGTATTGGCTGGTGTCAATTGGTGTTCCTTTGTTCACGTCATCAATTGGCAGCCTGGCAAAATAAAACGATTCCCATTCGGCTATGGCCCGTAGTGCACCCTCCTCTGTTGGGTATTCAGATAATGCCAGTTCAAGCACTTCCTGTGGCGTAGTAACAGAATCCGTGCGTTGCACCATCACGCTGATGCGCTGGTATTCTGGCCGGGTTCCAATGTAGAAGCCGGACCGGGTCTGCATCTCGTCCTCAATCTTCATCACCCCGTATTTGCGCACGTCGTTGTTTTGGGCGTGGCCAAAGCGCAGTACCTCGCCCAATTGGTAGCCTTGCCAAGCCCGCTGCTCTTTTGAAAGACGGTGCTGAATCGGGTCTTTGAGCAGGCCGTTAACATCAGCGCCAGCAAGGCAGGAGCTACCACGTGGCTGATGCGATACATGAACAAGGGGTGAAAAGGGTGCGAGTGCAATCAAAGGATATGGCAACAGCCGTCTTCTACTTTCGCACCGCTTCCAGCGCCAGCTGCAGCAGGCTGGAGCGCACGCTCATCTCCGTCAGCTTATTGTTGTTCCGCGAAGGATGCACCCGGTTGGTGAGCAGCACCACCACCAGTTCCTCTTTGGGGTCGACCCAGAAATAAGTACCGGTGTAGCCCGTGTGGCCGTAGCTGCTTTGAGAAACACTCTTGGCCGAGTTCACGGTGGGGTTAGCGGCGGGCCGGTCAAAAGCCAGGGCCCGGCGGTTGTCGGGACAAAATTGGCAACGGGTCCAGTCGGCCATTATCTCCTTGTTGAACACCTGCTGATTGCCGTAGCGCCCGCCCCAGGCGTAGGTCTGGGCGAGTTTGGCCACGTCGGTGGCACTGCCAAACAAGCCGGCGTGGCCCGACAGGCCGCCGAGCAAGGCCGCGCCCTCGTCGTGCACAGTGCCGTGCAGCAGCTGACGCCGGAAAGCCGAATCTACTTCCGTGGGCACAATGCGGCGCAGCGTGAAGCGGTTGGTGGGCCGGAAGCCCATGGTGCTGGCGCCCAGCGGTCGGTACACCTGCTGCTGCAAGAAGGCGTCGAACGTTTGCCCGGTCCGGGCTTTCACCAGCTCCGGGTAGAGAATGAAGGACAGGTCGGAATACACGTAGCCGGGCTTCTCATTCAGTGGCGACTCCCCTATCTCTTTGTAAAGACGCGCTGGCAGGGTCTTGCGCGCCCACAGCTCGTCGGCAACCTGCAGGGGGAAGCGAGCCGATGAATCGGCGCGGAAATAGCGGCGGCGCAGCTGGCCGTTCTTCTTCGTGAGCTCCTTCCAGAACGGAATCCAAGCCTTCAAGCGGGCCTGGTGCGTCAGCACATCGCGCATGCGCAGGTCGGCTTTGTTGGTGCCGCGCAGGAAGGGAAAATATTGGCCCATGGAGCTGTCCGGGCTGAACTTGCCCTGCTCCTGCAGCTTTAGCAGAGCAGGTGTCGAGGCCATGAGCTTGGTGAGGGAGGCCAGGTCGTAGATATCACCGTCGCGCACCGGGCGCGGTACGGTAGTGGGCGCAGCCACCGAAGTGGGGGGCACGGCTTGGTCACGCTTTTTGCGCTTTCGGTCCCTGCTCGTTTCTTCTTCCTCGCTCACATTGCCGAAGCCGGCGTAGGTATGGTTACCATAGCTTTTGCGCAGCACCACCGTGCCGCGCCGGGCAATGACCACCTGGGCGCCGGGAAAGGCCTGGGCCGCCAGAGCCCGGCCTATCAAGCTATCTACGCGCGCTTCGAGGCGACCGTCGAGGCCCACGGACTCGGGAAAGGCATAAGCTAGGCGCTGGCCACCAGCCGTGCGCAGGCCGAAGCCGCGGGCGTACCGGTCCGACACTGTAACGGGCAGCTTGCCCGTGGTTGCTATGCCGCCGAAAATGGCCTGAGCGGCCAGGCTCTGGGCATTCGGGCTTTCCTGGTAGGCCAGCACCACGCCGGCGGCGCGGTCCAGGTCGCGCACCTTGGCCACGGCGTAGGCCGAGCCGAACACGCTAAGCACCAAGGTCTGTTTTTGGCTCACCAGCTCGCGCAGCAGCAGGTTGGTTTCGGGCGAGATGCCGAAGTTGGTGGCGGGCAGCCGGCCCAGGCCTTGCAGCGACACCAACACTAAGTTGTAGGGCTTCAAGGCATCGCGCAGCTTAATCAGCTCGTCGAGCGTGGGCGAGGCCGCGGCGTGGAAGTGGGCCGCCGGCGCGTAGTCAGCCACGGTTTTTTGGAAGTCGGAAGTATCGGAGGAGCCGCCCAATACCAAAGTGGCAATGCGCAGGGTGTCGAGGCGCTGCAGCGGCAGTAGGTTCTTCTGGTTGCGCAGCAGCGTGATGCTCAGCTCCGTGAGCCGGTGGCTGAGGTACTGCGCATGGGGGTAGTTGAGGTCCTCGTAGAGGTTCTTGGTCTCGATGGGCCGGTAGCGGTTCAGGCCAGCCCACTGCTTGAGGGCCAGCACCCGGCGGCAGTGCTCGTCGATTTCCTTTTGCGAAATTCGGCCGCTGTCCACGGCAATGCGCACCATTTTAATAGCCAGCGGCACGTTCTTGCTGAACTCCAGAATGTCGTTGCCCGCCATCAGGGCCCGCACATCGGCCTCGCCGGGCGGATACTTCGTGATGACGCCCTTCATGTTCATGGCATCGGTAAAAACCAGCCCTTTGAAGCCCATTTCCTTGCGCAGAAAATCCGTCACGATGGGCCTCGACAAGGTGCTGGGGCCCGGCACCGTGTCCAGCGAGGGCACGTTGAGATGGGCCACCATCATGCCGCCCAGCCCGCCCGCAATCAGGCTGCGGAAGGGCGGCAGCTCCAGGGAATCGAGGCGGCGGCGGTCGACGCGCACCGTGGGCAGCGCCAGGTGGGAGTCGGCGTCTACGTCGCCGTGGCCGGGGAAGTGCTTGGCCACGGCCAGAATGCCCGCGTCCTGCATGCCGCGCATGTACTGGCGGCTGTCGCGCGACACGGCCGCCGGGTTTTCGCCCCAGGAGCGAAAGCCAATCACGGGGTTGGCGGCGTTGTTATTGACGTCCACCACCGGGGCAAAGTTGACGTGCATGCCCAGCCGTTTGAACTGCCGGGCTACCTCGTGGCCCATGTCGTAGAGCAGGGTCGTGTCAATGCCTCCGCCCAGGCTCATTTGGTAGGGAAATTTCACCACGCTGTCGAGGCGCATGCCCACGCCCCACTCGCCGTCCATGGCCACCAGCAGGGGCACGCGGCTCTGGCTCTGATAGCGGTTGAGCAAGCGGGCCTGCCGGCCCGGGCCGCCCTGAAAGAATATCAGGCCCCCAATGCCATACTGATTGATGAGGGCCGAGATGGAGTCTTCGTCGACCCGGGTGCGGTTAGAATACGCCGCCACCATGAACAGTTGCGCCGCCCGCTGGTCGGGAGTAAGCACGCGCATCAAGCTGTCGACCCAGGGGGAATGCAGGTATTGGGTGAAGGCTGGGGCATCGGGAGCCGCTAGTGGCCTGCGAGCTGTTGCTAGACTAGCGGGCCCTCTTGCCTGCTTAGGCGAAGCCTTCAGGCGCTTATTAGGCTGGCCTTTGGTGCTGGTTGAGGCAGTCTTGCGCTGTGCCAAGGCCCATGTGGGGGCACACAATAGCAAGAGCAGGAGAATAATTTGGGAGAATTTAGAAGGAAGCAAGGGCAGAGCTAGATTTTAATACGAAAGTAGCATTTACATCAGCAGCGCCCACGCACTCAGGTACTAATGCATATAGTGAGCCGCACAAGGTAACCTTACGAACGCATCATACTTTGAATAGAGGTTACCTTATAAAGTCCTGTTATGTCGCAGGACTTTTGTTTTGCCCGCAAAATATGTTGCTTCAATATCTATGCTTTTAGGTGATAACATCAATTAATTTTAATATTTGTTTGTTCAATTAATGAAGTGGGTAAGGATAGTGAAAAAAATAATTTATAATTTTTTGGGTACGAACCATCGATTTAAATCATTTCAAGAATTATTGTTAGGACTGGAGTAAAAATCAGCATGCGCTAAGTCAAAATCTAGTAAAAATATCTCGTAGATTGCGTGCTAAAGCAATTTAGCAGCCTTATGCGAAACATTACGGTAACATTGAAACACTCCGGCCTAAGCCCATTGGGCTCTTGGATGACCAAAGCAGTTTCACTGCTAGTTCTTCTGCTGGTTTTAACTGGCACGACTGCCCAAGCCCAGACTACCTATTGGTGGCGTGGTCAAAATACTAATAAGGTAAACGACTGGAACGACGGGGCAAACTGGAGTACTTCTCCAACCAGCGCGGTCAGGGGCCGGACGCCCAACCCATCTGATATCCTAATTTTTGATGGTAGCATAGGGGCTCTCTTCCCTTCAAGTACAAGTGGTCCGCTTCCAATTGTAGTTGACTTTGGTGGCAATGAGTCTCTCCAGACAATAGGTCGGCTGCGATTCATCAACAATGTCAACGTAATCTTATCAGGCCCAACCACTGGTAACAAACCAAGCCTTCTTACCATTGGGGGCACAGCTGCATCGCCCAACAATGATGATTTCTTTGTACAAGTCGGGTCAAGCTTAGACATTACCTTCTCCGGTAATACGGATAACCGCTTTTTGATTCTCAGCATCGCGACTGGAAAAAAGGGGCTTGTTACCGGTAATATTACCGTTAGAACAGATGCTTCAATCACCTCCCGAATCTTAGCAGCAGATGCCGGCGGCTTGGTGTTTACAGGCAACTCTTCTTTCATAGCTACTTCCCTAAGCGGCAGCCCTTTCGGTACTTCCACTAATGCCAGCACTTTACGGACCGCCAGCTTCAGTGATGTTACTACACCCCTCTCGGTCATTTTTCAATCGGGCACCAATTTCGTGCAGGGAGGTGGTGTACATCCCTTCAGTGAGGGTGAAGTTCCTGTTGCTGTATTCAACAGTGGAAGTACTTACACTTACTCAGGAGGCACTTTTTCTACTGTTGGCCAAACCTACGGCAACCTCATATTTAACGCCACCGCCACCGTTGGCGGTACTCGTCCTATGGTTATTGCCAATAACCTAACCGTAAATACGGGCTCGATTGGTCTCAATGCCGCGGTGTCCGGTGTTAATCCTGGCGAAGGCACCACCATTGGTGGCAACGTAACCGTTGTTGTCGGCAGCAGCCTTGAATTTGCACCAGTGTCGCTTACCAAAGTAACATTCAAAAGCCCGATTGGTACAGCCGGCACCGCAGTTGCCCAAACCATCAGTGGAGGAGGCAGCTTGAGCTTCAGTGCCACTAACGCCATATTTGAAATCAACAATCCAGCCGGATTGACATTGGAGCGTCCTGTAACTATAGGCAGAGAATTATCCCTAACCCTGGGCTTAATTAATACCTCTAATGCTGCTACACTCACCATGCCTGTGGGCTCTACGTTAGCACCCAGTGCCAATGGCAGCATTGAGAGCTTCGTGAATGGTCCTATTGCTCGCGGTACGGGTATTGTTAGCGCGCTAACTGCTGTGAAGTTTCCAATAGGCAAGCTTGGTTCTGGTGGTGTAAGAAACTACCGACCCATGTTCCTAAACCTAACAACCCAGTCTTCTGCCATTACCTATACTGCGGAGCAACTAGAGACCCCGCCTACCCAAGATGTAACCCCCCCCTTAGAGTACGTTTCCTACCGCCGCTCCTTTAACTTGGTTCCCAATGCTACGATTACGGGTACTTACAGTGCAACCGTAGAACTTACTTTCGGCCTTGATGACTTCGTGAATGACCCCTATGACAACGACTTTGTGGTAGCTCGGCGCGATTTTACCGCCACTCCACCCAATTGGTTGAGCATCGGCCGTTCCAATGCAACTGGAGTGTTAAACAATGGTGCTTCAACAGTCGGCACCCTTATTTCTGGGGCATTCGAAACCTTCACAACGACCAACACCAACTTCGCGTTGGGCAGCACCAGAAGAGCCACGTTCCCCCACATAAACCCGCTACCTGTCGAGCTTACGCGCTTCTCGGCCACTGCTAAAGCCAAAGGCATCAGCCTGGATTGGGCTACGGCCACCGAAAAGAACAACGACCGGTTTGAAGTGCAGCGTAGCGCCAACGGCGAAACCTTCCAAACCATTGGCACCGTGAAGGGCCAGGGCAACAGCAGCAGCGCCCACAGCTATGCGTTCACCGATAGCCGTCCGCTCGCTGGCCTTGCTTACTACCGCTTGCGGCAGGTTGATACCGATGGCAAAGGGACGTTCTCGACCGTTGTAAATGCTACCTGGATGGATGCAGCGTTTGCTGTGTACCCCAACCCTAGCACTGGTATCGTTACGCTCCCAGCTTCCCTAGGCGCCGTGCAATACCGCGTATTCAACGTGATGGGTCAAACCATGCTCAGTGGCCAAGCTAATGGCAATGACCGCCTCGACATTACGACTCTTCAGAAAGGGACGTTCTTTCTGGAGCTGACCGGCGCTGCCGGACGCAGCACCCAGCGCCTCGTGCGCGAATAGCTTTCCAGGGCGCTGGCTCCCAGTTCCCTCCCTGCTAGTAAAAGCCCTGCGCCCTATGAAAGGACGCAGGGCTTTTTTCATTCTCGCGAAATAGCAAGCACTCCCGCACCAGCTATCAAGCCGCCTTTTGCCTTACCGACGTTTCAGCCGGCTGCGCCATGCAGCTACCTCGATATTTTCCCGTTATTTGAGTTACTATTCCGTTTTCCTGCCTAAACACTTCATGAAAAAAATTGCCCTTGCCGGCCTAGTCGCCGCGGCACTCATTTCGGCCTGCAACCAAACCAAAACCACGGATTCTGCTACTGCCGATGGCAGCTCCGCCTCGGGCACTGCGGCCGACTCTGCCACTGGGCTGAACGGGCTCTTCGGCAGCTTTTGGGAAAAGCAGTCGCGCCTCGACCCGCTGGCGGCCACGGCCCAGGGCGACAACCGTTTCAACCACCTGCTGCCCAATGACCAGACCCAGGGCTACCGCGATACCCTGCGCACTTTTTACCAGGACTACCTGACGCGCCTAGGTAAGTTTGACCGCGAACAGCTCGCCGACAACGACAAAATCAGCTACGATATTTTCAAGTATGAGATGGAGCAGCGCCTGGCTGGCCTCAAGCTCAATACCTGGATGATACCGACCCAGCAGTTTTGGGGCCTACCCATTACCATGGGCCAGTACGGAGCTGGCGAAGGCAACCAGCCCTTCAAAACCGTGCAGGACTACGATAACTGGCTGGGCCGGATGCATGGCTTCACGGCCTGGACCGACTCCGCCATTGCAAACTTCCGGCGCGGGATGAAAGCCGGCGTGGTGCTGCCCAAAGCTTTGGTGGCGAAAATGCTGCCCCAGATGCGCGGCGCCGACATTCTGGTGAGCGACCCCGCCAAGAGCCTGTTTTATGGCCCCATCACGCGCTTCCCCAAAGACTTCTCCGACGCCGATAAGACCCGCCTGACCGAGGCTTACCGGAAGGCCATCAGCACCGAGCTGGTGCCCTCGTACAAGAAGTTAGGCAACTTCCTGGAAAAGGAATATATGCCCAAAGCTCGCACTACGAGCGGCATCACGGGCGTACCCGGCGGGGCTGAAATCTACAACTACTACGTGGGCTACTGGACCACCACGACCAAGAAGCCGGCTGAAATCTACCAGACCGGCCTGGCCGAGGTGGCGCGCATTCGCGGAGAGATGGAGCGAGTGAAAAACGAAACCGGGTTCAAAGGCGACCTCAAGGCATTTTTCAACTACTTGAAAACCGACAAGAAGTTTATGCCCTTCAAGCAGCCCAAGGAGGTTCTAGACGCCTTCCGCAAGATTCAGACGACCATCGACCCCAACCTGAAGAAGATGTTCGGCCGCACGCCCAAGACGCCGTTTGAGATTCGCCAGACGGAGGCGTTCCGCGCCGCTTCGGCTTCGGCCGAATACAACCAGGGGTCGCCCGACGGCTCGCGGCCGGGCATTTTCTACATCCCCATCGTGGATGCCACCACCTTTAATACCACCTCGGGCATGGAGTCGCTGTTTCTGCACGAAGCCATACCGGGGCATCACTACCAGACATCGCTGCAGCAGGAAAATAACGACCTGCCCAATTTCCGCCGCTTTGCCTGGTACGGGGCCATGGGCGAGGGCTGGGCACTATACTCCGAAAGCCTGGGCAAAGAGTTGGGCCTCTACACCGACCCCTACCAGTACATGGGCGCCTTGGGCGACGAGATGCACCGCGCCGTGCGCCTGGTGGTAGACACCGGCCTGCACTCGCGCAACATGAGCCGCGAGGAAGCCATCAGGTACATGCTGGAAAACGAAGCCATTTCGGAAGACGGGGCCACGGCCGAAATCGAGCGCTACATGGCCATTCCGGGCCAAGCGTTGAGCTACAAAACCGGGGCTCTCAAGATTCAGGAGCTACGGGCTAAGTACCAAGAACAACTGGGCAGCAAGTTTTCGCTGAGCAACTTCCATGATGAGCTGCTGAAGGATGGCGTGATGCCCCTGGCGGTACTGGAGAAGAAAATGGATGCCTGGGCAGCCAAGCAATAACCTCAGCGGTTAAATTGTTTTAAATTTATATAATCTTACTACCCATGGTGTGGCGCAACTACTGTTGCGCCACTTTTCTACCCCCTTCACTTCATTCTTTATGTTGCGTTTTTACAGCTGTCTGGCTATTGTTATAGCCTGTTCTAACAGCGCCATGGCTCAAGTGCCCGACGACGAAATTCCGGTTCCAATCGTTTACGAAAACCGGCAGGCCAGCTTTGCGCCGGCACTGGCCCTGAAGTTTTCACCACTGGCTACCCAAGACCCCATGGCCAGCACTTTATTAGGAGGCATCGAGTATCGAGTATCGCCCCGCTTCGGTGTAGAAGCCAGTTATGGTCATCAGTACACTGCACTACGGCTCAGCACCTTGGGCCTGATTGATGGTCGGAACGATTACAAGTACAGCAAATTCAAGCTGGAGCTTCGTCGCTACCTGGAGCCTCGTACCAAGAACCCCAATCAGGAGACATTCTTCTCCCTGCAAACATTTGTTACGCCACAGCGCTACACCCGCTACGGAAACAATTTCTACCGGTATGGCCGCTATGTAACCTATGACCGTGCCTTTGTGGAAAAAGACATTGCCGGATTCAATCTCAAACTAGGTTCCCAGTGGCACGTGTACACCAACTGGCTTATTGAAACAGCCATTGGCGTAGGAGCACGCTACGTTGATACCCGCTATGATATGCTCAACGAACGTAAAGCTTCCGAGCTCGGCAAGTCACAGTCCAATATGTTTAATCAGATTGAAAAACCAGGCACCAAAGCCAACATTGACTTTGAACTGGCCTTCAAAATTGGGTATATTTTGCCTTTCCATCGTGACTAGAGCGATTTCCTCGTCAGTTTATAGGTAGATGTCTGGGAAATTGCTCTTGTGTCGCGTACCCTTTCCTTCGATGGCTTTGGAGCGAACCAACCAAAGTTTTTTCCTATAGGCTCGTGCTTGCTGTGGCGTTGACCGCCCGCTAACCCAGTCAGCCCGACGCAACAGCTTTCAAAAACCAATGGATAAGAACTCGTTTTCATTAGTGGTGGCCTTTAGCTTCTTAGCTAGCGCTGGTGTTGCACTAGCTCAACCAGCTAAGCAGCCAGCTGCAAGTGCTACCAAGGCGTCTGCAAGAAGCGCAGCCGCTCGGGTCAAAGCATCGGCTCCGCTGTCCACCTTGTTTGAAAGCTACTGGGAAGAACGGGCCAAGCTATTCCCGCTGGGAGCCACGGCCCAGGGCGACAACCGCTACAATGACCAACTGCCCAACGACCAGACCCGTGCTTTCAGGGAGCAGCAGCAACGCTTTTACCAGCAGCACCTGGCCGCGTTGCAGAAGTTTGACCGGGCCCGGCTTTCGGCCGAAGACCAAGTCAGCTACGACATCTTCCAATACGAGATGCAAAACCGGCTGGAAGGGCTGAAGCAAAACAGCTGGATGATGCCCTTCGCCCAGTTTTACAGCCTGCCCAACTCCCTGGGGCAGCTTGGGGCGGGCACCGGCGCGCAGCCCTTCAAAACGGTGAAGGACTACGACGACTGGCTGGCGCGCATAGGTCAGTTTCCGGTGTGGGCCGATTCGGCCATTGCCAACTTTCGGCAGGGCATGCAGACCGGTGTGGTGCTGCCCCGCGTGCTAGTGCTGAAAATGGTGCCGCAGTTGCAGGCCCAAGTCGCTACCGATGCCACCAAGAGCCTTTTTTACGGGCCTATCACCCGCATGCTAGCCAGCTTTTCGGAGGCCGACAAAACCCGGCTTACCAAGGCTTACCAGCAGGCCATCCTCACCCAGCTGGTACCTACCTACCGCAAGCTGGCCGACTTTATGCAAACCGAATACTTGCCCAAGGCCCGGACTAGCACCGGCCTGGCTGCTCTCCCCGGCGGCGCCGACATGTACCGCTACAACGTGCGGACGATGACTACCACCACCCGCGAGCCCGATGCCATTTACGAAACTGGCTTGAACGAGGTGAAGCGCATCCGCGCTGAGATGGAAGCCGTGAAAAAACAAGTGGGTTTCCAAGGCGAGTTGCCAGCCTTCTTTACGCACCTGAATTCGGAGCCCAAATTCACGCCATACAAAACCCCGGAGGATGTATTGAATGCCTTCCGGGCCATTCAGGCCAAGATTACGCCCAACTTGCCCAAGCTATTCGGGCGCACCCCGAAGTCGCAGTTTGAGATTCGCCAGACCGAAGCCTTCCGCGCCGCTACGGCCTCGGCTGAGTACAACCGGGGCACACCCGATGGCTCGCGGCCGGGCATTTTCTACGTACCTATTCTGGACGCGACTAAGTTTAACACGACCTCGGGCATGGAGTCGCTGTTTGCGCACGAGGCCATTCCCGGGCACCACTACCAGCTTTCGCTGCAGCAGGAAAACACCAGCCTGCCCAAGTTTCGGCGCTTTGCCTCTTACCCCGCCTTCAGCGAGGGTTGGGCGCTGTATTGCGAAAGCTTAGGTAAAGAACTGGGCCTCTATACCGACCCTTACCAAAAAATTGGAGCCCTGGGCGATGAAATTCATCGCGCCATTCGCCTGGTGGTGGACGTGGGCATGCACGCCAAGGGCATGACCCGCGAAGAAGCTATCAAGTACATGATGGACAATGAGCCTATCAGCGAGCAGGGGGCCACGGCCGAAATCGAGCGCTACATGGCTATTCCCGGACAGGCGCTGGCTTATAAAACCGGCCAGCTTAAGCTGCGCGAGCTGCGGACCCGTTACGAAAAGCAGTTGGGTTCGAAGTTCAACCTACGGGCTTTCCACGATGAAGTACTGGCCGGGGGCTCTATGCCGCTGGCAGTGCTCGAACGCAAGATGGACGCCTGGGCTGCGCGGCAGAAATAGCACCATAGCATTTAGCACCAACAAAAGGACGGTAGTGCTGAGTAAGCATCACCGTCCTTTTTCATTTTTATCGAGCTCTTATTTTTATCTAGCATACTATTATTGGTATTATTTAGAAGGTCGCCCGCCGGTCATGCTGAGCTCGTCGAAGCATCTCTACCGCAGTAGTAAACCAATCGATAGGATTACTACTGCGGTAGAGATGCTTTGGCTGCGCTCAACATGACCGTTCAGACATTTGCCAACTTTCCAAACAGCTTCATTATTAGGCTAATTTTACTTGCCTTATTACATTGTTAATTTCCTTGGTGCAGCTGCCGCACTTGTCTTGCAAGCTGCGAAGCGTAGTCTTGCCAATTTCTCAAGCCTCGCGGCACTCTTTGATGATAAAAAACCTACTTCATCTACTAGCAGCCAGTGCACTACTGGTTGTTTCCAGTCCCGAGTCCGCACAGGCTCAAAAAGCAAAACCGGCCGCGACGCTCGTCGCAATTTCCAGCACAGCAGCTGCCTCAGCACCACTGGCGGCACTGTTTGAGAAGTACTGGGACGAGCAGGCCCGGCTGTTCCCATTTGCGGCCACGGCCCAGGGCGACAACCGCTACAACGACCAACTGCCCAACGACCAGACCCGCGCCTTCCGGCAACAGCAGCAACGCTTTTACCAGCAGTACCTGACGTTGCTGCAGAAATTCAACCGCGGCAAGCTCTCTTCCGAAGACCAGGTGAGTTACGACGTGTTTCGCTACCAGCTGGAAACTGCCGTGGAGGGCCAGCAGCTGAAGCTAAACCGCTGGCTGATGCCTTTTGGGCAGACGGGCGGATTGCCGCAGGGCATGGCCCAATTCGGCTCGGGCATGGGCGCGCAGCCGTTCAAGACCGCCAAAGACTACGACAACTGGCTGAGCCGGGTGCACAGCTTCACGGCCTGGACCGACTCGGCCATTGCCAACTTCCGGCAGGGCATGGCACGCGGCGTGGTGCTGCCCAAAGTGCTGGTGGTGAAAATGATTCCGCAGTTGGAAGCCATGGTTGTCAGCGACCCTACCAAAAGCCTGTTTTACGGCCCCATTACCAAACTACCCGACACCCTCCCCGCAGCCGACAAAGCCCGGCTGACGAGTGCCTACCAGCAGGCCATCCTCACCGAGCTGGTACCGGCCTACCAAAAGCTGGGTGCTTTCCTTAAGAATGAGTACCTGCCTAAGGCCCGCACCACCTCCGGCTTTGGCGACCTGCCAAACGGCCCGGATGCTTATCGCTACGCCGTGAAGTATGCGACCACGACCAGTAAAACGCCCGAAGAAATATACCAGACCGGTCTTAGCGAGGTAAAACGCCTGCGCACAGAGTTGGAAGCCGTGAAAACCCAGGTCGGCTTCCAGGGCGACCTGCCGGCTTTCTTCGCCTACATGAAGAACGAGCCCAAGTTTCGGCCCTACAAAACGCCGCAGGAAGTGCTCGACGGCTTCGAGGCCATACACCAGCGCATGATGCCCAACCTCAAAAAGATGTTCGGCCGGGTGCCTAAAACCCCATTCGAAGTGCGCCAGACGGAGGCGTACCGCGCGGCTTCGGCCAGCGCCCAGTACGTGGCCGGCTCGCCGGATGGCAGCCGGGCAGGCGTTTTCTACGTGCCCATCCTCGACGCTACTCAATACAACGTCACCTCCCTGCCGCCGATGGAAGACGTGTTTTTGCACGAGGCCATTCCGGGGCACCACTATCAGATTTCGCTGCAAAATGAAAATACCGCCCTGCCTAAGTTTCGGCGTTTCGGCGGCTACAGCGCTTTCAGCGAAGGCTGGGCGCTGTACTGCGAATCGTTGGGCAAAGAGCTGGGGCTGTACACCGACCCGTACCAGTACGCCGGCTCTTTGGGCGGCGAAATCCACCGCGCCATCCGGCTGGTGGTCGACGTGGGTTTGCACGCCAAGGGCATGACCCGCGAAGAAGCTATCAAGTACATGATGGACAATGAGGTCATCAGCGAACAGCTGGCTACGGCTGAGATTGAACGCTACATGAGCAACCCCGGCCAGGCCCTGAGCTACAAAATTGGGCAACTCAAAATTCTGGAGATGCGCGCTCGCTACGAAAAGCAGCTGGGGAAGAAGTTCGACCTGCGCGCTTTTCACGACGAGCTGCTGGCCGGCGGCGGCATGCCCCTGGCCGTAGCCGAGCGCCGCATGGATGACTGGGCCGCCCGCCAACGGTAAGCACCCGCGTCGGCGCTTTATTTAGGCTAATCAATTGACGGTTTGACCAATATTTGATAATTTGTCAAGCTCCTCTTTTCCTGTTTTCCAACATGTTTCGAACATCTGTTCTAAGCTGCATTCTAGCCATCACATTTTGGGGAGAAGTAAAGGCGCAGATGGCCGCGACTACCGCCATTCCGCCACTCGACGTGGCCGCGGTTGATGCCGTAGTAGGCCGCACCCTTAAGGCCTTCAATGTGCCGGGCATGGCCGTAGCCGTGGTGAAGGATGGAAAAGTGGTGATGTCCAAGGGCTACGGCGTGAGCTCGCTGGCCACCAAGGCACCTGTGAATGAAAACACCCTTTTCGGTATTGCTTCTAATACGAAAGCCTTCACTGCCGCGGCGCTGGGGCTGCTGGTGGAAGACGGCAAGCTGCATTGGAACGACAAGGTGACGGACCACATCCCCGAGTTTAAGATGTACGACCCCTACGTGACGGCCGAGTTCACGGTGCGCGACCTGCTCACCCACCGCAGCGGCCTGGGCCTGGGCGCCGGCGACCTGATGTTCTTCCCGGATTCGACTGACTACACTGTCAAAGACGTCATTCACAACCTGCGCTACTTCAAGCCGGTGTCGTCGTTCCGGAGCAAATTTGATTACGACAACCTGCTCTACATCGTAGCTGGTGAGGTGGTGGCACGGGCAGCAGGCAAGCCCTGGGCCGAATTTGTGGAAAGCCGCCTGCTCAAACCCCTGGGCATGAGCCGCACCGCCACCCTCTACTCTCGCCTCACCGATCCCATCAATGTAATTGATGGCCATGGGCCAGTGGACGGTAAGGTGCAGGTTATCCGGCGCGATTTAGGGACCATAGGTGGCCCGGCTGGCGGCATGTACAGCAGCGTGGCCGACCTGAGCAAATGGGCCATGATGCTGGTGGGCGGGCCTGGTGCCCCGGCGTCCCTGTTTAAGCCCCAGACTCAGCAGGAAATGTGGTCACCCCAAACCATTCTGCCGGTGGGCCCGGTGCCGGAAGCATACTTGCCCTTCAGCTACAACACCCACTTTTCGGCCTATGGCCTGGGCTGGTTCCTGCGCGATGTGCGGGGCTATAAGGAGGTATCGCACACCGGTGGCGAAGTCGGCATGGTCACGAAGGTGACGCTGCTGCCGGAGCTGCACCTGGGCATTATCGTGCTCACTAACCAGGAAAGTGGCGCGGCCTTTACGGCGGTTTCCAACGCCATTGAGGACCACTACCTGGGCATGACCGGGCTCGACCGGGTAAAGCTCATGGCCGACCTCACCGCGGCCAGCCAGTCAGATGACAGCAAAACCACCGAGGCAGTGTGGAAGCAGGTGGCCGCAGCCACCAAAAAAGCGCAGAAACGGCCGAACTATAAGCCCTACGTAGGCCGCTACCACGACAATTGGCTCGGCGATGTGGACCTCTACATGCAGGGCAACCAGTTGTGGATGAAAGCAGTGCGGGCCCCACGCTTGGTGGGCCAGGTGTTGCCTTACCGTGGCAGCACCTTCGTGGTGCGGTGGAAGGCCCGCAGCCTCAACGCCGATGCTTTCGCCGCTTTCGCCCTCGACGAGATGGGTGAGGCCACCAGCATAAAGATGAAGCCCATTTCGTCGCTCGCCGACTTTAGCTACGACTTTCAGGACCTGGACTTGCAGCGGGTGAAGTAGTCGGTGCATGCGGAAACTCCAGCGTATTTTCGCCAACTTGGCCTCACAAATGGGGCCGGTGCATGGCCCGGCTAAATTTCCGGTATCCTGCATGATGAAATCGTTTTTTTTGCAGGCGCGGTTTGCAGTAGTTGCGGCGTTGCTGCTTCTGGGCACGCGCCCGACGGTGGCCCAAAGGCGCTTCGAGCTGGCCGATATCGCCAAAGCCGTGGGCGTGAGCGACCCGCAGCTTTCGCCCGATGGCAAAAGCATCCTAATAGCGGTATCGCGGGCCAATTTGGCCACTAATCGCAACGAGACCGAAATAGTGCTGGTGGACGTGGCCAGCGGCCGGCAGCGCGTGTTCGTAACCGGAAGGCCCACCGTGAAGCAGGCTCGCTGGTCGCCCACCGGCGAACAGGTTTCTTTTCTGGCCCGCACCGGCACGGGCAAGGAAGCCCACGTTCAGCTGTTTGTGCAGCCGTTGACGGCTGGCGAGCCCCGCCAACTCACTACGTCGGCCGAAAACGTGCAGCTCTACAGCTGGAAGCCCGACGGCACGACCCTGGCCTACTCGGCTGCCGACCCGCCCGCCAACGCAACTGAGCTGGCCCGCGGCAACGACAGCTTTGAGGTAGGCAACGGCAGCATGACTCTGACGGCGCCGCCCGCTCCCGACCACCTCTGGTTGGTGAATGCCGCGGGCGACCAGCCGGCCCGGCGCCTCACCAGCGGCCCGGGCAGCCTACCCGACGATTCTTCGGCCCCCTTTGCCTGGGCGCCTGATGGCCAGCGACTGGTATGCGTGCTGCGCCCCAGTGCCCAAACCGGCGACCAGGAAACCAGCGTTTACACTCTGGATGTGGCTACGGGCGCGCGCCAGCAAGTAGCCGGCCCCGCCCAACGCCTCGACCTGCCGGCCTTTTCGCCCGATGGCCGCTGGATTAGCTACCAAACGCCGCGCGAGTCGCCTTTTTTTGAGTCGCTGGGGTTTGACGTGATACCGACAGCCGGCGGCGGGGCCCCGCGGCACATTACCCAAGTTCTCGACCGCAACATTCAGCGGGCCCTTTGGAGCCTTGACAGCAAAAGCCTCTTTGTGGGCGGCAACGACGGAGCCAGCGTCTCGATTTGGCAGCTGGGGCTGAACGGCAGCCGCCGAAAGCTGAAACTAGGCTCCGTGTCGCCCAATGGCAGCTATTGGGTCGAGATGGCCGTGGGCCGTCGCAATGCCCTGGCCTTTACTGCTAACGAGCCCGGCCGACCCGCCGAACTGTACTACTTGTCCTCCCCCACCACCACCCCGCGCCGCCTTACCGACTTTAACCGCGAAACCGCTGCCCTGGCCCTGGGCCGCATGGAAGCCGTGGAGTGGACCAGCGACAACCTGCGCCCCAACGGCATTCTGACTTACCCGCCCGATTTTGACCCAGCCAGGAAATACCCGCTGGTGCTCATGATGCACGGTGGGCCGTCCAATTCTTCGCGGCTGGCGTTTTACGGGCTGGGCCAGGCCGTGGCAAGCCGGGGCTACGTGGTGTTTCAGCCCAACTACCGGGGCAGCGACAACCTGGGCTGTGCCTTCCAGCGGGCCATTCGGGAAGATGCTGGCGCCGGGCCGGGGCGCGACGTGCTGGCCGGCATTGCTATGCTGGAAAAGCGCGGTTGGGTTGATACCAGTCGCATTGCCATTTCGGGCGTGTCGTACGGAGGGTTTATGACGGCCTGGCTCATGGGCGAGCCGGGGCGACGGTGGCGGTGCGCAGTGGCGGCCGCCCCGGTCACCGACTTGCTGGACAGCTACAACCTCGGCGACAACAACGTGTCCAACGCGGGCCACTACGGCCCCTCGCCTTGGATGAGTGCCGAGAACCTGGAGCGCTACCGGGTGCAGTCGCCCTTGTCACGGGTCGACCGCTGGCGCACCCCTACTTTGATTCTGCACAACACTGGCGACTTTCGCGTGACCATATCCAACTCCTACAAAATGTATCACGCGCTCAAGGACCGGGGCGTGCCGGTGAGGTTCGTGGCATTTCCTATTTCCGCCCACACCCCCACCGACCCCGTTCGCCTGCAGGAATGGAATCGGTTGTGGGTGGGCTGGTTTGACCAATATTTGCAGCCCGAGGACGCAGCCACTGTCCCCGTGGGCAAATAAATCCAGGGCCCCGGCCCGCAAACTCACTTCCGTAAAACCATTTCAATTTCTATGAACTCATTTATTAAAACCACCGGCTTGCTGCTGGCGGGCCTGAGCTTAGCCGCTCCGCTGGCCGCTACGGCTCAAAAGAAGCCGGCCCCAGCCGCTCGAACCACCACAGCCGCCAATGCCCAGTCGGCCATTCGCGAAAGCGACATCAAGCGGGACTTGTATGCGCTGGGTGGCGACCACTATCGGGGCCGCGAGGGCGGCACCCTCGATGAGCTGAAAGCGTCCGTGTGGCTCGCCGACCAGATTCGTGCCATTGGCATGCAACCGGCCGGCGACGACGGCACCTACTTCCAGTGGTTTCATTTGCAGCGCACCCGCCTTACCAAAGCTAGCCGGCTCAGCATCGGCACGCGCCAGCTGAAGCCCAACCACGATGCCATGATTACGGCACCAGCCAATGCCAGCGTCTCGGCCCCGCTGGTGTATGTGGGTACCGGCACGCCGGCGGAAGTCGGGAAAGTGGACATCAAAGGCAAAGCGGTGGCCGTTCAGATTTCGGGCGCTCCTACGGACGGCATTAGCTATCGGCGCTACCTGTTTGGCAAGTTTAGCAGCCAGTCGGCCGAGCTGTTCAAGGCCGGCGCCGTGGCGGTGGTGTTTATTTCTGATGCGTCGGCCCAGGCCATCTACGACCACTGGAGCCACATTTACGAGCGGGGCCGCTACGGCCTGCCCGGCGATGCCAATACCAAAGTGGTGGACCAACCGCCCGTGGTGTGGCTGCCCAGCAGCGCCCTAAGCTGGGCGCAGCAGGCCGGCCAGCAGTTCACCGCCGACCTGAAAGTGGAAACCTTCCTTTACCCTTCGGTAAACATTGTGGCCAAAATGCCTGGCACCGATGCGCAATTGAAGAACGAGCACGTGCTGTTCAGCACGCACCAGGACCACGATGGCGTGCGGGCGCCCGTGGCCGGCGACTCTATCTACAACGGCGCCGACGACAACGCTACCGGCTGCGCGGCCCTGCTGGCCATCATGCGCGCTTTTAAGCAGCAGCCGGCCCGACGCTCTGCTTTGTTTGTGTACCACGGCGCCGAAGAGCGCGGCCTGTTGGGCTCCCGCTACTACTCGGCCAACCCTACGGTGCC
The DNA here is from genome assembly GCF_049896385.1 of Hymenobacter sp. B1770. Lineage (NCBI taxonomy): Bacteria > Pseudomonadati > Bacteroidota > Cytophagia > Cytophagales > Hymenobacteraceae > Hymenobacter > Hymenobacter sp. B1770. The sequence goes on from NZ_JAFCUF010000013.1 coordinate 66,465, forward strand.
GAAAGAATCCATTGTGGCCGTGCTGAACGCGGAAATGATGGGCCGCAACGCCCCCGACAGCGCCGCTTTGCTCGGGTCCATCCCGCCGCACCGCAACTCCTCCGACTTGGTGAATATGGCCCTGGCCGCCAACCAGGCCGGCCCCAAGTTTAAGCTGGACACCGAATGGGACAAAGCCACCCATCCCGAGGGCTGGTACTTCCGCTCCGACCACCTACCCTACGCCCGCCTGGGCATCCCAGCCGTGATGTATACCTCCCTGTTGCACGTGGACTACCACACGCCCCGCGACGAGCCCCGCACCATCGACTACCCCAAGCTGACGCGTATGACCAACTGGATGTACCTCACCGGCTGGGCTGTGGCCAACCGCACAGCGCCTCCCGCCCGTGAGCCCGGATTTAAGCTGGAGCGGTGAGTTGTAGTACTGAGCAAAAAGCACTTCCTGCAGCATACAGCAAAGCATCTGGCCCACTTTCTTGTTACACGTCTGTCATGCTGAGCTTGCGAAGCATCTTATAACGCTTGTACGAATCGTTGAGGCTTGATAAGATGCTTCGCAAGCTCAGCATGACAGACGATTGAGTTTAATACTGCAGTAAAGATGCTTCGCTACGTGCTGCATGACGGTTTGGGGTTAACAGTACCTGCTCACCACTGTTAACTACAGCTACTTACCCTACCCCTTCCTCTTCATGCGTCACATCACCGCTGCCGACATCAAAAACTTCGAGCGCATCTACCGCCTCAACCTCGTCAATGGTTTGCCGGGCTTTAAGCCCGCTAACCTCATCGGCACGGCTGCGCCGGATGGCGGCACCAACTTAGCAGTGTTTAGCTCAGCTTTGCACCTGGGCTCCGACCCGCCCCTGCTCGGCATTGTGACCCGGCCCACCACCGTGCCCCGCCACACCTACCACAACCTCAAAAGCAGCGGCTGCTACACCCTGAACCACGTGCCAATGGCCTTGGCGGCTCAGGCGCATTATACTTCCGCCGATTTTGCCCCGGAGCTTTCCGAGTTTGATGAATGTGGCTTCACTGCCGCCTATCGCGACGATTTTCCCGCGCCCTACGTGGCCGAAAGTCCCCTGAGCATTGGCCTGCGGCTGCTAGAAGAGCTGCCCATTTCCAACGGCACGGTGCTGTTGGTGGGCACCGTGGAGCATGTCTACCTCCGCGAAGATGGCCTCCGCGAAGACGGTACCCTGGATCTGGCCGTTCTGGGCAACGCCTGCATCTCGGGCCTCGACGGTTACCACGAAGTACAGTCGCCGGTGCGGTTTGGGTATGCCCGGCCGGGCAATTTCCCGGTGGCGCAGTAGTCCCGCTTCGCGCTTGATACAATAAAAAGCCCGCTCCCATACCAGGAGCGGGCTTTTTGCCATTAAAATCAGCGTCTATTACGGATACTGGGTTTCTATTTTCCGGCTCCGTTGGTCGGAATACCGCTGGTCAGCATGCGATGAATCCGGCGATTGCTGGTGAGTGGCATTGTCCTGGCCGTGTGGCGACTGGTCGGCGAAGGCGCTGGGGCGGCGGGATTGCCAGTCAGGACCTGAGGGCCCTTGTGAGGCCGGATTATCTCGGTACCAGGCCCGGTAAGTGCTGTCGCTCTTGCCTTTGCTATTGCTGCGGGCTTTCTTGTTTTTGCGCTTGCCCTTCTTGTCATTGCCGGCCATGGCGAGCGCCACGGCGGTAAGGGCAAGTCCGGCCACGGCCAAGCCCTTCACCCAGGGCTTCACCACGGGTGGGGGCACCGAACGTACACCGTCGGCATCGGCGATGGCAGGATGGTGGGCGTAGCGGCCCACTTTGGGGCGCGCCAGCTCATCGAAGCGGGGAATGAAGGCGGCCAGCTGGCGGCGCAGCTCTTCGCCGTGCATGGGAATGCCGTGGCCGGTGGCGGCCACCTCGGGCTCGAGCCGGGCCAGCAGTTCCATGGAGGTGCGAGCAGCGTCCCAGTCGGGCGTGAAGTAGGCGGGCGGCCCATGCACTTCCTGCTTTTGCGTGTAGGTGGCCGTGCCCGACTCGGCAAACACGGTGGTGAACGCATCGCCGGCCACCAGCACTTTGTCGTGCTCGCGGAAGAACGACACGTGCCCGAACGTGTGGCCGGGCGTGTGTACCCAGCGCCAGCCGGGCAGGCCGGGCACGCTGCCATCGGCTGGCAAGGCCTGCACACGCGTGCCGAAATCATAGGGGTGCTTGGGGTAGGCAAACGAGAGGTAGGCCATCATGCCGCCGCCCACGGTGGGGTCGGGTGGCGGGAAGCTCGACCGGCCGGTGAGGTAGGGCAGCTCCAGGGTGTGGGCATACACGGACACGTCGGGCCAAGCCGTGAGCAGGCCATCTAGGGCTCCTACGTGGTCGAAGTGTCCGTGGGTGAGCACTATGGCCGCGGGCGGGGTATTGGCCCCAAACAGCTCTTCGGCATGCTTCCTGATTTTGTCGGCCGAGCCAGGTAAGCCCGCGTCGATGAGTACCCAGGGGCCTTGCGGCTGGTCTTGCGAAAAGGCGTAGTACAGATTCGCAAACACATCGCGCAGCACACTCAGGCCCGGCACGACGGCATCAAATGCGGGCGTGGTGGCCCGGCTAGCTTCGTTAGAAAGCATAAGCGAAATTGGTTTTAAGTGAGTTGGTGTGGAAACGGATATGGCAGAAGATGGAGGTACTACGGTGGGAAGCGGGCGGGAGGTTGACCTTTTTTTTCGCACTGCTCAGGTTGCGCCTTGCCTACCGTTGGGCTTGCACCATACACAAAAAGCCCGCTACCGGGTAGGTAGCGGGCTTTTGTATGATTTCAAAAATTTAGCGTGGCTGCGATTTCGGCTGCTGCTTGTCGTTGTTGTTGCCAGTGCCATTTCTGTTATCGCCGATAGGAGCCAATTGGCCACTGGCCGACTGAGCAGAAGAGCTACTCCCACCGCCTGGGGCAGAATTTATCTGTTCGCGCACGGTGCCCTGCTCGATAGCAGCCGCCGAGCCAATGCCGCCTGGAGGAGGCGTCACCTGCTTATTATTGATGCTGTCGCGGTCCACATCAACCCGGCGCCAGCCGGGGGGGTTGTTGAAAGTGTAGGTCGATTGCGGGTCTTTGCCGGGGCTCCAGCTGTAATCGCAGGATGAAAGGGAGCCAGCTAGGGCCGTGCCCAGCAGCAAGGCCAGAGCAGAACGAGATGAGAGAGTCATGAAATAGTGCTTGGGATTAGGTTTTCAATGTACGGAAATCACGTACAGAAAGGTGCATTACCAGTGAGCTGGCTGCCGGTGCAATGGTCGTGGCAGCGCTACTTTAGTACCTCACTACCACCGCTGCCCCTGCTTATGTCCGAATCTGAACCCAACCAGCCTTCCGGCTTACGGCGCGTTTTGGGGGCCGTGGGCCGCGCAGCTCTGCTGCCCGTGCGCGGCGCAGGGTACCTTGTGCGGTCAGGCAAGGCACATCAGCACTTCTTTTTGCCGGTGCTAAACGGCGCGCTGGGCGACCAGCTGGCCGCTCGCTACGACCGCCGCGCCATCCGGATGAGCTTCCGCCGGGGCGGGCAGGACGTGGCCGTGGCCGACCTTCGCCTGAGCGAGCCCCAGCAAAAAACGGTGGTGTTTGTGCACGGCCTCATGGGCGATGAGCTCATCTGGCAAACCGGTTTTCAGGATGTACCCGGCTCCCGGCGCTACGGCCCGCGGCTGGCCGAGGAAGCCGGGCTGCGCGCCCTCTACATTCGCTTCAACTCGGGCCTGCACCTGTCAGAAAATGGCCGCGAGCTCAGCCGCCTCCTCTCCGAGCTGGTCGAAACCTACCCGCACGCCATTGGCGAGCTGGTGCTCGTGGGCCACAGCATGGGCGGGCTCATCATTCGTTCGGCTGGCTACTACGGGGCCCTCAGCCCCGGGGCCGACAACCAGCCGGCCGGTTCCGAAGACGCTCTTAACGACGAACTGCGGAAGAAAAACGAAGCCCTGCAAGTGGCGCAGGAAAACGAGGATACCATCGATAACGCCTCGGTTCTCCGCTCCCAATCGTCGGCCGATGCGGAGCCTGCGCCCTGGCTGGCGCACCTGCGTTCGGTTTTCTTGCTTGGCACCCCCAACGACGGCTCGTGGCTGGAGCAGAACTCGCACCTCACGGCTCGCCTTCTGAACCGCATCAACCTCTTTCCAACCCGGTTTCTGAGCAAGGCCCTCAACAAGCGCAGCAACGGCATCAAAGACCTACGCTACTCCATTCTGGTGGACGAGGACTGGCAGGATGCCCACGCCGACGACCTGACGCCGCCGCGCACGCCTGTGCCGCCGCTGCCCGGGGTACAATACCACATTTTGATGGGGGCCTGGCTGCGGGCCACGCGGCCATCGGCCTTCCGCGAGTACTTCGGCGATGGGCTGGTGGGCCAGGGCAGCGCCCGGGGCCACGCCACCTTCGGCGATGAAGCCGCCTTGCCCGCGGGCGTGAAGGTGCGCACGGCGGTGTTTAGCCAGCAGCACCACGGCGGGCTGCTCACGCACCCGGAGGTGTTTCAGTACCTAAAGCTCTGGATTTGAAGAATGCCGGCCTCGACTTTAAAAAAACAAGAAGGCCACAAACCGTAAGGAATGTGGCCTTCTTAATGCATTGAAACCTGGATTAGGTGGTGGTACCGGTCGTAGTACCCGAAGTGGTACCGGACGTAGTACCAGTCGTCGAGCCACTGGTCGTACCTGAAGTGGTGCCTGAGGTCGTACCCGAAGTGGTGCCCGAAGTCGTGCCCGAAGTCGTAGTACCCGAAGTCGTAGTACCCGAAGTCGTAGTACCCGAAGTGGTGCCCATGGTAGTGCTACCACTAGTGGTGCCCGAGGTAGAGCCCGAAGTGCTACCGTAGGTTGTCGACCCGGAAGTGGTGCCGCTGGTGGTGCCGCTGGTGGTGCCGCTGGTGCTACCCGAGGTAGTGCCGCTGGTGGTACCGGCATTTTCGGAAGCAGTGCAGGCGCTGAAGAGGGTGAGCGCCGAGCACATGATGGCACCGGTCAGCCCAAAAAGCCATTTGCGTTTCATAAAGAATGGAAAAAGTGAAAAAGAAGTATTTCTAGCCGTTAGCTCATAGGCTATACGAGCGTAGTCAGCGCGATTTACCCGCATTTTTATAGGGGTAAATACTTATTTATTATTAATCTTACTTGCTGGCGGGGGGTAACTCGCATTCGCACAGCACCTGGCGGACCGGAGTGGCCAGCTTGTAGTCTGGCAGCGACACTTCTTTCATATACACGACTGATAAGTGGCGGAGCGGGGGGTGCCCCGGCGTTTCGTGCCAGATGCGCAGTAGGTAATTGCAGTAGAAGGGCCGCATCCAGGAGTTACTGACAAACAGGTAGTTTTCGGAATACTTCCGCCACCGGTCGTTTTTGAACAAGGCCACCACCGAGGGTGGCTTGGCGTAGCTAAGGGGGGCACCCCGGCGATTTAGGTCGAGTTGGCGGCCGTCGGCGGCGGTGCCTTCCAGAATGTACCAGCCATCGTCCTTGAACACCGTTGGGGCAAACATGCCCCAGTGCTGGTCTACGCGCAGCAGGAAACCGAACCAGCGCACTGGCTGGGGCATAATGCCTCCGGCTGGGCGCAGCACCGCCACATCGTCGAGGTTCCACCAGCACACATAGGCCAGCACCACTGCCACAAACGCCTCCCGAACAGTCCGCACCCGCTGTCGGCCAGCGGCCGACAGCGGGTGCGTGCGTTCCAGGCGTAAGCGCCACGGCAGCGACCAGGAGGACTGCCGAAACCGCCACCTGCCAATCCGCGCAGCCAAGGGACCCAAGCGGTGGGCAAGCCAGTCGACTACCCCCGCTGGCAGCAGCCCCAGGATGGAAGCTAGGTTCACCAGGAAGAAAATCCCGACGAAGAGAGTAACGCTGATGGTGAGGTGAAACCCCACCAGCACGCCTACCACCAGCATGCGCCACCAAGGCACACCCACGGGAATGAAGAGCGCAAATGGCAGCAGCAGCTCAGTATAGTAAGCCCCGAAGGTAAGAAAGCGCAGCAGCTCCGGGTAAGGATAGAGCCACCGCCCAACGGGCAGCAGCACCTGGTCGAGGCTGAAAGCATAGTAAAGCGCCGTACCGGTTTGGGTCCACTCGGCGCCGCTTTTGAGCAGGGCCGTGCACCAGTACAGCAGGGCCAGCTGCACGATGTAGGCCACAGTGGCCGCACTAAAATAGTCGTAGCGGGAGGGGGCCGGCTGGGTCCGCCCATCCAACGACCACACCCGACCCCAGGGCAGAAAAATTCCCCAGAACAACAGCATCCGCAGCAAGTCGTCGCCGCCCTGCCCAATGAAGGGGTTACGGTTTTGCAATGACACCAGCAGCAGCCACGTCCCCACCGTGGCCACCCGGGTGTGGTAGCCCAGGAGTAGGGCCCCGCCCAATGCAGCTGCTACTATAAACAACAGGGCCTGCACCTGCCACAGGCCGCTGGCTGCATGCAACGAAAACTGATAAGCCGTCCAACCATAGCTGTGGAGCGCGCTTAAGGGCAGCACCCCCATGTTGGAATAATGGGCCTCGAGGTCGGTGCTGCGAATCGTCAAATCGGTGAGCAGCACGGCGGCCGTGGCCATTCGCAACAGCGCCAGCGCACGTAAATCGAGCACGAAGGGGCGGCGCAACACTCCCCAAAAGCCAGTACTATTGTTGGGCATAAAAAGTATTACGTGCAGAGCCGGAAACGGCCCAAATTCAACAAGGCGAAAAGGGGGCCAAATGAATGACCCACTTTTCGCCTTGCGAAAGTAGAGAACCGGAAGAGTGACTAGCGGGTAGTTGAGCCACCGCCAGTGCTGCCGCTGGTACTCATGCCGCCGGTGCTGCCGCTAGTGCTGCCGCTAGTGCTGCCGCTAGTGCTGCCGCTAGTGCTGCCGCTAGTGCTGCCGCTAGTGCTCATACCACCGGTGCTGCCCGAGCCAGAAGTGCTCATGCCACCGGTGCTGCCGCTGGTTGAGCCACCGCCCATCGAGCCGCTGGTAGAGCCAGTACCACTGGTGGAGCCACTGGTAGAAGTGCCATAGCCACTGGTAGAACCGCCGCCACTGGTAGAGGCTCCGCTGGTAGAGCCGCTCATGGAGCCCGCCCCGCTGGTAGAGCCGCTGCCACCGGCCGTGCCGCTACCCGTCATGCCGCCCCCTCCTGCAGTACCGGTGCCGCTGCTAGAGCCGCCCATGTTGCCGGAAGCATCCATACCAGAGCCGGTGCCCATGCTGTCGGAGCTCATGGTCGACCCAGTGCCCGAAGTACCGGATTCGCCTACGGTGTTATCGGTCTTGCTTTGGCAAGAACCCAGCAGCCCGGTGCCCAGCACAACTGCTGCTAAGAATACGGAAGGTTTTTTAGTGAACATCATCGTGGAAAGGTTAGTTGGTTTGCTAAGCTATACGTCCATTCATAAATGGGTAACGACCGGAAAACCCGTATTTTTTTCGGATAACTACGTAGAAAGCAAGCCCTCATGGCCAACTGAGTTTTCGCACTTTGCACCAAATTCAATTAGCCGTACGTAACCATGGGCACAATGGCCCAACCCAGCACTTCGCGTTAAGGGCTGCATTGACGCCTATTATTCTTCTTTCCCATGCCCCAACCTGGCCCCGACACCATCCTCTTCGACGGGGTGTGCAACCTCTGCAACGGATTTGTGCAATTTGTCATTCGCCACGACCCTCAGGGGCACTTCCGCTTTGCGGCCCTCCAAAGCCCGGCCGCACAAGAGCTCCTGACGCGCCACGGCCTGGTTTCCACCAACCTGCCCAGCGAGCCCGAATCGGTGATGCTGCTGAGTGGGGGCCAGCTCTACTCCCACTCCACGGCGGTGCTGCGCATTGCCCACGCCATGGGCGGCGCCTGGCGGGTAGCCGGTCTGGGCTGGGTATTGCCCCGTTCCTGGCGCGACGCCCTTTACCGCTACGTGGCCCGAAACCGCTACCGATGGTTTGGGCGCGAAGAGAGCTGCATGCTGCCAACGCCGGCCCTCAAGGCACGCTTTCTGTAAGACTTTTTCTTCTGAGGCAGGCCACTATTCCCATGAACGGAGAATGGGACAGGAGAAATAAGCCTGCGCCCGTCCCGTACTCTTACCGTGTGGCCTCGCTAGGCCCTCGCGGCACGAACCCAGCTGTTTATTTCCTTTTCAGCGCCGCTTCATAAACCCGCAGTCCTAGGTCGCGCATAAAGGGAAAGCCGATGAGGTCGTACTCATACTTATCGTCGTTCAGCACGCCATCGGCATTGACGTAAAGCACGACGCTGAGCAAAAACTCTACGCCTTTGTCGGCGTCGACAATGCAAGCGTTATCGATGAGGAATCCATATGCCTGCCCCAACTTATTGAAGACGCGTACTCCCGGCGGCAAAGGCGAAAGCCCACCCCCACCCAGTAGAAATTTAGCATATGTATCGGGGTAGCTAGCGGGGTCATAACGCGGCTGCTGGCTTTCGCGGGGTAGCTGCGACAGTGCTTCCCGCAGCAGGGCGTAGTCGGAGGGGGCCAGGCACAGCCGCTGGGCCGGGGGCAGGGTTTCCGGAAACAGCACCGCCCGCAGCAGCCGCTGCAGGTCGGGCAAGGAGAAAGCATTTTTTTGGCTGAAATCCAACGGCTCCTCTACCCGCAGCGCTCCCTGCAGGTAAGCCCGGCCAATTTTTTGGGTTCGGAGCTTCGGCCGGGGCCAGGGGCCGGCGTAGTAAGCCGCGGGCTGCTGGTAGAGCAGCTGAGTAGCCGCCGTATCGGCATAGAAAGCCACGGGATTGGTGTGGCGGCTGCCCGGCTCCTGGTCGCCCACCGAGAGGCGGTGCAGTAGCCTACTGTGGCGCAAGCCCAATCGGGCAAGGCCCGCGTTCAGCTCTGCGGGCCCCACAAACTCATAGAGGCGATTAAAGGCATCGTTGTCGCTTACCAACAATGCCTTGCACACGTAGTGCGCCACGCTGGGCCGCCCATTGCCCGCCGAAGTGTCGCGCCGCACACGCGTTTGGCCGGCAAAGGCCGAGTCCGTCAGCATCACCGACTCGGGAGTCAGGCCGGAAATGGTTGCACTGAGGACCCGCAGCTTTTCCAGCGCTAGCGCGGCAGCGGCCAGTTTCACGGTGCTGGCGGGATAAAAATAAGTGCGCGGACGGAGGCGGTAGTAGTAGCTCCGGAAGTGCGGCTGGCCTGCCTTGTCGCGCCGAATGCGGGTGTACAGAATCTGTAAGCGGTAAATGTCGGGCCGGGCCAGCACGCGGCTCAGGCCCGTAGTATCCCGGCGCAACAGTTCGCTAAGCGGATTGCTGACCAGTTGGGCACGAGCAATTCCGGCGCTCACCAGTACTTGCCCCGCTGCCATGAGCAGGATGCCTGCTAGTCGCTGAAAAAGAAACATTCGGCAAAATAAAGAATCAATTAATACCTATTTTAGTACTATTTACCAACTTTATTTAGTCTACTTGCTTATAATACTCGGCATTACCTTCTTACCCTTTGACTAATGAAAACAATTTTCCACTCTTTGGTGGCCACCGTAGCGGCCTGCTGGCTAGCTGCTGCCCCAGCCCAGGGCCAGACCTTTTCCAACAGCAACCTCGACACCTGGGCCACGCGCACTACCTCCGTGATTCCGGGGGTGGATGCTCCCACCAACTGGCAGACCACCGACGACCTGGTCAGTGTTATCGTTGAGCAGCGGCTGCCCTCTAGTACTGGCACCGTCACCAAAGCCAGCACCCCTCGGAGCGGCCCCTTTGCGGCCCAGCTGCAAACAAGAAATGTTGGCACCGGCCGTGTCCCCGGCTTCCTTATTTTAGGAACAAATCTGAACGGGGGCAACGACTTGCCGGGCGGCATGCCCTTTACGGCCCGCCCCACCAGCCTGCAGTTCTACTACCAGCTCAGTGGGCCGCAAGCCCTTGCCGACTCGGCGGGCGTGCTGGTGCAGCTCACACGCACCGTCAACGGCAGCTCCGTAGTGGTAGCGCAGGCGGCATATTTGATTCCTGCACTGGCTACTACCTATACCTTGGCCACGGTTCCTCTCACTTACCGTTCGGCCCTGGCGCCCGACTCCGTGAGCATGGTGTTGAGCTCGGGCTTCGCCGATAACATCACGAACGGCACCACTCTGCTTGTCGACGACATTGCCTTCGTTGGCGGCACGGTCACGGCCACGCGCGACGCCGCACTCGCTGCCACCATTAGCGTATTTCCCAACCCCAGCCCCAACGGCCGTTACGTGCTCAACGCCAGCGAGCCGGCCCTGCTGGCCGCTCCCCTCACCGTACTCGACGCCACGGGCCGCGTGGTGCGACGCGAGCCCTCGCCGGGTGCTGGCACCACGCGCACCCTCGATTTAAGCGAGTTGGCAAAAGGGGTATACACCGTTCAGCTGGCCACTGCCAAAGGCCTGATTGCAAAAAGAATAGTGGTGCAATAGCGCATCTTATTTCTTCGGGAGCTAGCAAGAAGCCTCGGGTTATTCTGCCGTCAGTAGCTTTTTGAGCAAGGCAATCTGCCCCAGGTGGTAGTGCGTATGCTCCACAATCCCGTGCAGGTTGCGGTAGAAGTTCCCGTATTTCTCGTCCGCCATGGTTTCCCACAGTCGGTGTTCGGGCAGCTGCTCAATCAGGTAGGCAAAGGCCCGGGCATCGGCCCAGATTTTCTCCAGCAGCTGCTCCCAGTCGGCTTGCGAATTGATGGGCGGATGAGCAAAGCTGTACTTATCGTGAGCCGTGAGCGGTTCGCCCCGCAGCACGCCCAAGCAAGCGCTGATGTAGTAATTGATGTGGTATACCAAGGCCGCAATGCTGTTGCAGGAAGCCACCCGGGCAGTTGCCTGCTGCCACGTAAGGCCCGCCAGCTGCTCCTGCAGGTTCGACACGGTCCAGTTGCCGCCAAAGTGAACTTCTCGCACTTGCTGAGCAATTTGAGCGGGCAAATTCATGGGGCAGGCCTTCAATGTGTGCGATGGGAGAGGACGCAATGTATTGAACTGCTGGCGAATGTGCTGGGCCTTCAACAGAACAATTTCCCAGGCTTGCTCTCTGCTGTTCCCCGGCTGGCGCGCGTATCCGACGCGCGGCACGCTGGCGAAGCTTACCTACCGCCGTTGCGCGTAGTTGTACAACTCAATGGCCTGCCGCCGGTGCTCGGCGGGCTTGTCTTTCAACACCAACGGCACCACCAGCAAGGGCACACTGGCCCCGAGCATGCCCAGGGTAAGGTCGCCGTTTGACTGGCCGCCGCCCAAGCGGGTGACGCCGCCCAAGTGTCCAATGGTCCGCACCAGCCCACCTAGCAGCAGGCCCACGCCCAGCACGGTGCTGGCGGTGTTGGCTACTTCGTAGCGGTGGGCGCGGGCTTCCATGGTCAGGGCACCCGGGCTGTCGCTGATGGCCCGCCGCAGGTTGCCGTGGCTGAGGGGATACACCAAGCCGTCGTCTTTGGCAAAATACACGGGGCCCGGAGACGGTGTGGCCGCCGAGGATGCCGCTGCCAACGGATTGCCCAGCGCCAGCAGCGCCGAGCCCATGGCCAGCCGCCGGTACAGCGAGGTTCGGGGCTCGTACACGCTCAGGCGGCCCGGCAGCACCCGGCGCAGGGTTGCCTCGCGGAAGTCGCCCCGCGGCCGGGCACGGCGGAAATAACCCGTTTCGTCCTCATAAAATCTCACCTCCGTCAGGGCCAGGCGGCGCTGTCCGTCCACCAGCAAATACGAGCGGCCCAGCAGGGGGTAGTGCGCCGCTACGTCGGTGGCACCGAGCACTGGCCCGGTTTTCAGCCCCACCCAAAAGCGGCTGGCCGGGCCTGATGTCGCTGGCACCTCCAAGCCGGCGTGGCCGTCGGCCGACGCCGGCCGGCCAGCCGGGTCAGTGGCCGCTGGTACTGGGGCTGCCCCTGGCGCCCCGCCCAGCTGCCGAGGTGCCTCGTTGCCGGCTTGGGCGTGCGCCCACGAGCCGCTCAGGCCAGCTGTCAACAGCAAAACAATACAGGGGAGCTTCATAAAGTTGAAAAGTAACTAGTTACCAGTTCTGGCGCCGTGGCGCTACCGTCAGGCAAGATAGTACGGGGTTGCGCGCCGGGAGCAGCCCCAGTGGGCGCGCGTCTGCGACGCGCTGCCAACTAGGCGCCGGGTTGGTTAAAGCACGGCCGCTCAATAGTTCACGAAACTCATGTCCATGCGCGTTTTCTGAACTTAGATTTCGTGAACCAGTTTTTTGAACTTAAACTGGGGCGTAGGGCAGATTCGCACGGTTGAAAAGTGCTACTTGTATGCGTTCACTGAAAGGAGCGTTCATATGACCAGTTCCCACACCCTAGTCAAACAGGTGCGTGAACCGGTCTCGCGTTACTCAACTACCAAACGGGCCGTGCGTACAGCCTGCCCCGGCTCAGTGGCTTGCAGCAGGTACATGCCGGGGGAGAGGGCATCCAGCGAGAAGTGGGCTCCAGTTCCCAGGCGCACGGAACGGCCCAAGGCGTCGAGTAGCTGCACCGTAGCGGAGGGGCCCAGGTCGGGCAGCTGCACGCGGCCGCGGGCTGGGTTCGGGACCAGCCGCAACGCGCGCGGCATTGCCGTGGCCTGCCGGGCGGCGAGCACCCCGCCCCCGCCGAAAATAAGCAGGGGGACGGGACTACTGGAGGGGATACCGCCCAGCTGGCCGAACTCATTACTGCCCCAACTCCACAGCGTCCCGTCGGTGCGCAGGGCGAGCGAATGAAAGATGCCGGTGGCTACCTGCTGCCAGGAAGTAGCCGTCCCAACTGGCATCGGCGTCGTTCGCTGCGTCGTCGACCCATCGCCCAACTGGCCCGTGCCGTTCTGCCCCCACCCCCAGAGTGTGCCCTCGGCGCGCAGGGCGACGGCATGAAAAAAGTTAGCCGTAACCTGTTGCCAGGAGATGGCCGTCCCAATTTGTTTGGGCGTGGACTGATTCGTGGTGGTGCCGTCGCCGAGTTGGCCGGAGGCGTTCCATCCCCAGGCCCAGAGTGTGCCGTCCGTGCGCACGGCCACGGTAAAGCCGTTGCCCGCGGCCACGCTTTGCCAAGTCGTCGCCGTCCCAATGCGCACGGGGGCCGTGCGTTGGAGATTGGTCCCATCACCGAGCTGGCCAAATTGATTATCGCCCCAGGCCCAGAGCGTGCCATCAACCCCGACCGCTACGGTGTGCCGGAAGCCCGCGGCCACGCTTCGCCAAGCGAGTGCGCCGCCGATGGGCACCGGTGCGTTTCGGTTAATGGTAGAGCCATCGCCCAGTTGCCCGTCATAGTTATTGCCCCAGGACCACAGGCTGCCATCCGTGCGCAGGGCCAACGTGTGGGACGAGCCGGCAATCACGCGCTGCCAGGACGTCGCCGTGCCAATCTGCAGGGGGGCGGGCTGCTGGAAGGCCGTCGAGCCGTTCCCAAGTTGGCCGGATTGATTATTGCCCCATGACCATAGTGTCCCGTCCGTGCGCACCCCTGCGCTGTGAAAGTCCCCGGCCGCCACGCTTTGCCAAGCTGTACCGCTGGCCACTTGCGTAGGGGCACTCCGGTTGTTGGTCGTGCCGTCGCCGAGTTGGCCGTAGGCGTTCCGCCCCCAGGCCCAGAGTGTGCCGTCCGTGCGCACGGCGAGCGAATGGCCGCCGGCCACCACTCGTTGCCAGGAATTCACCGCGCCGATTTGTTGAGGAAGTGGTTGAAGCACTGGCAGTAAGGCCGTGCTGCCTACTTGACCTTGGCTATTAAAGCCCCAGGCCCACAGGGTGCCGTCGGTGCGCTGCGCCAGGGTGTGGAACGACCCCGCGGCTATGCTCTGCCAGGAAGTGAGCACGCCCATTTGCAGCGGCGTATACCGGGTAAGGCTCGTGCCATCCGCGAGCTGGCCGTGGCGATTATCGCCCCAGGCCCACAGGGTGCCGTCGGTGCGCAGGGCCAGTACGTGTGCCGACCCCGCGGCTACGCTTTGCCAGGTAGTCGCCGTGCCGATTTGCCCGGGGGTGGTGCGGTCATTAATGGAACCGTTCCCTAACTGGCCGTTGCCGTTAAAGCCCCAGCTCCAGAGCGTGCCATCCTGCCGCACGGCCACGGTGAACCCATTCCCCGCGGCGACGCCTTGCCAGGAAGTTGCCGTTCCGATTTGCCCCGGGGTACTCCGGTTGTTGGTTGTGCCATCGCCGAGTTCGCTGAACCTGTTGTTGCCCCAGGCCCAGAGGGTGCCATCTGCCCGCATCGCGAGGGTATGTAAATCGCCGGCGGCGACGCTTTGCCAGGAAGTCGCCGTGCCGATTTGCACGGGAGCGGTATGCGAGTTGGCGGAACCGTCGCCCAGCTGGCCCACGAAATTCGCGCCCCAGGCCCAGAGCGTGCCATCCGTGCGCACCGCTACGGTATGTGACCGCCCCGCGGCTACGCGCTGCCACGTGGCCGCGGTGCCAATTTGCACGGGCGCCAGGCGCTGGGCGGTGGAGCCGTCGCCGAGCTGGCCCGCATCATTCTTCCCCCAAGCCCAGAGGGTACCATCGCGGCGTATCGCCAGCGAGTACGAGGAACCCGCGGCCACACTTTGCCACGTAGTAGCAAGGCCTATCTGAACAGGAGCCGTGCGCTGCGTAGTGGTGCCATCGCCTAGTTGGCCGGCGCTATTATCGCCCCAGGCCCAGAGGGTGCCATCCGGGCGCACGGTCAGGGAGTGGGTGACCCCACCGGCCAGCGTTTGCCCAAGGACCGGATTGAGGCCGAGGCCCAGCAGCGCGCTGAGCAGGCACAGCAGAAGCCGAAGACCGGCGCGGCACGGCGTGGGAAGGCGGGCAGGGCGACGAGTCGGCCGCAAGCAGGCGTAAAAATCGGGCATGAAAAAAGTTAAATGGTAAGCAGTACGCCTGCTTCCTGCTCAGGAAGAGGGGGTCGCAAAGCTACGGCGACGCTCCTAAGGCGGCGAGTAGTAAGCGTGGCTCAAGGCTCACGTAGCCACTTCTGGTTGCGCAGGGAATCTCCCGCCCAATACCGCGAAGAAGGAGCAGGGAGGTTCTCCGACGGACTTTTTCGGAAGTACGCAGCTATTAACCGTTCAGCGAAAGGGTAGATTTTATTTGATTCAAACAGAAAAGGCGCTCCACAGAACGCCTTTTCTGTTCAACAGCTTAAGAAATTTAAGCGGCCGGGGTAGCGGGTGCGGTTGCTTTCGCCACTACGGGCGGCACCACGTTCAATCGCACCTCACCGAAACCGACGGGCACGACTAGACTCGGCAGCTTCAGCCCCGTTTCTAACTTGGTTTCCGTCACAGCAGCGGGTTGGCCGTCGGCGGTGGCGGTGAGGGAGCCGGCCAACCCGTGCAGCACCACGCGGTAGGTGGCGTAGCTGGGCTGGTAATCACCTTCGATGGCCTGAGTGAGGGTTAGGCCGGTAGCGGAGCCGGTGACGGTGAAGCGGCGCAGGGTTTTGTGGCCTTGCTCGTAAGCATAGCCTTCGCCGCCATCGTCGTAGAGCACGCTTTCCAGGGTGCCGTTTTTGAAGTAGACGTGCAATGTGAGCTCCTCAATGGCTTTTTCGCCCACGTACTGCAGCACGGGCTGCATGGGCAGCACAGAGCCGGCTTTCACAAACAGCGGAATGCGGGTGAGGTCGGCGGTGGCCCACACCTCGCTGCCGCCGGCCGTGGGGGCATCGGTCCAGTAGTAGAACCAGTCGCCGCGGGGCAGGTACATCCATCGGCCATCGGCGCTGGGCTGGGTGATGGGGCAGACAAGCAGGTTGTCGCCGAGGCCGAATTCGGCCATGCGCAGGTAGGTCTCGGTGTCGTTCTGGTCGAGGAAGGTGAGTGGGCGCAGCATGGGCGTGCCGGCCGTGGCGTATTGCCAGAACGTGGTGTACATGTAGGGCAGCAGGCGGTAGCGCAGTTCAATGAAGTGGCGCGCCAAGCTGGTGTAGGGCTCGCCGAAGCTCCAGGGCTCTTGGTCGCCGTGGTCGCCGGAGCTGTGGGTGCGGAAGAATGGGTGGAAGGCCCCCAGCGCAATCCAACGAGCGTAGAGCTCGCCGGTGGGCGTATCCACAAAGCCGCCAATGTCGCTGCCGATGAAGCTGAAGCCCGAGATGCTCAGCCGCTGGCACTGGATGTTGGCCAGCCAGAGGTGCTCCCAGGAAGCGATGTTGTCGCCGGTCCAGCCCGAGGAGTAGCGCTGCCCGCCCGAGTAGGTGCTGCGCGTGATGGTGAACGGCCGGTTGGGGTACGAGAACTGCTTCATGCCTTGGGCCGTGGCGCGGGCCATCTGCATGCCGTAGATGTTGTGGGCTTTCTGGTGCGAGGCCGACAGGCCATCGTAGTGGAAGCGCACGTCGGGCGGGAAGGTGCCTTTTTCAAACACGGCGGGCTCATTCATGTCGTTCCACACGCCTTTCACGCCAATGTCCTGCACCAGCTCCTTGAACAGGCCGGCCCACCACTCCCGCACGTCAGGGTTGGTAAAATCGGGGAAGTTGCAGAGGCCGGGCCACACCGAGCCCTTCATGAGCGGGCCATCGGCGCGGCGGCAGAAGTAGTCGTTGGCAATGCCCTCCTGGTACACCGGGTACTCGGGGTCAATCTTGATACCGGGGTCGATGATGACCACCATTTTGAAGCCGTCCTCGGTCAGCTCCTGCACCATGCGCTTGGGGTCGGGGAAGTGCTCCTTGCTCCAGGTGAAGCAGCGGTAGCCCTCCATGTAGTCGATGTCGAGGTAGAGGGCATCGCAGGGAATCTGGCGGTCGCGCAGGCCGCTGGCAATTTCCTTCACGTTGCTTTCGGGGAAGTAGCTCCACTTGCACTGGTGGTAGCCCAAAGTCCAGAGCGGGGGCAGCTCGGGCGGGCAGGTGAGCAGGGTGTACTCCTGCGTCACCTCCATCAGGGTGGGGCCGTAGATGAAGTAGTAGTTCATCTCACCGCCCTGGGCCCAGAAGCTGGTCACGTCGGCGCGCTCGGCCGCGAAGTCGAAACTGGCCTTGAAGGTGTTGTCGAAGAAAATGCCGTGGGCAATTTTCTGGTGCAGCACGTGGTAGAACGGGATGTTCTTGTAGAGCGGGTCGGAGCCCTTCACGTAGCCATAGGTGTCGGAGCCCCAGTTGGTGAAGCGCTTGCCGCGCAGGTTCATGTTGTCGGGCTTGTCGCCGAGGCCGTAGTAGTGCACGCCGGCGGGCACCTGCTTGCTCATCTTCACGATGTCGTTGCCGGTGTCATAGTCGTACTCCCAGTGGAAGCCCTTCTCGTCGTCGCTGAGGATGGAGCCGGAGCGGTCAAGCACCCGCGTCTTCAGGTTTTCCTTCTGAACAATGCAGATGAGGCGCTCGGTGGTGATGCGGTAGTGGTCGGTTTTTTCCTTGAACTCTAAAAACTCGGGAACCGGCAGGGGGCGGCCGTCGGTGGGGATGGCGTAGGAGAAATCGGGCGACAGTGGCCCATCCGTGAGGTAGCGGAAACGGAGAATTTTATCGCTGAGCACGTGCAGCACCAGGCGAACGCCGTTCTGGCAGTTGAACAGGAAACGGTTGCCCTCGAGCTGGTCGGCGCGGATGACTTCGCCAGGATAGTGTTCCTGGTGGCTTTTCGCCGCCAGGTCATTGACCATGTAGTTATTTTCCTGAATCGTGGTATCCATAAAGTGATGCTAATCAAAAGGCAAAACCGGCCATAAAACCGGGGAGAAGAGAGTCCGGCACGGCCGGTTAAGCGGGAAATAAGTACGCAAGTTACTTTTCTCCGGTGGGCTCCGACCAAATTTTCCGGTGATATGTGGTCCGTATGCCTTAGCATTGAGGACTGAACCGTAGTCGCACCCCCACGGAAGCCGCTACGGTCCAGCTTTTGCCCTCCAATTGCGACCAATGACCTTGCCCAACTTTTCTGTACTGCTGCTGGCCTGGGACGACGCCGACCCCAGCGTAGCCGTGCTTGGCGGCTCGGCCCTGCCCCCCACCCTTCCGCTCGTGTACCAGCTCGCCGAACAGCAGCCCTTACTAGCTGTGTACCCCCACCTGCCGGCCAATACCGAGGAAGCAGAAGCCAATAGCGCAGCTGAGCTTTCAATAGAAATGCCCACTTCGAGCGCAGCTTCAGAGGAAATCTCGGAAGCCACCAACGACGACGCGCTAACTAGCGCGAGTGCTTCGGCTGGCATACGGCTACTGGCCGTTGCCACAAACGTTGCCGGCAAGTCCGATAACGGGGCCGCCGCGCCCTGGCAATCGCGCCTCATTGGCCTCGACGACCTGCCGACGCCCAGCATTGCCCAGGTAGCGGCCGCATTGGAAGAGCAGGCAACCTCTCCTGCCGCCCGGCGCCTGGCTTTGGCGCGGAGCCAGTGGCCGGCCGGTGCTGGTGCTGGCCAGCCCGGCCAATGGCAGTCGCCCGCCGCGCCGTACGCAGGCGCCAGCCCCACTGCCAAGCCCGTGCAGTTGCCCGTGGCGCCCTTGATAGCCGGCCAGACGGTGCGCGAAGCCGCCGACTTGCTACTCGGCGCCGGTCTGCCAGTCATGCCCAGTGCCAATGCGGCGTACGCGGTACTACCAGCCAATGGCAACTCGCAAGCCGAAGACCTGAACGAAGAAGCCGAGGAACTGGATTTTGACCCTGACCCCGAGCTTCCACTTCTGCTGCGCCCCCTTACTTTCGACGAGGGCATGCAAGAACCCGGCACCTTCGAAGCCGCCGACCTATTGGCCCCAGAAGATGATATTACCCCCGACGCACCCGAGGCGGGGAGCATATTGACAGAATCCCGGGCCTCCGAGTCGCTCCCCGAGCCCGAACTAGAGCCCAAACCTGAAACCGCTCCCACCCTTCTGGTGCCCTCGCTAGCAGGCCTGAACTTCCGCATGATTCAATATGCCCGGCAGGCGGCTCAGCTGGTGCAGGGGCGCAGCGATTTCGGTGTCATTTACGCGCCCAACTGGCCGGCCTGGCTGGCGGCCCTCGAAATCCGCAACAGCACGGGCCAGCCTCTGGTGTTGTATGTGCCCGGGCTGGCCGCCGACTTCCTCAGCCCCGCCGAGCGCGGCTGGCTGCTGGAAGTGGAGCGAATGACCCTGCGCCGGGCTCACGTCATTTTGGTGCCCGATGAAAGTGTGCATCGTCGGCTGGTGGAAGAATACGGCAGCGCCCTCGGAGAGGTGCGCATCGTGCCCGCTGACGACAAAGCCGGCGTCCAGGCCGTTTTGAGCGAGCTGGCGGGCAAGTAGCAGGGGTTGGTAGCTGGCAACTGCGGCCGGGGGCTTTACTTTGTTGCTTGAGTTATTTCCCACCTCCGCAACCCCGTAGCACCATGCAGCCCGAGCACGAATTTGAAGCCATTTTAGAAGCCGGCGAAGGCGATGGGGGCGTATTTGTGGTGCTCCCCTTCAGCGTGCCCGAGGTGTACGGCACCCGTGGCCGCGTGCCCGTGCAAGCCACTTTCGATGGCTACCCCTACCAAGGCAGCGTGGTTCCGCTCGGCGACGGCCACCATGCCCTGCTGCTGCTCAAACAAATACGCCGCGCCATCGACAAGACCATTGGCGACACGGTGCGCGTCACCATCACCCGCGACGTAGCCGAGCGCAAGATGGAGGCCCCCGCCGACCTAGCCGAACAGCTCGCCACCAACCCCAAAGCTGCCGCCTACTTTGCCAAGTTGGCCTACACCCACCAGCGCGAGTACGTGCGCTGGCTCGAAGGCGCCAAAAAGCCCGAAACCCGCACCCGCCGCCTCGGCGAGATTGTGGAAATGCTGGCTCAAGGCCGCAAACGCGCCTAGGGCCCGAATTTCTGCCATCCTGTTTCTTCGCTTGAGGCACTCCTTTGCCTCTGTGGCCTCCCAACCACCAGATTAACTGTATGAAAAAGAATCTATTGTTTCTGTTGCTGCTCACCACGGCCCTGCTGCCGGTAGACGCCGCGGCGCAGTCGGCACTCATTCAGCGTGTGAACCCCACCAACTGGTGGGTGGGCATGAAACGGCCCAACGTGCAAGTGCTTGTGTACGGGCCCGGCGCGGGCACGCTGGCTTATACCATCACCTACCCGGGGGTGAAGCTGGTGAAAACCAACACAGTGGAGAACCCCAACTACGCCTTCCTCGACCTGACGATTGCGCCCACCGCCAAGCCCGGCAAGGTGCAGATTGTGGGAAAGAAAGGCGGCCAGACCCTCACCCAAGCCTGGGAACTGAAAGCCCGCGACAACGCCCCCAAAGCCCAGGGCGTCACGCAGGCCGACTTCATTTACCTGGCTATGCCCGACCGCTTTGCCAACGGCGACCCGAGCAATGACAAGTTCGCCGACATGCTCGACCCCAGCGCCGACCGAGCCAACGGCTTTCTACGGCACGGCGGCGACCTAGCCGGTGCGGCCCAGCGCCTGGGCTACCTCAAAGATTTGGGCGTCACGGCCGTGTGGTTTACGCCTGTCATCGAAAACAACCAGCCGCTGACCAACGAGGGCGGCACCATGCGGGCCTCCTACCACGGCTACGGCTTCACCGACCATTACAACGTGGACCGGCGCCTGGGCGGCAACGCAGCCTACAAGGCCTTTGCGCAGCAAGCCCACGCCGCAGGCCTGAAAGTGGTGCAAGACGCCGTGTACAACCACGTGGGCAACACCCACTGGTTTATCAAGGACCTGCCCATGAAAAACTGGCTGAATCAGTGGCCGACCTACACCAACACTTCCTACCGGCAGCAGCCCATCACCGACCCGTATGCCTCGCAGATTGACCGCAAAGTCACGCTCGACGGCTGGTTTGTGCCCTTCCTGCCCGACCTGAACCAGCGCAACCCCTACGTGGCCAACTTCCTGATTCAGCACGCCATCTGGTCGGTCGAGACCTTTGGGGTGGATGCCTGGCGCATTGATACTTACATGTACAACGACCAGCCCTTCATGAACCGCTGCAACGCGGCGCTGCTCACGGAGTATCCCCGCATTCACATTTTCGGCGAGTCGTCGGTTAGCAACGTGGTGGACCAGGCTTACTACGTTAAAAACAACATCAACTTCCCCTTCAAGTCGAACCAACCCGGCGGCCTGGACTTTGTGCTGGAAGGCGCCATGGTCGAGGGCCTGAAGCACGACGGCAGCGCCCAGCGCATGTATGAGGCCCTGGCTCAGGATGCAGTGTACCAGGACCCCACCAAATTCGTCACCTTCCTCGACAACCACGACCACAACCGCTACCTCTCAGAAATTGGCGACGACTTGGGCAAGTACAAAATGGGCCTGACCTGGCTGCTCACCACCCGCGGCATCCCGAGCATGTACTACGGCACCGAAATCCTGATGAAGAATTTCAAAGACCCCACCGATGCCGAGGTGCGCAAGGATTTCCCCGGCGGCTGGCCCGGCGACAAAGAAGATAAATTCACGCCCGCCGGCCGCACCGCTCGCGAAAACGAAGCCTTTGACTTTGTGCGCACGCTGGCCACTTACCGCCGCACGCACCCCGCGCTGCACTCCGGCAAGCTCATGCAGTACCTGCCGCAGGATGGCATTTACGTGTACTTCCGCTACGATGCCAGCGGCACGGTCATGGTCGCTTCGAATACTACTGACAAAGTAGTAGCGCTGCCCACTGCCCGTTTCTCGGAGCGCACCACAGGCTTCACGAAAGCCCGCAACGTGCTCACCGGTGAGAACGTGGCCAGCATCGCCACCCTGCAGCTACCAGCCAAAACGGCCGTGGTGCTGGAGTTGCAGAAGTAGCGCCCTAGGCACTAGCTCGAGTTACGCTCCGCTGAACTCGCGCCAGAGGGAGTTCAGCGTTCGGGTCTGAACTCGGATTAGTAAACCAGTTTGATGAACCCATTCTGAACTGCAAAGGGAAGCCAAGAGGCCTGCAGGCTCCTGGTTCAAGAAATGGAGGAGCTTAATGACTCACGAACCAAGTATGACGGTTCCTAAATAAGGGACCAAGTTTCCAACGTGGGGTGGGCCTGCAGGGTGTGGCTCATGGCCACCGAACAACCCAGCGCCAGTTCCTGGTCTTCGCCTTGGTAGAGGCACCATGTCTGGTCCACGGCAAACGTGTACGTGGGCCAACGGCGCTCTTGTTGGTAAAAGTCGACAACATCCTCGGCCTTCCCCCGCTCCAGCCAATCGGTGGGCAAGCCTTGCGCGTCCCAGCGATACGCACCTTCGGCCACTGACCCAAAAAAATAGGCATCCCCCTGAGGGCCAAGTACGTCGACCAGCTGCTGTGCGAAGGCCACTTCCAGGGCTTGGCTGCTGCCCAAGTGAGGAGGCCAGCCGCCGTAGGCGCGGGATATGGCTTCATTGCCAAAGGCGGGAGTAAAGGCCACGCCTAGTTCGGCCGCCACTTGGCGGTAAGTAATCGGGGTTAAGCGGTCCGGGGCCGGTTGGCCCAAGACAATGCCGTGCGCGTTCCAAAACGCCACGCGGGCGTTGAGTTGCGCCACCCCGTGGGCCTTGAACGGATAGGTGGTCAGCGGAATGGAACGGTCCACGCCCAACGGGGGCAAGAGCTTGCGATACGCCGCGAAGCCCGGCGGAAGTCCCGAGACGGCAGGCACGTCATCGGTCAACGGCAGCCAATCGAGCGGCGAGAGGTCGGAAACGGGGGCTCGGCTCATATCTGCTACAGCTCCAAATAGGAAAGAATAACCGCTCGTCAAAGTAAAGACTATCCTTCACGAAAACGGTTCGAAAAGCAAAACGAGAATTTGAAGTGACCTTTGATGTCCATTTCCAAAGAGTCACCCGGGATGAACGCAACGGAGCAAGAAGAGAGAGAATACCTGGAAGAAATCAAGGAGAAGCTGACGCTGGCCATCCGGCGGGTCGATGACGCCGTTAGGCAATCTTCCAATGAGCTACGGGAGAAAAAGCAGTACATCCACGAGCACCAGTCGGGCATGGACGATGCCGACATGGTGGCCGCCGACCAATCCATCAACCGCATGGCCTTTACGGGCGAAGCGGCCGTGGCCCGGAAACGGAAGCTGCTCAAGCTGAGCCAATCCCCTTACTTTGGCCGCATTGATTTCGTCAACCAGCACCAGGCATCCATCCCGGTGTACATCGGGGTGTACTCCTTCATCGACGAGCAGCGGCGCCAGGGCCTCATCTACGACTGGCGGGCTCCCATCTCCTCTTTGTTCTACGACTACGAGTTGGGGGAAGCCTCCTACTCTACCCCGTCCGGAACCATCAAGGGCACCATTGCCCTGAAACGGCAATACAAGATTCGGGACGGCCGCCTGGAGTTTATGCTCGAAAACGACGTGAACATTCACGACGACGTGCTGCAGCGCGAACTGGCCAAGTCCTCCGACGACAAGCTGAAGAACATAGTTGCCACCATTCAGCGAGACCAGAACGCCGTGATTCGGAACGAGACAACCCCGGTGATGGTCATTCAGGGCGTGGCCGGTTCGGGGAAAACCTCGATTGCCTTGCACCGGATTGCCTTCCTGTTGTACCGCTTCCGCGAGACCATCTCGGCGCGGGACATCCTCATTATCTCGCCCAACAAGGTCTTTGCCGACTACATCTCCAACGTCTTGCCCGAGCTGGGGGAAGAACACATCCCCGAGTTGGGTATGGAAGAGCTGGCGGCTGACCTGCTCGAAAACCGGTACCCGT
This sequence comes from Hymenobacter sp. B1770, assembly GCF_049896385.1. Lineage (NCBI taxonomy): Bacteria > Pseudomonadati > Bacteroidota > Cytophagia > Cytophagales > Hymenobacteraceae > Hymenobacter > Hymenobacter sp. B1770. The sequence continues at coordinate 90,062 of NZ_JAFCUF010000013.1, forward strand.
TCCAGACCTTCTTTGAGCAGGTATCCGCGCTGCTGGAAAACCACGACCCCGCCTTCATCCAGCGCATCCAATTCAAATCTTCCTTTGACTTCCTCAGCCAGCTGAATCAGTACCTGCTGCACGTCGAGAATACGTACTTCACCGTAACCGAGCTGCGGGTGGGCAGCACCGTCGTTCCGGTGTCCGTCATCCAGGCGAAGTTCCGGACCTACCATCGCGTGCCGCTCCTAAAACGGTTTGCGCTGGTTGCCCAGGACATCCGGGATTACGTGCGGGACGCCACCCGCCGAAAGCTGACCGGGTCCGAGAAAGCGGCTATCGGGGAAGCCATTCCCCGCATGTTCCGGTTCCACCACGTGCTGGACCTCTACCGGGATTTCTATCGCTGGCTCGGCAAGCCGGAGCTATTCAGGCACCACCCCGGCCAGCGCCTGGAATACGCAGATGTGTTTGCCTTGATATATCTGCGCCTGCGCCTGGAAGGCATCAGCGCCTACGACCAGGTTAAGCATCTGCTGGTAGACGAGATGCAGGACTACACCCCCGTGCAGTATGCCGTGTTGTCCCGCTTGTTTCCGGGCCGGAAGACAATTTTGGGCGATGTCAGCCAAACGGTGAACCCCTACAGCGCTTCTTCGGCCGAAACCATTGAGCGCATTTTCCCGCAGGCCGAAGTGGTTCGCCTGTACCGCAGCTACCGCTCCACCGTCGAGATTACGGCCTTCGCGCAGCGCATCAGTTCCAGCCCCGGCATTCTCCCGCTGGAAAGGCACGGGCCGGAGCCCGTCATTGCGCGCTTTGGCAGCCGCAACGAAGAACTGGCGGCCATCCAAGGGATGATATCGGACTTTAAAGGCTCCTCAAATCATTCCCTGGGCATCATTTGCAAAACCCTCCGGCAGGCACAGGATGCCCATCAGGTATTGAAGGCGTCGGGCGTGCATCTGCTCACGCCGGAATCCTCAACCTTTAAAGAAGGGGTCGTCATCACCACGGCCCATTTGGCGAAGGGACTGGAATTCGACGAGGTCATCGTGCCTTTCGCCTCTGCCCGCACTTATAAAACAGAGGTCGACCGGAGCATGCTCTACATCGCGTGCACCCGGGCCATGCACCAGCTCACGCTGACGTACACCGATGGACTCACGCCATTCCTGGCTGGCTGAGGCGCGTTGGTTTCTACTTACTTGCAGCGTGTTGCTTAGGACAAGGAAAGCATATGCCAGTAAATGAGCAGCTCGCGTAGCTAATGCTGCTGTTATTTGTGGCTGCTCTTGTCGCCTTAATCCAGTTTCTCATGCCCGATTCCCTGGGTCTTCTCACGGCCGTTGCTCCTTCCGATGACCTGCTGGCCGTTTCGCTCACGGGTGTCGTTCTCTACACCCCACGGTAGGACCCGAGCAGCCCAGGATGAGATTGTCGATTTTACTTTCGAGTACCTCAACCCCGCCGCCCAGCGCATGATGTCCATGCCGGAAGTGCCCACACCCACCTGCAGCAGTGGCCGCACAGCAAAGCGCACGGCATCTCACTAGCCCGGAAACGACACCACGAACGTAGACCCCACCCCTGGCTGGCTCTGTACTGCGATGGTGCCGCCCGCATTTTCCACCATTTTCTTGACCATATACAGGCCGATGCCCGAACCCTCAACGTGGTCGTGCAGACGCTGGAACATGCCAAAGAGCTTGGACTGCTGGTCGGGGCTCAAGCCGAGACCGTTGTCCTGCACCTCAAGCACCACGGTTAGGCCATTGCGATGACAGCGCAGCTGCACCACCGGCGGGCGGTCCAAGGCCCGGTATTTCACGGCGTTGCTGAGCAGGTTGTACACGATGCTGCGCAAGTTCTTGGGCGAAAAGGAAACCGTGGGGCAGGCCTGCACCTCCACTAAGAGTTGGGCGCCAGCCGCCGCCAGCATCGGCACCAAGTCTAAGCGCACGTGCTCGACCAGCGCCGCCAGGTTTACCTGCTCCGGCACCTGGGCGTGGGCCAATTGAAGCTTGGAAATGTCCGTGAGCTGCACAATGGTGAGCTGAAAGCGTTCGACGGCATCCTGCATCATGTCCAGCAGGGGTCGCACCGGTTCGGTTTGTCGGATGGGCAAGGGTAACTCCGTTGACAGGGCTGCAAGCAGGCCTTCAATGTTGGAAATAGGCGCTTTCAGGTCGTGCGAGGCCGTGTAAATAAAGTTGTCGAGGTCGCCGTTTGTGCGCACCAGCTGCTGGTTGCTGGCCAGCAGTTCCTGGTTGGTGCTGCGCAATTCTTCGATACTGCCGGCCAGCTCTTCGTTGAGCCGCTGCACGTTGGCCTCGTTCATCCGCTGCACGAAGCGCCGGGCAACTACTTGCTCGGTCACGTCGGTGGCCACGACCGCAATGGCTGTGATGTTCCCTTGCGCGTCGCGCAGCGGCTGGTACACGAAATTGACGTGCACCGTGGTGGGCCGGTTATCATGCAGCACCTGTAGCGCCACTTCGTGGGCTAGGTAGGGCTCGCCAGTGCGCACCACTTCATCCAGCACCTCCCTGAAGCCCTGGTCTTGGATTTCGGGAAACACCTCAAACAGGGGCCGGGTCAATACCTGTTCGGCCGTGCGGCCCCAAATGGCTTGCAGGCCCGGATTGCACACGTCCACGATGTAGTCGGGGCCCGTGAACACGCCCATGGCTACCGGGGCAAGCTCGAACATGGCCTGAAGCTGCTGCTGCGCGGCCAGGTGCTGGCGGGCATCTACCTGGGCACTTACCTCGGTGGCCAGCACCGTCACGCCCGTCACATCTCCCCCAGAGTCGCGCAGCGGTTGGTACACGAAATTCCAATACAGCGTATCGCGCTGCCCGTTCCGCACCAGCACCGAAGGCACTTCGGAGGCCGTGTAGGGCCGGCCGGTGCGCACCACCTCGTCCAGTAGTTCCTTAAAGCCCTGGTCCCGGATTTCGGGCAGCAGCGTAAACAAGGCTGTGCCTACGGTCTGGGCGGGGGTGCGGCCCCATAACGCGCACACGGTCGGATTAGCCAGCTCGATGACATATTCCGTTCCCTTTAGCACCGCAATGGCGAGGGGCATTTGCTCGAACAGTTCGTGTAGCCGTCCCCGCTGCACTTCGGCTTGTGCCAGCGCCTGCTTCAGGGCTTGGGTGCGCTCGGCCACGCGGGTTTCCAATTCGTCGTTGAGTTGCTGCTGTTCGCCTTGCGTGGTGAGCAGGGCAGCGTTGGTGGTCAGCAGCCCCGCGTTCAAGCCCTGCAACTGGCCATTGGCGGACGCCAGCTGCTCGTTCAATTCCTGCACCTGTTGGCGCGTCTGCACCAGTTGCGTTACCTCCGTGGCCACGGTTATCACGCCGGTCACCTGGCCCTGCTCGTCGCGCAGGGGTTGGTACACAAAATCAAAAAAAGGCGTTTCCCGGTTGTTGGTTGACAGGCCCGGTGCCGCGCGCTCGCGGGTCACCACCGGCTGCCCGGTGCGCAGCACGCTTTCGAACAGGGCCCGGTGGCCTGGGCCCGGCGCCTCGGGCACAGCCTCAAGCAAAGGCTTGCCGAGAGCTTCTTCGGCCGGCTTCCCCCACAGGGCCAGGATGGCCGGGTTGGCAGCTTCCACCACCAAGTCAGGGCCACGGGCAATGGCCAGAGCCACCGGGGCTTGTTCAACCACGCGCTGCAGCTCGCTGCGTTGGGCTTCGGCCTCGGTACGGGCGGCCGGCTCGCGGGCAAGGCTTCTTTCCCGGCGTGGTGGTTGGGGGTGGCCTCATCGGCCGTGAAGCTTACCAGTAGCCTTTCTCCGCAGCGCTGGGCTGCAAGGTGAAAGTACTGGTCCAGTCCGTCGTGCGGGTAGTTGAGGTCGTAGCGGCCAGCCTCGCCTGTTTCGAACACGTGGCAGTAGAAGGCGAAGATGCCCGTAGCCAGCGCGTGCGGCAGGTGGGTGAGCAGGGTGCCGCCCGGCTGCTCGGGCAGGTGCATGATGCGCTGGCCAGCCCGGTTGAGGTAGTCGAGGGAGAAATCCTCGATTTGCTTGCTCTTGGGCCGATAAATAGGCCGCTGCAGGCTGATGGCCGTGAGCGACACTTCCAACAAGGGCTGCAGCAAGTCGGCAGGAAAGGTGGGGGCCGCAAGTAGCGGCGGGGCAACAATTGGCATGGCAGCAGCGCAAAGAATGCAGGCTGAGCGGCCCAATTGGGTAACCCAAAAAACAAACGGTGAGAATAATTCTTTGTGCAAGACGCCCCCAAAAGGAAGGCTCAGTGCATAGATTTCAAACAGGATGGAACCGGCAGGACATGTAAGGTACGCTTATCTGCATCCCGGAACGGGAATACTTTCCAGTTCCGGTTAATCCGCAGTACGGCAGCTATACAGCTACATCAAACTTTCCGTCTTTTACCTTCGGGCTTTAGCTGCATCCAACAACTACTCAGCTTTGTCCGGCTAAGCCCGCGCCAGAACCAGTGCCACCCGGCTCGGCACATACAGACTGAGCTGATGTTCAAACGTCTCGTATACAAACGCTTCATCGGTCCGGTCGAACCCGCCGAAAAGCTTGTTGTCCGACGACAACACCACACGGTATTTGCCTTCTTCCGTCACCCAGAAGCGGTAGTCGGTCAGGCTTTTGTCGACGTGCAGATTTACTACAAACACCAGCCCGCCGCGCTCGTACACCAGCACTTTGTTTACCTCGTCGTGCTTGAGCAGCGTGGCAGGAGCGGCGGCCAGCAGGTGCTGTTTGCAGGCCATGTGCACCATGGCTTTGTCGAAGCTGCCCATCTGATAAAATTTCAGGTCTGGGTTGTCGCCCAGACTCCACTGGCGGCGGGCGAAGTGGTAGCTCCACCCATTGCCTTCGCGGGGAAAATCGACCCACTCGGGATGGCCGAACTCGTTGCCGATGAAGGTGAGGTACGCCTCTCCCCCGGCCGACAGGGTTAGCAGCCGTATGAGCTTGTGCAAGGCCAAGGCGCGGGCGGCGGCGGGGTCCGGGTCGAGGGCTTGCATGTGGGTATAGATACCCGCATCGAACAACCAGTGGGCCAGGGTTTTGTCACCTACCAGGGCTTGGTCGTGGCTTTCGGCGTAGGCCACCGTTTTTTCGCCAACGCGGCGGTTGCTCAGCGTGTGCCACAGGTCGCCGAGGGGCCAGTAGTCGTCGGGCGTGTGCTTGAGCAGCTTAATCCAGAAATCGGGGATACCCATGGCCAAGCGATAGTCGAACCCTATGCCGCCCTCGTCAATGGGACGGCACAGGCCGGGCATACCGCTCATGTCTTCGGCAATCAGCAGGCAGTCTTTCTTGAAACCATGGGCCAGGGTGGTGGCTAGCTGCAGGTAGAGAATGGCATCCTCGTCGGTGCCGGCGCCGAAATAGTTGTCGTAGCCCATAAAGGCCACGCCCTCGCCGTGGTGATGGTAGAGCATGCTGGTCACACCATCGAAGCGGAAACCGTCGAAGTGGTATTCTTCGAGCCAGTAGCGCAGGTTGCTGAGCAGAAAGCGCTGCACCTCAGGCCGGCCGTAGTCGAAGAGCTTGCTGTCCCAGCCGGGGTGGTTGCCGCGGTCGCCTTTGTGGAAATACAGGTTGCCCGAGCCGTCGAAATTGGCCAGGCCCTCGGCTTCGTTTTTCACGGCGTGCGAATGCACGATGTCGAGCAACACCGCAATGCCCAGCCCGTGGGCTTTGTTGATGAGATACTTGAGGTCTTCGGGGGTGCCGAAGCGCGAGCTGGCGGCAAACAAGTTGGCTACGTGGTAGCCAAACGAGCCGTAATACGGGTGCTCCATGATGGCCATGAGCTGCACCGTGTTGTAGCCGCCGGCCGCAATGCGGGGCAGGATGTTGTCGGCAAATTCGCGGTAGGTACCCACCCGGCCTTCTTCGGTGGCCATGCCCACATGGGCTTCGTAGATGAGGGGCTCGGGCACGGCCGCGGCCAGGTCAAAGCCTTGGTCGGTCCAGGCAAACGGCGTTTCGGGCGCCCACAGCTGGGCCGCAAAGTCCTTGGTTTCTTCGTCCTGCACGGCGCGGCGCAGGGCGGGCGGCAGCCGGTCTTTGCCCCCGCCGGCCGTTACCACGTGCACCTTGTAGCGGCTGCCGTGTGTGAGGCGGTGGCGGTATTCGGCATCGGGCAGAAATACCTCCCACACCCCAAACTCCAGGCGCTTGAGCGGGTGGGCCTGCCGGTCCCAGCCATTAAAATCGCCGATTAAAAACAGGGCATCGGCGCCGGGCGCCCATTCGCGGTAGGCGTAGCCCCCGCGGCTGGGGTCGTAGTTGAGCCCCAGCTGCTCGTGTACGGTGGCGTATTGAGCCAGCGAGCCGTGATACTTTTCGATTTCGGCTAGCCTTGCCTGGAGCCGCGCCTGGCGGCGGCGCAAAATCGGCTCGAAGGGCACTAGCCATTCGTCGTTTTCAACCAGAGCCAGGGGTGGCAGGTCCGGTTGCTTGGGAACGGTGGGCAGAAGCGGAGTTGAGTTGGCCATGATGCAGAAGGTTTAGGCCAAAAGTAACGTGTCAGGGTTACCGACCTAGCACCGACAGCCACTTACCGACAAATTCCTTTGCATCAGCCACTATTTGAGGGCGCCGGTAGTTATCCGTCTGAAAGGTGATGTTTATTTGCCTAATGAAGAATACCCGGATTTGGACCCTTCCGCTGGCATTGCTGCTGGCTTGCTCAGCCGAGCGTTCCGTCACCTCCACCTCCGGCGCCCCCGGGGGTTCCTTAGCCGCCCCTACCCCCGCTGCTGCCGCGCCACGCGTGGCCAACTACGCCATGGTGGTATCGGCCCACCCGGAAGCCTCAAAAATTGGCACCTTGGTGCTGCAGCGCGGCGGCAATGCCTACGACGCGGCCGTGGCCGTGCAGTTTGCCCTGGCAGTGGTGCTGCCGGTGGCCGGCAACATCGGGGGCGGGGGCTTTCTGCTTTACCGCGACCGCAACGGCTCGGCCGGTAGCCTCGATTTCCGCGAAACGGCCCCTGCCGCCGCCACCCGCGACATGTACCTCGACAAGCAGGGCAACGTGATAGAGGGCCTGAGCACGGCCGGCGCGCTGGCCGTAGGCACCCCCGGCACGGTAGCCGGCATGGCCACGCTGCACAAGCAGCTCTGCAAGCTCTCGTGGCCGTCGCTGGTGCAGCCAGCCGTTGCGCTGGCCGCCAAAGGCTTCCCCCTCACACTAAAAGAAGCCGCCGGCCTCAACCGCACCCGGGCCGATTTCATGAAGTACAACACCGGCAGCACCCCGGCCTATGTGCGCCCCGGTGGTGGCGAATGGCAGGCCGGCGACACCCTGCGCCTGCCCGAGCTTGCCCGCACTCTGGCCCGCGTGCGCGACCACGGCCGCGCCGGCTTCTACCGCGGCGAAACCGCTCGCCTGCTGCTAGCCGAAATGAAGCGCACGGGCGGCCTCGTTGCCCAAAAAGACCTCGACGCCTACCAGGCCAAATGGCGCGAGCCCCTGCGCGGCCGCTACCGCGAATACGACGTCATCACGATGCCGCCGCCCAGCAGCGGCGGCGTGGCCCTGCTGCAGATGCTGCAGATGCTGGAACCCATCGACCTGGCCCAGGCCGGCTACCACACGCCGCTGGCCGTGCACTACGTCACCGAAGCCGAGCGCCGGGTGTACGCCGACCGCGCCACCTACCTCGGCGACCCTGACTTTGGCCACGTGCCCGTGCAAAAGCTGCTCGACCTCGACTACAATCGCAAGCGGGCCGCCACCATGCGCACCCGGGGCCGCGCCACGCCCAGCAGTGAGGTGACCGCTGGCGAAGGCCTCCCCGGCTACGAAAGCACTGAAACCACACACTACAGCATTGTCGATGCCTTCGGCAATGCCGTGAGTTGCACCACCACCCTCAACGGCGCCTATGGCAGCAAAGTAGTAGTGCCCGGCGCCGGCTTCCTGCTAAACAACGAGATGGACGACTTCAGCGCCAAGGCGGGCACGCCCAACGCCTACGGACTGGTGGGTGGCACGGCCAACGCCATTGCACCCGGCAAGCGCATGCTCAGCAGCATGACCCCCACCATTCTCACCCGCAACGGCAAGGTGGCCTTGGTAGTAGGCTCGCCAGGCGGCAGCACCATCATCACCAGCGTGCTGCAAACCATTCTGGCCGTGGTCGACTACGGGTTCAATGCCCAGCAGGCCGTGACGGCTCCGCGGCTGCACCATCAGTGGCTACCCGACCAAATCGACGTGGAATCGGGCGCTCTGCTGCCTGCCGCACAGGACACGCTCCGGGCCCGCGGCTACCGCCTCAACCCCCGCCTGCCTTGGGGCCGCCTCGACATCATCCACGTGCGCCCCGACAACAAACTGGAAGGCGGCGCCGACCCCCGCGGCGACGATACGGCCATCGGGTATTAGGCCACTTAGTGGTTTATATTTTATGCTGCTTAAGTAGTCGTCAAACGGTCATGCTGAGCGCAGTGAAGCATCTCGCTCGCTTCGTCTAAAATCGGCTGTCATGCTGAGGCACGAAGCATCTTATCCCTCGTAGAACGAGTTGCTGTGGCGTAAGAAGATGCTTCGCAAGCTCAGCATGACAGCCGATTTTAGACGAAGCGAGCGAGATGCTTGCCTACGGCGACCTTCGGTTTGACAAGCTCAGCATGACGTTCTAAGGTGTTGTGAAGAAATTCCTTAACGGCTTCGTTAGCAGCCAAACCTCTTCATCAAAAGATTTGACGCAAAAGCAAAAACCCGAAGCCTCAGCAGGCTTCGGGTTTTTTATTGGGGCTAAGCAGGTAGAATATTCTACCCGCAAATTTCCTTTTTGCTACTTGGCAACTGAATGGTTGTTGGCGCCAGCGCCGGGAGCATTGGCAATCAGGCGCAGGTTGCCGGCGGCAGCGGTCAGCTTCTGGCTGATTTCGCGGGCCTTGTCGCCTTCGCCAGTGAAGTTGTGCACCGACAGGGCCGATTGAGCGGTCAGCTCGCCCAGGTTCTGGAAGGCAATGGCCATGCCAGCGGCGTTGTTGTTGTCGATGTGGCCACGCAGGGTTTCCAGCTCGTGCACAATGGGGCGCATAGCGGGCTCATTGGTACCACGCAGGCTCTGAATCCAGTTGTCAATCTGGTTGTAACCCGCGGCTGGGTCCATCTGGAAACCGTTGCCGATGGCTGCGAAGATGGCTTGGATGCTGGATTCAATCTGGGGAATGAGGCTCATGGGAGGAATTGAGGAAGATGAAAATTCGGCCCCAACCCGTTGCCTCCCCACGTGGCAGAGGCGCTGAGCTAGGACTTGCGGCCACGAAGGTACGCAGCACAACAGGCAAAAAGCCAACTCTAACGCGCAGTCGTTGGCGCGGAGCGCGGAGCAGCTGGGTAGTGATTAGGAGTAGAAAAGGCGGCTGACCTTGAGGTCGGCCGCCTTTTCCGAAAGTTTCAGAAAAGCCATTTTGGTGTCGCAGCCCCTACCTACCCTGCTACCGATGTGCTGGCAGCCAGCAGGGCTTCGCCCAGCCGGTTCAGCTTGCTGCTAAGCTCTTCGTCGAGGTCGGTTTCGGTGGCCGCTTTGGTAGTGAGCTGGCCCAGGGTGCGGAGCGAATGGCTGATGTTGGCGATATCGCCTTTGCTGATGTAGTTTTTCAGGCTGGTCATTTCCTCGAGCATGGCCCCTTGTGCCCCGGTGCCCGTGCCGTCGAGCAGGCGCATCCAGCTATCAAGCTGGCTGGCAGCGGGCGGAGCAGTTAAGTCGCCTTTTACGGCATCGATGGCAGCGTCGAGGGCGGGGCCTGAAGAGGCAGGATTGAATCTGGACATGGGAAAAATGGATGGTGGAAGAACCCTCTGATTTACTGCCACCCCACCGGAAAGGTTGGGAAAGCCCAACCTAATGCCAGAATGTATTGCCCTCATTCATTCGGGCTTTGCCCGCACCTCCTGTCTCCTTGGTCATAGCCTTCGCTGCTTTCTTAGACTGCCCAAATGAACAAAGGCTGCCGCTCTGGGTGAAGAGCAGCAGCCTTTGTTCAGCGGAGCCGGTGTGACTAGCCGCGTAGCTGGCCAGCCGCCGAGCTCAGTGCCTGACCCAGCTGGCGTAGCTTGTCCTGGGCGTCGGGTGTGGCCGATTCTGCCGCTTTGCTGGTTTGCTCGCCGAGGGTGCTCAGGCTGCGCGCCAGCGCGCCGGTGTCGGAGGCGCCGCTGCGCAGGGCATCGTGCAGGTTTTGGAGCTCTGAGGTAATTTCCGAAAATTGTTGATGGCCTTGCAAGGTTTTAATCCAGCCCGCAATGTTGGGACCAGCTACTCCAGCCGCGTTGGACAGGCCGCCTTGCAAGGCATTGAGCGTGGTGTCGAGCTGGCTGGTGCCCTGGCTGCTCTGCGATTGAAAATTATCCATGGTGGTTGGGCTTGAAAATGTGGAAGTATGTGGTAGCAACCGGGTTCAATTACACTTGTTAACTCTTGGGTGTAGACTATTTTGTCTTTCATCCGGCCAAAGCATTAAGTACGTTGTTCCGGTTAGGCGGGCCAACCAGTTGCTGTTAGGGCAGTCGATGCGCTCTTCAACCGGTCGGCCCGCCTGGGGCGGGCGAACCGGAGCAATGACACCCTGCTACACCTTGATACTGTAGCAAGTACCTTGTATTAAAACAGCATGATGCAGCGCGTAGCTCAACGCAACCTTACGGTGGGAATAAAAAAACGGCCCTGGTAAAACCAGGGCCGTTCGAGTTCACACAGGGCCGTAGCCAATTCAGGGAAGGCGTTGCTTAACTTTTCTTACCTGCTGCTTTTTTCACGGGCTTTGCGGGAGCGGCACTGGCTTTTTTGGCCGTCATCGGAAAGCCCCGCTCTTTCATCAGCGCGTCGATTTTGGGGTCGCGGCCGCGGAATTTGCGGTACGCTTCGGCCGGGTCAACGGTGTTGCCGACGGAGAAGATGTGCTTAGTCAGGCGCTGGCCCACGGCTTTATCGTAGGGACCGCCGGCCTCGGTGAAGGCGCTGTAGGCGTCGGCCGCCAGCACCACCGACCACAGGTAGCTGTAGTAGCCCGCCGAGTAGCCGTCGGAAGAAAAGACGTGCGAGAACTGCGGCGTGCGGTGGCGCATCACAATTTCGCGGGGCATGCCCAGCTGGGCCAGGGTTTCGCGCTCAAACTTGTCGGCATCAATCTTCTGGTCGCCGGCCAGGTGCAGCTTCATGTCGATGAGGGCACTGGCCAGAAATTCGGTAGTAGCAAAGCCCTCGTTGAAGGTAGAGGCCTTCTCGATGCGGTCGACCAAAGCCTGCGGAATGGGCTTACCGGTTTGGTAATGCACGGCAAACTTCTGAAGCACCTGCGGCGTGGGCAGCCAGTTTTCGAGCACCTGCGAGGGGAATTCCACGTAGTCGCGCACCACGCTGGTGCCCGAAAGTGACGGATATGTCACGTTCGAGGAAAGCCCGTGCAGGGCGTGGCCGAACTCGTGAAACAGCGTGGTGGCGTCGGTCCAGGAGATGAGCGTGGGCTCGCCCTCCTTGCCTTTCACAAAGTTGGAGTTATTCGAAACGATGGTGGTCACGGGCTTGCCGTCCATGCGTTCCTGCTTGCGGTAGGCATTCATCCAGGCACCGGAGCGCTTGCCGGGCCGGGCGTAGGGGTCAAAGTACCACAGGCCCACGTGCTGGCCAGTGGTTTTGTCCTTCACCTCCCACACCTTCACGTCGGGGTGGTACACGGGCACGTTGGTGATGGGGCTAAAGTTGAAGTTGAACAACTCGCCGGCCACCCAAAACATGCCTTCGCGCATCTTGTCTAGTTGCAGGTACTGCTTCACCTCGTTCTGGTCGAGGTCGTAGCGGGCTTTGCGCACTTTCTCGGCGTAGTAGCGGTAGTCCCAGGGCTCGATTTTGAAATCGGCACCGGCGCCTTCTTTGCGCGCCAGGGCCTGCATGTCGGCCACTTCTTCCTTCACGCGGGCCACGGCGGGCGTCCACACCTGCTCCATCAGCTCCATGGCGGCTTCGGGCGTTTTGGCCATGGTGTTGTCGAGGCGCCAATGGGCGTGGGTTTTGTAGCCCAGCAGCTTGGCACGCTCGGCCCGCAGCTGCAGGATGTCGGTGATAATGGCGTTGTTGTCGTGCGCGCCGCCGTTGTCGCCGCGGTTGTAGTACATGCGCCAGGCTTTTTCGCGCAGCTTGCGCTGGTCCGAATAAGTTAGGAACGGCTCGATGCTGGAGCGGGTGTTGGTGATGGCGCCGGCGGCGCCGCCCAGCTTGCGCGAGGTAGCCGCCGTGGCCGCGTCGTTGCGCAGAGAAGTGGGCAGGCCGGCCATGTCGGCAGCGGTACTCAGCACCAATACCGAGTCGGTTTCATCGGCCAGCACGTTCTGGCTGAATTTGGTGAACAGGCCTGCCAGCTGCTGGTTGATTTCTGACAAACGCGACTTGGCCTTGGCGTCGAGCTTGGCGCCGGAGCGCACAAAATTGTTGTAGTACAGCCAGGAAAGACGCTGCTGCTCGGGCGTGAGCTTCTTCTTCTCGGGCGAGTTATAAACCGCCTCGATGCGCCGGAACAAAGGCTCGTTCTGGTTAATCTGGTCGGAGAAGGCCGCCATGCGCGGCGACATCTCGCGCTCGATGGCCTGCACTTCGGGCGTACTCAGCGTGCCCGACCAGATGCCATAAACCGTCCGGACTTCATCCAAACGCTGGCCGGCCCGCTCAAGCGCGGCAATGGTGTTCTCAAAGGTGGCGGCCTGCTTGTTGTTGGCAATGGCGTCGATTTCACGCAGATTTTCGGCCATGGCCGCCTCCAGGGCCGGCTTGAACTGGTTTACTTGCACCTTGTCGAAGGCCGGCACGCCGCCGTAGGGACCAGCCCAGGCGGCCAGCAGCGGATTGTTGGCCGGGGCAGTAGCCGTTGCGGCCGACGCAGTTTGGGCTTGGCTTGGCGTGGGGGTCATATAGGCAGCAAGGCTAAGGGTGAGCAGCGCATTAGCTAGGACTATTTTGCCAGAAGAAAACTTGGGTTGGGACATGCGCAGTTTCTGAGAGTTGGATTGAGTGGGAATGCAAATGATGCACAAAGATTTGCTGAATTTTTGCGAAGAAGCTGCAAGCACGGTGTAGAGACGTGACACTTCGCGTCTCGGCGTCCGCACGGTGAGCACGGCATCGTTCGCCCATCGCTCAACGCCCAGACGCGAAGTATCGCGTCTCTACACCGTGCTTGCAGCCCAAAAGCAGCTAAAGGCCGGCAGTTAGTTCCCTTCTTCCTCCCCCGGCTGCAGCTCCTGCACGTCGGGGTGCTGGTAGTTCACCACAATTACCGAAAACGGGTGGGGCTCGCCCTCGCGCTTTTCGATACTGATGGCACCGGCTTCGCGCAGCTTGTTAAGCTGGTCTCGGCGCTCGTAGTCGGTCAGCTCGGTCAGCTCATCGGCCAGCAGGCGCATGAAAGGGCCCAGCCACAACTCGCGCACCCGCCGCTGCTGTTTGGCTTCGAGCTTCTGGAACTCGTTGAGAATAAACGCTAAGGCGCGGCTGGCAGTGGCATCGGCAATCGGCCGGCTGGGGGCAAAATCGGGCACCTCGTCGGGCAGGCGAGCGGCGCCGGAACGGGCCGGGGCTGCGGGGCGCGCCGTTCCGGCCGATGGCCCGCCCTCCGGCAGTGCACCTTTCGCGCGGTCTGCATCGGGCGGGCCAGCCAGGCCCTGCTCACGTGCACGGCGGCTTTCTTCCTGGCTGCGTTGGCGGTCGGTGCGGCGCTTTTCCAGCTGCGCCACGCTTTCGGCGGCCAGCAGGTCGCGGGCATCGAGGAAATTCTCAGCGCCAATGTTCTGGAGCAAATCGCCGGAAACCGACTCGCGGAAGCCCGCCACCAGCACCTGCCGGGCCTGGCGGCGCAAGTGCTGCAGCAGCGGAATGTAGTCGCGGTCGCCGGCCACCAGGATGAAGGTGCCAATGTCGGGCCGGGTATACATCACCTCCAGCGCGTCGATGCAAAGCTGCATGTCGGCGGCGTTTTTGTGGTCGGTGCCCAGTACGTTGCGGGTGCTCACGCCCATCAGGTAGAGGGCACCCTGGGGAGCGGTGGCCAGGCGTTCGAAGTCGGCGTAGGCGTAGCTGATTAAGGAATCAAGCCCCTTTTCGTGGAGCTGCTTGCGTAGCGTGCCCACAATGTCGAGCACGTAGTCATTGAGTTCGGGCGGGTCCTGAAAGTGGTTTTTCAGGAAATAATAGATGTTCTCGAAATCAATAAAAATGGCCGCGTACGGCGAGGCAGGAGACTTAGGCGACATGAAACAAGCATAAATTAGATTGCACGAAGGACCTGAAAGCAGCCCTTCTCACCGATGGCTTACGAAGAGTAAAGGCCATTCGCTGTCTACCTGGTGGGCCGTAACTTGCCGCCTCCCGCCCATTTCTGCGTTTAATGAACTCTCCTGCCCGTTTCAAAAGCGTTTTTATGCTCCTGCCGGGCCTGCTGGCGCTGGCCTCCGCGCCCGCTGCCCACGCCCAGCGCGTGGCCGATGGTGCACCAGCTACTGACCCGTTTAAGAAGCGTATGGTGCCAGCGCGGACGGTGCCGAGCGGGCGTTATAAGTCGCACTCGTTCAATGAGGACCTCGGCATCCTGACCATTCGCGCTCATGATGGCAGCATTCGACAAGTTGAAGAGTGGAATTACGGCGTCATAAAAGTCAGCTACTTCGCGCCGGGCCGAGCGCCACTAGCCGACTCTTCAGTTAGTGTGGTCCCCAATTCGAAGGAGTTCAGCCCAGATGGAGTGGTAGTAGACGTCCCGGGCAACAAACTCAAGACACTGCTTGCAAACCCGTCGTCGGCGAATGCTAGTACCGTGCGAATGCTCACTAATCACGGCACGTTGCTGATAGACAAAAGCACTTTGCAGCTGCGTTGGGTCTACCGTACTGATACTATTTTCAGTGAAACCGGCAGTGCCTTCCGCCGCGAAACCGTTGCATCCACGCCTGCCTCTTCCCCCGAACCTGGCGGCACGGCGGTGCGCTTCCGCCTCGCGCCCGGCGAACGACTCTACGGCACCGGCTCCCGCGCCTTGCCCGTGGACCGGCGCGGCTACCGCCTCGAACTGTATAACCAAGCGCATTATGGCTCCCAGAACAACGAGCCTAACTTGAACATCACCCTGCCCACGGTGCTCAGCAGCCGGGGCTACATGCTGTTTTTCGACAATCACGCGCCCGGCTATCTTGACCTGGGCAAGACCGATAAAAAGGTGCTCGAATACGGTGGCGAGGGCCTGACTTCGCTCAGCTACTACGTTATCACGGGCCGCGACCAAGCCCAAATTCTGGAGCGCTACACCACCCTCACCGGGCGCCAGCCCCTGCCGCCGCGCTGGGCCATGGGTCTCATCCAAAGCCGTTTCGGTTACAAAACCGATAACGAAATGTACCAGGTAGCCGACCGCATGCGCCGCGAGAACTTCCCGCTCGATGCCCTCGTGCTGGATTTGTACTGGTTCGGTGGCACTACCCGGCAGGGCGACTTCACCTGGGACCAGTCCAAATTCCCCAATCCGGCCGGCATGATGAGCCGCTTAAACAAGCAAGGCATCAAAACCATCCTGATATCGGAGCCTTACGTTATGCGCACTTCGAGCAACGACAGCCTCGTGCGCACCCAGGGCCTGGTGGGCACCACGGCGGCCGGCAAGCCCTTCACCGTGGTATCGTTCTGGGCCGGGCCGGCCAGCATCCTCGACGTGTTCAAGCCCAAAACTCGCAGCTGGATGTGGGCCCAATACCAGCGCCTGCACGACCAGGGCACCGCCGGCTGGTGGAGCGACCTCGGCGAGCCCGAGAATCACCCCGATTCTATGCGCCACGTGAACGGAACGGCGCGGGCCGTGCACAATGCCTACGGTCAGGTATGGGCCGGCATCTTCCAGGACAATTACGCCCGGGAATACCCCGACGAGCGGGTGTTCAACCTGGCCCGCTCGGGCTGGGCGGGCATGCAGCGCAATTCAGTATTCCCGTGGTCGGGCGACATCCAACGCTCCTGGAGCGGCTATCAGGCCCAGATTCCGGTGATGCTGGGAATGGGCCAGGGCGGCGTGGGCTACATGCATTCAGATGCCGGAGGCTTCTGCGTGGGTGGCATTGACAGCGAACTGTACACCCGCTGGCTGCAAATGGCCAGCCTCTGCCCCATTCTGCGGCCCCACGGCGAGGGCGTGCCGCCGGAGCCCTATTATTATCCCGACCCTTATAAAAGCAGCGTGCGCGACGCTGTGCAGCTGCGGTACCGGCTGCTGCCGTATCTGTATTCGCTGGCCTGGGAGAACACCACAACCGGCGCCTCACTGGCACGGAGCATGGATTTCGACAATGCATTTGCAAACACTTATACCCCGCCGTCTGCACCTCTAGACGTTAAGCCAGTCCTACTATCAGACGAAGAAAAGGCAGCTGGTTTTACAGAGGATAATTGGGGTTTCCCTGTCATTGCCGACACTAGGTACCAAGACCCCAGAACCCAACTACCACTGACTACTTCTGACGCCAAACGGTTGGCTGGTGTCAACGACCAGTACCTGCTCGGGCCCAACCTGCTGGTGGCGCCCGTGCTTCACCCCAGCCAACGGCGGCGCAACGTAGAACTGCCCTGGGGCAACTGGATAAATTTCTACTCCAACCAAACATACCCCGGGGGTCGCACAGTGGGCGTGACCGCACCGCTGGCCCATACGCCTCTGCTGGTGCGGGCAGGTGCTTTCCTGCCTACCACGGCCTACCGGTCCAGCACCGCCCAGTACCGTCCCGATACGCTCTTGCTGCGCTATTACCCCGACCCTATTAGTCCGAAATCGGAGTTTATGATGTACGACGATGACGGTCATTCAGCCCGCGCCCTCGAACAGAAGCAGTACGAAACCCTAACCATGAGCGGCACTTACAGCCCCAGCCAAACCGACGTGCGGCTGAGCAGCAAAGGCAGCTACACCGGGCAGCCGACAGCGCGGCAGGTCCACCTGCTAGTGCAGCGGGTTGCGGCACTGCCCACGGCCATCTACATTAACGACCAACTGGCCCCGGCTGGGGCGTCGAGCTACAACCACAGCATGCACGAGCTAGAAGTGCATTTCCTGATGAAAAAGGAAACTGCGGTGAGCCTGCGCGGCCTTCAACTCCTCGCCGAGCCCGCCGCTGGCCACGACCCCGAAACGTTTACGCTGGAAGCGCCCGACAACCGCTCGTTTGGGCCCCGCGGCACCACCCTACGCTATACCCGCCACGCTACAGGCACGACCCGGGCCCCAGAACAGCTGGTTATCCGCAACATGAGCGGCGAGTTGGTGCGCTCATTCCCCCTAAATAATACCCCTGGAGCCCACGCGCTGAAGTGGGATGGCCTCGACGAGCAGCGCCGAGCCGTGGCACCCGGCGTGTACACGGCTCAAGCTGGCGAGCAGCGCCAACGGCTTATTGTCACTCAATAATTCACAGCGTATGCAGCCCTTCGAAAGTGCCCGCCTCCTGTTTCGCCCCTTGCACGAAGACGACACGCCCGGCATGTTTGTCATGGACTCTGACCCGGCCGTTCACCGCTACCTGGAAGGTATCGGCGGCCATATGTCAACCACCCCGGCCCAGAGCCTGGAAGTCATTCGTTTTGTGCAGGCACAATACACGGCCAATGGCATCGGCCGCTGGGCCGTGACGCTGCGTGCCACCGGAGAATTCATGGGCTGGGCCGGCCTTAAAAAGGTGGCTGGCCCCATAAACGGGCATTATGATTTCTACGATTTGGGCTACCGTTTCATCCCCCGCTACTGGGGCCAGGGCTACGGCTACGAGGCCGCGCAAGCCTGGCTCGACTACGGCTTTCAGCAGCTGGCGCTGCCCCGCATCTGCGGGTACGCCGCCGCGGAGAACGCGGGCTCGTGTCGCATTCTGGAGAAAATAGGTTTGCGGCGCACCAATGAGTTCATGGAAGAAAGCGTGCGCTGCGTGTGGTTCGAGGCCGATAACCCAGCGCTGAAGCAGGTCTCAGCTGAAACTAAGCGCATTCAAGCAGGCTGATTTGCATCCGCAGACGACATCGACTCAGAAAAATGTGCCGGGGAAATATCATTCTCAGGTGGCTCGCTGAATAAGCCAGTAGCGCGGGCAGTGAGCAACTGTACGCCGGTCACCCAACCGGTAGCACTTAGCCAGCCACCTAGTACGTCAGAGGGGTAATGCACCCCCAAATACATGCGCGACCAACCTACACCCAGAGCAAAAAGAGGCCCCAGCGCCCACAGCGCCCAATGCCCCCGAAATTGCCACAGCAGAAAAGCTACCGCCACAGCAATGGCCGCCGTATCCATGGCGTGTCCGCTGGGGAAGCTATAGGTCAGGGCTGGCTTGATGCTTACCCACAAGTCGGGCCGGGGGCGGGCAAAGGAGGCTTTCAGTACCTGCGTTAGCAGCATGCTTCCGCCTACCGAAGCCGCAAATACCACTGCCTGGGTCCGCTGGCGCCTGAGTAGCAAGCCACCAGCAATGAGGGCGCCCAGTACAATCATGGGTCCGGAGTCGCCGATTTTGGTGAGGGCCAAGGCCAGCTTGTCCTGCCCCGGCGAAGCATTGCGATAGAGAAATCGCAGAACAGTTTTGTCTTGAACGAACCCGCCCTCCGTCCAGACTTTTTGGGCCAGCACCACAAACCCTGCCCAGGGCAGCACAAACCCTACCAGCACCACCGCTAGCAATTTCTCGCGCCGCGCTAGGCCTTCGCGCACTTTTCTCCAAGACCAAGCAAACGACATAGCAAACAGGTGAGGCACAGAACCAGAACAGCAACCCGCTACTGCTGTACGAGTGTGGGCGCGGCGCGTTTGCTACCGCCGGTACTGCTCCCGCAGCACCGCCTCGCATACCGACCAAAACTCATTTGCCACGACGTAGTTGACAAGGTTTAGGCAGAAGGGTGTGGAGTTGTGATTTGCAGCAACAGAAGTGCGGTTCCTGCGATTTCGCAGCCGGTGTACCCCTATACCCCACCTCCAGGCCCTTCGCTCTGGGAGTGGTGCCCGTTCTGATGACAATGTTGCGACATTTGGCATTGCTCTCTTGAAGAAGCAATGCCGACGGAGCGGAAGCTTATGACAGCAATTTGTTAATAAACAAACCAAAATAGCTCTGACGCTTTAGATTAACACAACAAGCGTCGAGCCTGTAGCTTTGAATATTATTAATGCCCCGAAATAGGCTGAGATTCTGCAATTGCTTGTTCGAAGCAGCTATTAAGTCTGGCGACACTTCCTTCTCTCGTAAGTACCAAATAGCCCAGAATTACTAGCTCAGACCCAGATAAGAGCATTGTCTGGTTTACCTTTTCTGCCCTGCCTACGTACATTCACGACTGTACTCAACCAATTTAAAGTTTGATTCTTAATCTAATTCAAACCCCCTTGATAAACGCTACTATCCGAGCAGGAATCAGATTTCTCATTTCGGTCACATTTCTTGGGGTTGCCGCCTGTTCCTCTAGCCGCGACCTTAGGTATTTCAAGGATTTAAAAGAAGCAGGCGAATCCAAAGCGCAAATCCTGAACAATAAACCACTTAGCATTCAACCGGGCGATTTACTGTCGGTTACGGTGACGAGTTTGAGCCCTGAGTCCAGCGTGTTGTTCAATACCGGGGTCATCGCTGCTACCAGCAGTGCCAATACCAACGTTGCGTCGACGGTGAACAACGCGGTGTCAAACAACAGGCGGCAAGACGAAGGCTATGTAGTTGACAAGGCCGGGTTTATCACCTTCCCGGTACTGGGCCAAGTGAAAGTGGGCGGGGCGACGCGCGAAGAAGCCATTCAGACGATGACCGCGGCGGTGAAGAAATATGTCAAACAGCCGATTGTTGACATTCGGCTCTTGAATTTCAGAATTACCGTGCTCGGCGAGGTGAAGGCGCCCTCGTCTTTCAATGTTACTCAGGGCAGCATCAACGTGTTGGAAGCCCTGGGCATGGCCGGCGACATGACGGAATTCGGCAAGCGCGAAAACGTGCTGGTCATCCGCGAAAAAGGCGGCGAACGGGTAACTACCCGCCTCAACCTCCACAACAAGGAGGTTTTTAACTCGCCCTATTTCTATCTGCAGCAAAACGACATCGTGTACGTCGAGCCCGACAACCGGTCGAAACTGGCGCAAACCTCTCCCAACAACCGCTACATTGGCCTCTGGGCATCAGTCATTTCCGTTCTCGGATTCGCGGCGATATCCTTCTTACGCTAAAATTATAACCGTTATGGCTGAGCGAGAAGTGATTTACTCCCAATCGGACAAGAACAATTTTAAGCGTTATCTGCACAAATACCTGCGGCATTGGCCCCTGTTTATCATTAGCTTAGCCGTGTGTCTGGGCCTAGCCACAGTCTACCTAAAGCTGGTGAACCCGCGTTATCTGATTACCAGCACCATACTGATACGGGACATCGACAAGGGGCCGGACTTTCAAGCCGGCAACCCGGCTTTTAAGGATTTAGATATTTTCAATTCGGCCACCAGCATCGAGAATGAGATTGAAGCCCTGAAGTCGGTAACGCTCATGCAGCGGGTGCTGAGCGAGCTGTCCCTCCAGACCAGCTATTATGTCGATGGGGCCATTCGAAAGCGGGAAGTATATGGGAGTCAGGCACCTATCCGGATGCAGCTTTATCAGCTCAAAAATTTCACGGACAAGAAGTCGCTCACGGTTTCGCCCCGGGAGGCCAATACCTTCGAGCTGGCGGAAGACGGCTTCGGCAAGGCCGTCTATAAGTTCGGCCAGCCGATAGTGCGGCCGTATGGCACCTTTACGGTGCAGCTGAACGAGGGCACTGCGGCCATAAAAAACAAGGTCTACATCACCATCAACAACATTCAGGACCTGACCGCCAGCTACAACAAAGACCTCAACGTAGCGCAAACCAATAAGAAGGCCAACGTGCTAATGGTAAGCCTGATGCACCCCGTACCGGAGAAAGGCCGCGACATTCTCAACAAGCTCATCGAGGTTTATAACAAGGAAAACAAGGAAGACCGCAACCTGCTGGCCAGCAACACCATTACCTTTATCGACGAGCGTTTGCGCACCCTCACCTCCGACTTGTCGGGCACGGAACGGGCAGAAGAGGAATTCAAGCGCCGCAACCAAGTCACCGATGTGCGGTCGGAGGCGGCTTCTTATCAGCAGGAAGCCACGGACTATACCAAGCAGCTATCCGAACTGGACATTCGGCTCGACGTGGTGCGGTCGCTGCAGCGGTACCTGTCGCAAAAGTCTGCACAGTTCGAACTGGTACCGAGCACGTTCAGCATCAATGAGCCTTCGCTGCAGGAGCTGGTGGGCAAATTTAACGAGCTGCAGCTGCAGCGCCAGCGCCTGCTGCGCGACGCCGAGCCGGCCAACCCGCTGATTCTGAACATCAACGACCAACTGGCCCAGCTCCGGCTCAGCATGCTGGAAAACCTGCGCTCCATCGCCAACGGCCTGACAGTCACTAGGGGCTCTCTGGCGGCCAAAGCCAATAATTTTCAATCGCGCATCAATCAGGTTCCGAGCATCGAGCGGGAGCTGAACGCCATCAACCGGCAGGCGGGCGTGAAGCGTGACCTGTACGTGTACCTGCTGCAGAAGCGCGAAGAATCGGCCCTGTCGTTGGCTGCCACGGTTTCCAACACGCGGGTGATTGATTCGGCCATTGCCAGCAAGAAGCCGCTCGACCCCAACAAGCCCCTGGCCTATGGGCTGGCGCTGGTGTTCGGGCTGCTCATTCCGTTTGGCTTTGTCTTCCTCCGCGACTTTTTTGCCGATACGGTACAGGAGCAAAAGGACATCACCCAGGTAACCACCGCCCCGGTCCTCGGCGAAATTGGCCACTACCCCGGCAAAGGCCTGCTGGCGGTGGCCGATGCCAAGCGCCCCCAGCTTGCGGAACAGTTCCGGCTGCTCCGCAGCAACCTTGACTTTGCCACCACTGACCGCGAGAAACAGGTTATTCTGGTCACGTCGAGCCGGGACGGCGAAGGCAAAACGTTCATTGCCCTCAACCTAGCCATCAGCCTCAGCCTGACCGGCAAAAAGGTGGTACTGCTGGATTTGAACCTGCGCCAGCCGGGCGTGCTTGCCGGCCTGGGTTTGGAGGAAGGCGCCGGGGCCACGAATTTCATGAGCCAAAGCACCCTTACTGCCGCGTCCCTGCTCCGCCCCGCTCCCGTGAATCCTGACCTCGCCGTTATCGGCACCGGCGGCGTGCCTGCCAACCCCGCCGAAACCCTGATGCACCCGCGCGTGGGCGAGCTGGTAGCCCAACTCCGGCAGCAGTTCGACCATGTGATAATCGATTCGGCCCCCGTGGGCCAAGTAGCCGATGCCTTTGCCCTGGCGCCTTACCTCGACGCCACCGTGCTGGTGGTGCGCTGCAACTTCACCCCCAAAGCCCGGCTCGACCTTCTGCACGATATCACCAGCCAGGAAAAACTACCCCAGGCATTGGTCATTCTCAACGATGTACGGGTCGAAAACAGCTACGCGGCGAAGTAGCCAACTCACGGTGCTCATCGCCAAACCATGAAAGCGGTATGTTAGGAAAGAAACTCAGCCAGAACTTTGCCATTAGCCTGGTGTCCATGGCTTTTGGCATCCTTAGTTCGGTGTTCATTGCGCGCATTGGGGGCCCGGCTATTCTGGGCAACATCAGCCTGGCCATGTCTTTTCAGGTACTCATCAAGTCGGTGTTTACTCACACGGTGAACAGCGCCCATTTGAAAATGTACAACGACGACCCCAATACGGGGTTGAAGAACTACCTGGCCGTTTTCTTTCTCTATAACGTCCTCACCTCCTTGCTGGTCCTGGCCTTTGTGGCCTGGAACCAGATGAGCCACAATGGCACCTTCACCGAACTGCAGATTACGCTGATTGTCATCTTCATCCTGCAGGATTACCTGATGACGCCGCTCTACCTCTACGCCACCGACCAGACGGCCAAGCTCAACATCGTGCGGGCCAACATGGTAGATTTTTACGCCCAACTGCTGATTAACATCGCCAAAATAGCGGCGGTTGTGTTGGGCCAGTCGGAAATTGGCATTGCTTGGTACATCATGGCCGCTTGTGGCCTCAGCTCCATCTATCCCCTGCTGGCGCTGATGCGCTCGGAGTTTGGGACATTTTCCTGGGCGGTGGTAAAAAAGTACATCCGCTACTCGCTGAGCATTTCTACCTCTACCATTGCCTACGGGCTGCTCATCAGCTTCGACAAGGTGCTGTTGGGCGTCTTTGGGGTGCCGCCCGAAGAGCTGGGCTACTACAATGTGGGCAACCGGCTGGGACTGATGGTGCTCACGCTGGGCGTGAGTGTGGGCGGGATATTCCTGTCGGTATTCTCCAAGAACATCTCGGACAACCAGCACGATAAGACCATGGAACAGCTCGGCAACTACGAGCACATCATCTCCATTATCTTCCTGCCGGCGGTGTTGGTGGCCATGCTGTTTGGCGAAGAATTGATAACGCTGGTTTTTGGCGCGCGCTACGTGCAGGCCTACCCGGTGCTCATCTTCTCCCTGTTGTTTGCCTTCACCAAAATCCTCACCATTCCCTATCAGAACTACTTGTTTGCCAACAACCGCCTGAAGGAATTCCGCCGCACTTCTCTGCTGTTTGCAGCGGGCATCGTGGCGTTCACCTTGCTGCTGGCGTACCTCGACTGGTTCCACAACCTGCCGGTGTCGGTGGCGTTCGGGTTGTTTCTGGCGTGCCTGTTCGAGCGCGTGCTGTTTACCCAGGCGGCGCGCGCCGTGGACCCGCAAATCAAGTTCTTCTTCTATCCGGTTACTATCCTGTTCTTCGGTGGCCTGATGGTGGGCTGGTACTTCCTCCGGGAAGCGCTGCCGGCCGATAATTTTTACCTGACCTACGCGGTTCGGGGTGCAATTTTATTGCTCTTCTTGCCAGTCGGCTACCTGCTTGGCGTATACACCCGCAACGATTTTGCCATGGTTGCCGGCCTGGTGCGCCGGAAGTCTGAGCCACCCGCCGAGCAGGAGGCCTCCTAACTGCCCTCCTGCTATTGGCAACACCCCACATTAAGCTATGGAAGACACTGCTACTCATCAAGGAATTTTTCAGGATTTCCGGGCCAACCGCGGCAACGTTAAAGCGCAGCTGGTGCTGATGCTGTTTCGGGCGGCCACGCTGGTGCGCCGCAACCGCGTACTCCTCATCTTCTTCTTCTGGTATCTGATAATCTACCGCGTATTGGTGGAGTGGCTTCTGGGCATTGAGCTGCCCTGGAGCCTGCGGGCCGGCAGCGGCCTCCGGCTCGACCACGGCCAAGCCCTGGTCATTAACGGCGAAAGCCGGTTGGGACGGAACGTGCACGTGCGGCACTCCACCACCATCGGCAATAAAAAACTGGCCGACGGCACCTACAGCGCCTGCCCCAGAATAGGCAACAACGTGGACATCGGGGCCCAGGTGTGCATCATTGGTGACATTGAGATTGGTGATAATGTGGTAATCGGCGTGGGCTCCATTGTGGTAAAAAGCATTGCGCCCAACTGCGTAGTGGTGGGCAACCCCGCCCGGGTTATCAAGCAAAACACGTTCGGCCCCGCGGGCACAAACGGCTAAACCGCCCCCATGACCGAACCCGGGACCTACCTGTTCTATACCCTGCTGATGGTGTTCATGATATTGCTATCACGACCATCGACGCGGCCCGTGCTGGACGCCAGCGGGGAACAGGTCAGCTTCCCCTCCTACTGGGGTCCCAACCTGCTGTTCATCATCGTGATGTATTCCCTCATCATCGGGGGCCGGTACTACGTGGGCATCGACTACAAGGCCTACCTGGAATGGTACCTGAAGCTGCGCGAAACCGGCGTGTACCCGCGCGATATTGAGTTTGGGTACCGGCTGCTGAATGAATGGCTGAATGCGGTGCACGCCCACTTTGCGTTTCTGTTTATCATCATCGCCTTCATTCAAATCACGTTCTTCTACAAGTCTTTAGCCCGCTTTCCCTTTATTGCCCCGTGGTTTATCTTCTTCTTTTTCACCTACCTGCTCATGTTCAGCAGCATGAACATCATGCGGCAGACCCTGGCGTGGTTCGTTTTGTTTTACGCGTTCAACCTGGCGTTTGAGAAGAAATACGGGTGGGCTCTGCTATGCCTGTTCTTCGGGTTTAGCTTCCATAAAAGCATCATAATTGGCGCTTTGTTCTTCCCCTTGCTGCGCTGGGACTGGTTTAAAAACCGCTACGTGCAAATGGGCCTGCTCCTGCTGGTGACGGCCCTTGCCCCAACCATCCTGGCGCTGGTCCTGACTCTTTCGGCGCCCATCGTGTCGCTGACCGGCTATGACTATTATGTCGATAACCTCGACTACATGCAGGAGATAAGCGACGAGGGCAAAGTGGGGGCCGGCACGGCCCGGGCCCTGTTCTTTATTCTGGACATGGTAATTATCTGGTTTAGCGCCGACCTGAAAGAGAACTTCAAAGAGTATGACTTTCACAAATACTACAATCTGTATTTTCTGGGGGCATTGCTGGACCGGCTTGTATACGACAACTTTATTCTGGCCCGCACCAACGACTACCTGCTCAATTTCCGGGTGCTGATTTTGAGCTTCCTGTTTTTCTTCTTCTTCAACAGCCGGACTCAGAAGCTGATTAAATCGGTGTTGGGCTACACCATTGCCCTGATGATGACGGCCTTCTTCTACCGGGCCATCTACAACAAGGCCGCCGAAACGTCGCCATTTCGCTTCCTCCTGCTTGAGGATACCCTACAGGAACGCAGCCAGAATATTGACGAATAAATACATTCATGCATTATTCGCAGCAGCTCGACAGCAACTTCATGTTATTTTAACGTACAAACCCTAATCCCTTCCACTACCACCCGGCTGGGTCGGCCCCAGAAAGCTGCCCGTCCACCACGTTTTTCTCGCTATTCGTTCATCTCTCCTACTCCCACGGGAGCTGGTGTGTAGCCCTTACCTTGCCCGAACTACATGAGCACTTTTACTTTTATTGTGTGCACCTACAACCGGGTTCCCTTCATACAGGAGACAATAGAGTCGATTTTATTTCACTGCGCTCACAAAAACAATTTTGAGCTGCTGGTCATCGACAATAATTCTACCGATGGCACGGCCGAAGCAGTGAAGCCGTTTTTACAAAACCCCGCGGTGCGCTACGTGCTCGAAACCGAACAGGGACTGTCGCACGCCCGCAACCGGGGCATCAAAGAGGCCAGGAATGAGGTGCTGATTTTCGTCGACGATGACATCGACCTCGACGCCCGCTACCTCGATGTGTGCGAAACGCTCTTCGCCAACCCCAACCTGAATATTGCGGGCGGCAAAGTCCTGGCGTTCAATGCAGAGGCGCCAGATTGGCTACCCAAGAAGTACTACTACCTGGCCAGCATGTTTGACCTTGGCGACGAGCCCCGGCCCACCGAAAAGCTGATGGGAGCCAACTACTGCCTGCGCAGAGAGGTGGCGCAACGCATTGGCTGGTACAACCCCGAGCTGGGCCGCAAAGGCAACAACCTCATGGCGGGGGAAGAAAACGACTACTTCAACCGCGCCAAACTGCTGGGGTACTCCATCTGGTACGAGCCCCGGCTGGTAGTGTACCACAAGATTGCCAACAAGCTCAATAAAGACTACCTCTTTAACTATTCCAGGTTAAATGGTAAGTCGGAAGGGCTTATTGAGTACAAGTCGGCCAGAAAACGGTTTTGGGGCAAAATCATTAAACAGGTGCTGATGCTCCTCACCTTCTACTTGTATGGCGCGTATGCTCCCAGTGAGGAGCGACGCACGTACTACAAAATCAAGCAGCTCTACGCGTTAGGCTATTTAACCGTCCTGAAGGAAAAGCTCTTCAGCTAGTTTCGGGCCAAGCCAAGAGCGCGGCGTTGTGCCGCATGCCGTATGTTCCAATGTCCCCGCGCCCGTTGTTCTCCGCTAAAAAGAAAGTAGGTCATGAAGGTTGTGATGATTTCCCGCAGTACGCATTTTACTTCCCCCGGAGGCGACACCACCCAGATTGAGATGACGGCGAAGTACCTGCGGGCCCTGGGCATAGAAGTCGACATCCGGCTGAGCACCGACGCCATTGCTTACCAGAACTACGACCTGCTGCACTTCTTCAACATCATTCGCCCCGACGACATCCTACCCCATGTAAAGGCTACGAAGGTTCCTTTTGTAATTTCGACCATTTTCGTCGATTACCACGAGTACGAGAAAAAGAGCCGGACCGGCCCCATGCGCCTGCTAAACACGGTGTTTGACAAAGACCAGATAGAGTATGTGAAGGCGGTGGCCCGGGCAGTGAAGAACGGCGAGAAAATCAAGTCGCTGTACTTTCTCACGCACGGCCAGAAAAAGTCCGTGCAGGTGGTGGCGGCCCAAGCCGGCATGCTGCTGCCAAACTCCCACAGCGAATACAACCGCCTGGTGGCTTCCTACGGCATCAAAAAGGGCTACCACAAGGTGGTCAACGCCATCGACCCGGCCTCGTTTAGCGATGCCGTGGCGCCGAACCTCGCTTTTCAGGACCATGTGCTGTGCGTGGGCCGCATCGAAGGGCGCAAAAACCAGCTGAACCTTATCAAGGCGCTGCGTAATACGGCCTTGCAGCTAACCATCATCGGCAAGCCGGGGCCCAACCAAGCGGCGTATTATGCGCAGTGCCAGGCCGAGGCGAAGGACGCTCCGAATGTGCGGTTTATCCAGCACATGGACCACGCTGGCCTGGCGGGTGTCTATCAGGCGGCCAAGGTGCACGTGCTGCCCAGCTGGTTTGAAACCACGGGGCTAAGCTCGCTGGAAGCGGGCGCCATGGGCTGCAACCTGGTGGTAACCCGAAAGGGCGACACGGAAGAATACTTCGGCGACATGGCCTATTACTGCGAGCCCGACGACGTGGATTCCATCCGGCAGGCCGTGCTGCAGGCCCATACCGAACCCGTGAATCCGCGCCTGCGCGACCATATTTTTTCCCACTACACCTGGCAGGACACCGCCGCCCAAACCCTGGCCGCGTACCAAGAGGTGCTGAACCACTAGCTCATGAAAATAGCAATTATCGGAACCCGGGGCATCCCCAACAACTACGGCGGGTTTGAGCAGTGCGCCGAATACCTGGCAGTTGGCCTCGTGAAGCGGGGCTTTACGGTGACGGTGTACAACTCGCACAACCACCCTTTTCAGGAGAACAGCTGGAACGGCGTGCACATCGTTCATGCCTACGACCCCGAGTTCAAGTACGGCACCGTGGGGCAGTTCATTTATGACTACAACTGCATCGCGGACACGCGCAAGCGCGATTACGACATCATTCTGCAGCTAGGATACACCAGCAGTTCGGTTTCGAACAAGTTTCTGCCCCGCAAAAAGAGCATTGTTACCACCAACATGGATGGCTTGGAGTGGAAGCGCTCCAAGTTCTCCAAGCCCGTGCAGCGCTTCCTGGAGTACGCCGAAAAGCTGGCCGTCAACAACAGCGACTACCTAATTTCCGACTCCATCGGCATCCAGCAATACCTCAAGCAGAAGTATAAGAAAGACTCTACCTTCATTGCTTACGGCGCCCATTCGTTCACTACTCCCGACCAAAGCGACCTGGCCGCCTACTCCCTCACCCCCTACGCCTACGATATGCTGATTGCCCGGCTCGAACCGGAAAACAGCATCGAAGTGATTCTGGACGGGGTGGTGCAGGCCGGAATAGACCGCCCCTTCTTGGTGGTGGGCAAGCACGAAAGCCAGTACGGCGAATACCTCAAGGGCAAATTCAAAGACGCGGCCAACATCCGGTTTGTGGGCGGCATCTACAATATCAACACCCTGAACAACATCCGGTACTACTCCAATCTCTATTTCCACGGCCACACCGTGGGGGGCACCAACCCCTCGCTGCTGGAAGCCATGGCCTCCGGCGCACTGATTTGTGCCAACGACAACGCCTTCAACAAGTACGTGCTCGAGGGCGACGCCCTGTACTTCACCACCGCTGCCGATGTGACCGCCGCCTTGCGGTCGGTTCGCAAAGGGGACGCTACCTACGGGAACATGCTGGCCGCCAATGCTCAGAAGATTGAGCACGTGTATAACTGGGACCGCATCATTGACCAGTACGCCGCGCACTTCGAGGAAATATTCCAGGCCCGGCAACGCCAGCGCTCGGGTGGGGCTAAGGTGCGCTAGGACGGTCAGAGAACCGGCGAAAAAGCTCCCGAAGCAGCTATTTTTTGCTGTAGACCTGCACCCAGTCCACCAGCATCTGGCCTTCGCCTTCGTTGAGCAGTATCTGGCCGGGCGTGGGGCGGGCGCCATCCTTGTAGAAGAAATCGCCACCCACGGCCAGGTTGAGTGAGAGGCGCTCGGGCCGGCCGTATAGGTCGGGCACGTAGCCGCCGGTCTTCACATCAACCACTTGGCCATCGAGCAGGAATGTCAGCGACTGTTTGGTCCAGAGCACCTCGTACACGTGCCAGCAATCGGTGAGGCTGGTGCTGGTGGTGAGGTACGCGGCCGCGTTCTGCACTAGGTTTACATTGGGTTGGCGGCCAAAGAAGTAGTTGGTTTGAAACAGGAAGGGCTCATTGCCGCGGGCCTCGAGCACGTCGATTTCCCCATCGGTGGGCCAATTATTGCCGTACGACCAGAATGCCGGCCACATACCATAACCACTCGGCAACTTGATGCGGGCCGCAAACCGAAGCTGGCTGGTGCCCCGGCCCGGCGCAAACAGGGTCTTTGACTCAATGCGGGCCGAGGTAAATTCAAAGGTGGTGGGCGTGGCATCCACGTCCTGGCGATATTTCGGGCCCACGACGGTTTCCTTCACGGCCCGAATCGACAGTACGCTGTTGGCAGCATTGTCGGAGTCCGGAATGACGCTTAGATTGGTGGCGTTTGCCGTGTATAGTTGGAGCTCGTTGTTGAAGGCGCCCCCAACCCAAACACTCCAAAGAGAATTTGAGGTACTAGTTGGGTTGCTGTCGAAATTATCCTCTAGCCTTTTTTCCCAGCCAGCCGAGAGCAGTTCCGCTTTCCGGCTGGCTGGCTGGTTGTAGTTGCATATGCTAGAACTAACAGACTGGCTAGCTCCAGTGGCCGGATTATTGGGTTGGCTTAGCAGCACAGGCGCCTGGCTCAAAGAACAGCCCGCCAGCGCGGCGATGTGAAATAATCCTAAGAGCGGCTTAGATAAACGTTTCACGATGGGGAGGTAGAATGGATGCATTAGCAGGTAGAGCATTGCCAGCGCCAATCAAGTGCGCAGGAAATGCCGCTAATGATACTACACCCGCTCGTTATCTGAGTGCAGCAATCTTTTCACGCACCTTCAACAGAGGAATTTCTACCACTTTCGTGAAAAAGATACCAGCCAGAAAAGAAGCTACAAAAAAGGAGGCCATGTAAAGCAGCCACATATATTGGTTGGCCAAATGATTGATGAACAGGTGGTAGATTATGCTGTTCATAAATACATGCCACAGGTAGATGTTGTAAGACTGCTGCCCGATGTAGGAGAGTATTCCCTCTTTAAAGAAGCTTCCCGTGAAATTTAGGGCTACCAACAGCAAAACACTAAAGCACAAAGGGTTCACTGAAAGGCTAATCATGCTTATCCACGAGTTTTCTTCACGGGCAAAAATAAAATTTGTGGCAAGGAAGCTGCACGCTAGCACAAGCAGCCACACCTTCCATCGCTGCAGGAAGCCCACCAGCTGTTCGCGACGGAAATGATAACAATACGATATAAAAACTCCGTAGAATAAAGCTGAGATTCTGGCATGCGTAAGGGTGTAATGCAAGTCAAAATCGTAGGTGGGATACTGCACATTTAAGTAAACCCGCGAAGTCAGGGCTACTACCATTAGAGCAACGTAGGTATAAGCAAACGTTTTGAAGGTGATGACTTTGTACCTAACGGATACCAGAAAGTAGACGGACAGTAAAATATAAAAATGCTCTTCGACAGCCAACGACCACGTGTGCGACCACCGTCCACCGGCATAGTTGTTCATGAAAATCAAGTCTTTTAGATAATCCTGAAACCTGGGGAAATCCGGAGAGGCCCTGGAGTAGTAAAAGACCTCAAAGCAAAAAGTGATGATCAGAAAGCAGATGAAGCTGGGGTAAAGCTTAAAACCTCGCCGTATCAAAAACCTTGTTGGTTGGAAGTCTGCAGTCTTTTCATACTCTTTGAAGAGCAATCCGCTAATCAGAAAGCCGCTCAACACAAAAAACAGGTCCACTCCTATCCACCCGCCTGTAAACAGATAGCCAATAACCTGGCGTAAACCTTTTATAACCGGATTGGTAACAGCAACGGGGTCAATTATATAAATATGATTGAACATTACCAGCAAAACAGCTACCCCCCTAAAAATGTCCAGTGTTGGATTTCTAGCTTTTGGCTTTGCTTGCTTTTCGAAGCTCCTAGGATGCGTCGCTAACTTTATTTTAGAAAGAGGAGTACCCAAGGAAGCTTGCATAAAAGTGCAATTTTACCACTTAATAATTCAAATGTGTATTTGATTCCAATTTACTCAACAAGTACTATCCATTAACGCTTTCTTTATAAAATCGGATTTACTGCTTAGCACGGCAATTCTTGCAGCCAAGCATCAATCTGTTAAAGACCCACTACATTGGCCACGGACTGCAGCCTCATTGCAGGCCCGGCAAACCCCGCCCCGGCGGCCGTTAGTTCTGATTTGGAAGCAGACCAATGCGCAGCCGCAACCCTTGGTTTGGGAGTATATATCCGATAACGATGACGCAAAACGGAGAATGTCCCTCCACACCTCCGGCGTTTGCCTATTTCTTATTGCACCAAACGCCTCTACACGCGCTAATGCCATTCACTTTTGCCCACCCGGCGTTAGTACTCCCTTTTCTGAACGCAAAGCGCACCTGGTTCTCTGCTACGGGGCTCATTGCAGGCAGCATAGTCCCCGATTTTGAGTACTTCCTGCGCATGCGCAAAGGACTTAGCTACTACAGCCACACCTGGCCCGGGCTTTTTTGGTTCGACCTACCCTTTGCCGTGCTGCTGACGCTGGTGTTTCACGCGGTGGTGCGCACGCCCCTGCTGCAGCGCTTGCCGGCGCCGATATACTCCCGGCTTGCCCCTTGCGCACTGCCTAACTGGCCACGCACGCTTCGGCACCGCTGGCTCACTATTCTGCTCTCAATCCTGCTGGGCACCCTCACCCACTTTGGCTGGGATTGGTTTGTGCACCAGAGCAGCGACTATCTATTCGAACACCAACGGCGCTTGTTTGCTTTGCACGAGCTGGTAAGCCATAGCCAGGTGTACGCCGCAGTTCATTTAGGCCACACGCTGCTGGGGCTGGCAGCCATCGCGTGGGCCATTTTTCGCTTGCCTGCATTGCTGGCCCCCACCCAAAACCAGGGTTTTAGCCTTAAATTCTGGTCATTGATTGCCTTGTTCACAGCTTGCATGTCGTCGCTTCGGATAAAGCTGGGCACCGATATGTACTCGCAGGACTGGTTGGTGGCAGTGCTATCTGCATTCTTATTGGCCCTCACACTGGCCTGCCTCTGGCTGACTTTGGCCAAAACCAGCAGAAGCAGTTCCTTCGATGGCTCCTAATTTGGTCTGATGCCTCACACTAGCGCAACCGCAAATAACTATCTGACTCTGAAGCCTCTCCGACCGAATTACATGCCAGCCAATAACATGCTCTCCATGTCCCCAACTTCAAAAACTATTTATCAGGGCACATAGCCTACACTAAATCAAGCGCTTGGGGCGGGAAAATGGCTACTTAAGTCTAACGCTTGAGGTTAAACCTACGTACCCACTTGTTAGGCAATCCAGATACCCTTTTGCAAATTTGGTAGAATCGTTTGGATTGAGCCGCATTGGTCTGTGGATACCCTGCGAAGATGAGCACTGATATAGTATGCTTTTGCTCGCTTAAATTTGACAAGGCCGCTACGTGTAGATTACTGTACTTATGGATAGGACTTTTGTACGCTCATTACAAATACCGTTTTTGGTGCTGGACCTGTTCCTGCTGAACATCATTTTGCTTTTCACCCAGGAATACATCCCCAACGAACCAACGGCTACGTTACTGTCATCGCGCAGCTTTTATTGGCTACTTATCAACTTCACCTGGGTCCTTGTATCCTGGATAGGGCAAATCTATTCCTATCAGAACATCCTCACCTTCAGACGTTTTTTTACCGTCACCTTCCGCATCTATTTTTTCTGGGCGTTTCTGGTGCTGGTTTCCTCCTTCCTGCTGCGAAACTCCCTGCCGCTGGCACGGGTCTTCGTTTATGCCACCATTCTAAGTTTTTCCGGGGTACTTACGTTGGTGCGGCTTTTTTACCTGCTTCTCCGGGCTTGGGTACGCCGCAAGGGCGGCCTGCGGCGCCGGGTACTGATACTGGGATACAACAAGGTGGCCGAAAAGCTTGCCACGTACCTCGAAACCGAAGAACTGAGTGTGCGCATCGAGGGCTTCGTAGACGATTTGCGCAAACCAGTTTCTAACTCCAAACACGAAATTATTCCCGGCATACACGACGCGCTGAACATTGCCCGGCAAAGGGGAGTAACGGAAATTTATTCCACCATCATGCCCGAAAACAACAGTGCCGTGTATGGCATGATGCAGCAGGCTGACCAGGACCTGATTCGCTTTCGAATTGTGCCCGATTTTTCGTATTTCATCAACCGCCCAGTACACGTAGACTACCTCTACGAGCTTCCCATTCTATCCATCCGCAAGGAGCCACTGCAGGAAGTTATCAATCGTTTCAAAAAGCGCGCTTTCGATATTGTGGTCAGCCTGGGAGTCACTATTTTTATTTTGAGCTGGCTGGTGCCGCTGCTGGGCATCATCATCTACCTGCAATCGCCAGGGCCCATCTTCTTTGTGCAGAAGCGCAGCGGCCTGAACAACGAACCATTTGACTGCTTTAAATTTCGAAGCATGACGGTGAACAAGGAATCGGATTCGAAACAAGCCACCAAGAACGACGCCCGTGTGACGAAAATTGGCCGCATTATGCGCAAAACCAGCCTCGACGAGTTTCCGCAGTTTCTGAACGTGCTTTTTGGCCAGATGAGCATCGTGGGGCCGCGCCCCCACATGCTGAAGCACACCATTGAGTACTCGTCGATGGAAGACCAGTACATGATTCGTCAGTTTCTCAAGCCGGGCATCACCGGCTGGGCGCAGGTAAACGGCTACCGTGGCGAAATCACGGAGCTCAAGCACATTCAGAAGCGGGTGGAGTACGACCTGTGGTACCTCGAAAACTGGAGCCTATCACTGGACATGAAAATAATGTTTCTGACCGTATACAACGTATTCAAAGGAGAAGAGAACGCCTACTAAATCTCACCCTTAACTTCTGCCGCTATGATTCCGCCCCTTCTACCCGAGAACGAGTCCGAACGCCTGCAATCCCTGGCCGAACATAATTTATTGGACACGCTGCCCGAGGAGGTGTACGACGACATCACGCGCCTGGCGGCCGAAATCTGCGGCACCCCCATTGCCGCCATCAACCTGATTGCCGGCGACCGGCAGTGGTCGAAATCAGTCCACAACGAACTCGGCGAAAGCCTTTCCCTGCATCATTACATGCGCGGTCCCCGGGAGCATTCCTTTTGTGCCCACACCATTCTTAACCCCGACGAGACAATGGTGGTGCCCGATGCACGCTTCGACGAGCGTTTTCAGGGCAATCCCTTGACGGTGAGTGACCCGCACATTATTTTCTATGCCGGCGTGCCCGTCAAAGATGCGGAAGACCGGGCTTTGGGCTCGTTGTGCGTTATCGACTCGCGTCCCCGGGAGCTGTCGGACCTTAAGCTGGAATCCCTCAAGGCCCTGGCCAAGCTGGTGAATACCCACTTTCAGCTCCGGCACAGCAACATTCAACTTGAGAAAGCCCAAGAGCAGGTGCGCGCCGCTCAGCCCATTCTGCACTCCCTGACCACGACGATTGATTTGCTAGGCACCCGTCTTCCAGGGGAGGAAGCCCATCTGCTGCACACCCTCCAGCAAGGCGTAAATTCTTTGAAGGACCTCCTGAATACTCCTCAGAAATAAGCCAAGTAGCGCAGCCTGTTCTTTTCCAGCAATCTACGGATGCAGACGTTATGGCGCAGTGCAGTAGGCTGCTATGTTCTAATAAGTAGTCGGCAGCGACCTAGGAACAAAATGCAGACCTTATTGTGATTGCAGCAAAAACGTATTGGAGTCATAGCACTCCTGCTAGGTTGTACGGACAATTAGCTTTGCGTTCGTGAATCAATTAGACGAAATCAGTGACCGCACGTGGGCGTTGTTG
>NZ_JAFCUF010000014.1:0-112262 GCF_049896385.1 Hymenobacter sp. B1770
AGTCATTGGCCATGCACTCCGCGCGAATTAAAATTGTCATCGACAATCACAATACCACCTTAACTTAGACCACTGCCGGAAATTCTATCAAAGGGAGTGCTGTTAATAATACTATCACCAAATTTGCGGATGGCACATTTGCTGCCTCCTTTACCGGCACCACTTTAAGTGGGACGTTTTCAGCGGCGCAAACCGAGTAAACTTATTCCATAAAAGAAGTTCCGTCAAACGTTGATGCCCAGAATTACATAAAAACGGCCACCTCAGTATTATGGGGCGGCCGTTGTTACTTAGGCCTCTAAGTAAAAACCGGTCGTGCCGCAATGGAGGCTCAGCCCCACGTCATGATTAGTCACCAGTTATGCTATGCTAAACTCGCGCCATTTCGGGGAAGGCCTACCGTAATGCCCTCGGGCCTTAACGGAACAAGCAACTAAATTGTCGCGGCTGCCCTATTGGTTTCCTTGCGCATAACTATAAGATTACCGACAAGCATTACCAACGCACTTGCTATCCATAACCAATACCCTGAGCAAGTTTCAGCAATTTTCGAATAGCCTCCTGCCTCGTTGACCATCACTTCTCTAAAAGCCAGGAATGAAAGCATCAGTAGCAATGCAAAGCCGCTCGTAAGCACTGCAAATTTGGTGAAATTCAAAGCCAACATCCAAGATAGGAGCAAGAATGGATTGGCAAACCAAGTGAGTGCAACTCCCCCTCCAACTATCCCCAGCCATCCCACTAGCAAAACACTAACTGCCTGTGTGCATTCCCCATTCTGGTCCGCCTCAGTGCAGTAGGCATACTGCGTCAACGAAATGGCAAACAAGGCCATGCTGCTTACGATAATTATCCATTTAAAAGCCTTGCTGTTATCGCTATGACTCATACGAAAATTGATTTGTAGAACAGAGCGCAGCTTGTCAGAAACCAAAACGGCCGCCCCAGATTCCTGGGGCGGCCGTTGTTGCTTACGCTTCTAAAACGAAGAAACTACTTCTGCGACATCTGAGCAGAGCCACTTTCCTTCAACCGAATCAAGTTCAGGGCCGAGCCGGCTTTGAACCACTCAATTTGACCCTGGTTGTAGGTGTGGTTGAGGGTGATGAGGTCGGTGTCGCCGTCGGCGTGGTGCAGACGGGCCTGCAGGGGTTCGCCGGGCGTGAAGTTGGTCAGGCCGAGGATGTCGATGGTGTCCTCTTCTTCAATCAGGTCGTAATCGGCCTTGTTGGCGAAGGTGAGGGCCAGCATGCCTTGCTTCTTCAGGTTGGTTTCGTGGATACGCGCGAAGCTCTTCACAATCACGGCGCGCACGCCCAGGTGGCGGGGCTCCATGGCGGCGTGCTCGCGGGAGGAGCCTTCGCCGTAGTTTTCATCGCCCACTACCACGGTGCCGATGCCCATGCTCTTGTAGGAGCGGGCAGCCTGCGGTACGGTGGTGGTGCCGTCGCCCTGGGTCACAAACTCCCGCACCTCGTTGGCCTTGCCATTGAAGGCGTTGGTGGCTCCGATGAGCATGTTGTTAGAGATGTTGTCCAAGTGGCCGCGGTATTTCAACCACGGGCCGGCCATCGAAATGTGGTCGGTGGTGCACTTGCCCTGGGCCTTGATGAGGAGGCGCAACCCTTTCAGGTCGGTGCCTTCCCAAGGCTTGAAGGGTTCGAGCAGTTCAAGACGGTCAGACGAAGGGCTTACCAATACCTGCACCGTGCTGCCATCGGCAGCGGGCGCCTGGAAGCCGGCATCCTCCACGGCGAAGCCGCGGGGCGGCATCTCCACGCCCTGGGGCTCGTCGAGCTTCACGGGGCCGTTGGTACCAGGCAGCGTGTCGGTGAGGGGGTTGAAGGTCAGGTCGCCGGCAATGGCGAAGGCCGTCACGATTTCGGGCGAGGCCACGAAGGCGTGGGTGTTCGGGTTGCCGTCGTTGCGCTTGGCGAAGTTGCGGTTGAAGCTCGTGATGATGGAGTTCTTGCGCTTAGGGTCGTCGGTGTGACGGGCCCACTGACCGATGCACGGACCGCAGGCGTTGGCGAGCACCACGCCGCCCATTTCGGCAAACGTATCGAGGAGGCCGTCGCGGGCCACCGTGTAGCGCACCAGCTCCGAGCCGGGCGTGATGGTGAACTCAGCGTTCACGTGCAGGCCTTTTTCCACGGCCTGAGCGGCGATGGAAGCGGCGCGGGTGATGTCTTCGTAGCTCGAGTTGGTGCAGGAGCCGATGAGGCCTACTTCCAGCTTAGCGGGCCAGCCGTGCTCGCGCACAGCAGCGGCGAACTCCGAGATGGGCCAGGCTGCGTCTGGCGTGAAGGGGCCGTTTACGTGCGGCTCCAGCTCGGATAGGTTGATTTCGATGAGCTGGTCGTAAAAACGCTCGGGCTGGGCATACACTTCGTCATCAGCACGCAGGTGCTCGGCTACAGCGGAAGCAGCGTCGGCGATGTCGGCGCGGCCGGTGCCGCGCAGGTACTCAGCCATTTTCTCGTCGTAGTTGAACACCGAGGTCGTAGCCCCGATTTCAGCACCCATGTTGCAGATGGTGGCTTTGCCGGTGCAGCTCATGGCTTCGGCACCTTCGCCGAAGTACTCCACGATGGCACCCGTGCCGCCTTTCACGGTCAGGATGCCAGCTACTTTCAGAATAACGTCTTTGGGAGCCGTCCAGCCGCTGAGCTTGCCGGTCAGCTTCACGCCAATCACCTTGGGAAATTTCAATTCCCAAGCCATGCCAGCCATTACGTCAACGGCGTCGGCGCCGCCTACGCCAATGGCAATCATGCCCAAGCCGCCCGCGTTGGGGGTGTGCGAGTCGGTGCCAATCATCATGCCGCCGGGGAAGGCGTAGTTCTCGAGCACCACCTGGTGAATAATGCCGGCGCCGGGCTTCCAGAAGCCGATGCCGTATTTATTGGAAACCGAGGCCAGGAAGTCGTACACTTCCTTGTTTTCGGTGTTGGCTTCGGCGAGGTCGGGCGTGGCGCCGTCTTTGGCCTGAATGAGGTGGTCGCAGTGCACAGTGCTGGGCACGGCAGCCGTGGGCTTGCCAGCCTGCATGAACTGGAGCAGAGCCATTTGAGCCGTGGCATCCTGCATGGCCACCCGGTCGGGGGCAAAATCGACGTAGGTAACGCCGCGCTCGAAAGCTTGCTTTACTTCGCCCCCATAGAGGTGGGCGTAGAGGATTTTCTCGGTGAGGGTGAGCGGGCGCGCCACCGCGGCGCGGGCCGCCTCGATGCGGGAACCCATGCCGTCGTACACGGCGCGAATCATTTCCAGGTCGAAAGCCATAGGATGCAGTAGTAAAAAAAGTGGTTGTGCAAATGTAGTACCTGCGCTAAGTTGTACCTAGCCGGAACGTGGGAATACCCTTTTGGGAGAGTACAACTATAAGGTAACGTAGGTTTTTGGGCTAGCGTTGGGCTGCTGCCACAATGCTTTAGTAAAGCCTCTCCCCTATTAGAACAGCAGAGCGGCACAACTTATTGATGCAATTAGCAGTTGTGGCCCCCGGCTGGCACTGCCAGCATTCTCTTCGCACTTTTGCACTATTATGACTACGATTTCCCTCCGCTTGCTGGCCACGGCCGCCGCGGGCCTGAGCCTGCTGGCCAGCTGCGATTCCTCTTCCACTAAAAAAGAAGGTACCGACACCAACGCCGCTGCTGCCGGCACGGCCTTGCCCGCCGGCCTCAAGCCCGGCCTTTGGGATGGGTTTGTAAAAGCTCAGAACAAGGCCATCAATTTTACAATGGACGTGGCCGTGGAGAACGGTAAGCCGGTAGTTTACTTGGTAAACAAAGGCCTCGACGGCGAAGAGCGGCTGCGCTGCGACGACATCTCGGCCGCCGGCGACTCGGCCACCATCCGTCTGCACGTGTTCGACGCTGCGCTGGTGGTGCGGCCCGATGGCGAGAACAAGCTCACCGGCACCTGGGTGAAGTACGACGCCGCCACCCCCTACCGCCTGCCGGTGGTAGCGCTCTTCGGCGAGCGGCCCCAGCCCGCGGCCGCGGCCGGAACTCCGGACTTCAACGGCACCTGGCGGGTCACGTTTAAGGAAGACGAGGGCAAGACCTACCCCGCCGTTGGCGTTTTCAAGCAGGAAGGGGCGGCCATCCGGGGCACCTTCCTCACCACTACTGGCGACTACCGCTACCTCTCCGGTTCGGTGCTGCCCAGCGGCATGGGCATGTCGACGTTCGACGGCAACCATGGCTTTCTCTTTCAGGCCACCAAGCAGCCCGATGGTACCCTCAAAGGCGATTTTTACAGTGGCAAGGGCGGCCACGAAACCTGGACCGCCGTGCTCGACCCCAACGCCAAACTCCCCGACGCTTACTCGCTGACGTCCCTCAAAGCAGGCGAAACCAAGCTCGATTTCAAATTCCCCAGCGTGTTTGAGGGCGGAGTGGTTTCCCCTTCCAGCCCTATTTATCAGGGCAAGGTGGTGGTAATTCAGCTGCTGGGCTCCTGGTGCCCCAACTGCATGGACGAAACCGCTTTCCTGGCGCCCTGGTACGAGAAAAACAAAGACCGCGGCGTGGAAGTAATCGGCCTGGGCTACGAGCGCAGCCCCGACTACAAAGTCGCATCGGCCCGCCTGCGCAAGCTGCGCGAGCGCTATAACATCAAGTACGAACTGGCGGTGGCCGGCGTGTCCAACAAGGACTCGGCCGCCAAATCGTTGCCCCAGTTGAAGCAGGTACTGGCCTTCCCCACCACTATTTTCCTTGACAAAAAGGGCAACGTTCGGAAAATTCACACCGGTTTTGCCGGCCCTGGCACGGGCAAATATTACGAAGAAGAAATTGCTGGCTTCAACCGGGAAGTAGATAAACTATTGAAAGAATAGTGCATAGCTAAAAAAGAAAGGCTAAATTGTAATAACCCGTCGCACAGCGGCTTACCGCCGGCAACCCTCTTGCGTATAAGGTTATGGCGGGGAGTGGCTGCGCCGGGTTATTACAATTTTTCACCTTTCTTTTTTAGTTATGAAAAATATACTTGTACCCACTGATTTTTCACCTGAGGCGCACTACGCCTACAAGGTGGCGCTACAGCTCGCCCGGCACACGGGAGGCAGCGTAATGCTGCTGCACATGCTCGAAGAACTCGGCGACACCGCAGGCGGCTTCAGCACGGTGGGCGGCCCGGTTGGTGGCGCCGGGCTTGACCAAATCTTCCCCATAAAGCTTATTGAGGCCACCAAGCGCCGGCTGCAGACCCTGCAGGACGAAGCCGCGCTGCGCGCGCCGGGGGTGTCAGTTCGGCACACCGTGAGGACCGGCGCGGTGGGCGAGGGCATTCTGCGGGTCATTCAGAAGTATGGCATCGACCTGGTGGTGATGGGGGCCCGCGAGCATAGCGGCATTCAGCACTTCTTTGTGAGCTCAACCACCGAGCGTATCATTCGCCTGGCGCCCTGCCCGGTGCTTACCGTGAAGCACGAGCACGAGCAGCTTGAGGTGCGCAACATTGTGTTCCCCTTCGATTTTTCGGGCAATCCGGAAGGCGCGCTTGAGGGCTTGCGCCAAGTGCAGGCCGTTTTCCCAAATGCCAAGCTTCATCTGCTGCAAGTGATGGTGGGGCACCACACCGAGCCTAGCCAGCAGCAAGAGCAAATTCAGGAGTTTGCCCGCAAGCACCAGCTCACCAACTGGCAGCCGGCCGTGGTAGAGGCCGACCGCACCAGCACCGGCATCGAGCAATATGCCCAAAGCGTGCATTCTGACTGGGTGGTGATGCCCACACACGGCCGCTCGGGCCTGAGCACCTGGCTGCGGCCCAGCGTAGCCGAAGCCGTGGCTACCCATGCTTTTCCGCCGGTACTCACCTACCATTTTCAGTAGCGGCTGCCGGTGCCGGGACGCCAGAAACGCCCACCCGGTACTGGCATCGTTAAGCTACGGTCCGACGCATGCTGTTCAGGTAGTGAGCCCGAAATTATAGCACCTCCACCGCTTGCGCTTGAGGGAACATATTCATAATGATGCACTAGCTGCGATATGCAGCAGCTTACCCAAAACGGTAAATACGC
Source organism: Hymenobacter sp. B1770 (assembly GCF_049896385.1). Classification (NCBI taxonomy): domain Bacteria; kingdom Pseudomonadati; phylum Bacteroidota; class Cytophagia; order Cytophagales; family Hymenobacteraceae; genus Hymenobacter; species Hymenobacter sp. B1770. The sequence goes on from NZ_JAFCUF010000014.1 coordinate 6,035, forward strand.
GTAAGAGAATAGATGTTTATGGCGTTTTGCCTGTTTCACCTCTCTTCTTTTACCGATGAAAAACATTCTCGTCCCCACCGATTTCTCTGCCGAATCGCACCATGCGTACGAGGTAGCGCTGCAGTTGGCCCAGCAAACGGGTGGTAGTGTCACCCTGCTGCACGTGCTTGAAGCGCCAGAGTCGGCTACGCCCAACTTCAGCACCTTTGGCGGGCCCGTGAACGGCGCCGAGCTGCCCAACAGCACCGGTGGAATGGACCAGCTGTTCACCATCAAGCTCATGGAGGTGACCAAGCGCCGGATGCACCAGCTCAAGGAAGAGGCCGCGACCCTGGTCCCCGGCGTATCGGTGCAGGACACGGTGGAAGTATCGCGCATTGGCACTGGCATCCTGACTGCCGTTGAGAAATACGACATCGACCTGGTGGTAATGGGTGCCCAGGGCCACGGCGCCATAGAAGGCTTTTTTGTCGGCTCCAACACCGAGCGTATCATTCGCCTGGCGCCCTGCCCGGTGCTAAGCGTGAAGCACCCGCAAAGCGGTTTCGACGTGCGCAACATCGTGTTCCCCTCCGACTTCACCGAAGAGGCGGCCGCAGCCATCGAAGGCCTGCGCCAGGTAGTGGCCGCCTTCCCCAACGCCACGCTGCACCTGCTCTATGTCGCCTCCAATACCGACGGCACCACCGCGGAGCAGCACATTCAGGTGTTTGCCGAACGCGTTGGGCTAACCAACTACAAGATTGATGTCGTGAACGCAGTCCGTACCTCCACTGGCATCGAGCAGTTTGCGCAGCAGGTAAAAGCCGACCTGGTGGTAATTCCAACCCACGCCCGCACCGGCCTGAGCCGCCTCCTGCAAACGAGCATCGCTGAAACGGTGGCTACCAGTGCTTTCCCGCCAGTGCTTACTTATCATTTGAAGTCGTAAGGGTGGCACCCTGCCGTGGGAACCTCACCCCTGCCGGGCACGGCCCCGACCCCTCTCCAAAAGAGAAGGGAGCCTGACGCTATGCTGAAGGCGCTTGTCATTGCGAGCGCAGCGCGGCAATCTGTCCTATTCTAAGCGACTAACTCTGAGAAGTGACAAAGCCCCGGCACTGCGCAGTGCCGGGGCTTTTCGTCTCATTGACGTGTCTGGTTTTTACAGAACGGATTGCTTCGTCGTGCCTCCTCGCAATGACAGACGCGCCGCCGTGGCTCCCCTCTCCGCGGGAGAGGGGCCGGGGCCGTGCCCGGCAGGGGTGTGGTTCCTTCGCGTGAAGTTCCGCGCCAGCACCATCAACTGCGCAACCGCAGGCGCACCTGAAAATCAGTGCGAGGACGTAGCGTGATGAGCGGCTGCATGGTCACGGGCGCCTGACCGTCCACCCATTCTATCTCAAACTGCCGGAGCAGCTCCAAGGTCACAAGCTGCATCTCGGTAAGGGCGAACTGCATGCCGATGCACAGGCGCGGCCCGCCCCCAAAGGGGACGTAGGCGAAGGGCTGAACGGGCCGCGCCTGCCCGGGTGCGAAGCGCACCGGCCGAAATTCTTTAGGGGAGTCCCAATATTTTTCGTCGTGGTGCAGGCCGTAGAAGTAGAGCGAGAACAGCGTGCCCTTCGGGATGCGCAGGCCGTTGTAGGTATCGTCGGCCAGGGCCACGCGGTCTACCATCCAGGCGGGTGGGTAATGGCGCATGGCTTCCTGCACGGCGTAGAGGGCTTTGCCTAGGCGCGGGAGGTCTTCAAACATGGGCATGCGGCCGGCCAGCACCGTGTCCATTTCGGTGCGGATGCGGGTGGCTTCTTCGGGGTGGTGGGCCAGCAGGTACGTAAGCCAGGTGAGGGCGTTGGCGCTGGTTTCGTGGCCGGCAATGAGCAGGATGAGGGCTTCGTCGAGCACCCGGTCGGGGGTCATAGGCTCGCCGGTGTCCTCGTAGCGCACATCGAGCAGCATTTGCAGCAGGTCGTCGGGCGAGGGAGCGTTGGGCGCTTGGTTGGCCTGCTGGCGCTGAGCTATGTAGTGGGCAAGCAGCGTGCGCAGCTCGGCGGCCAGCGCGTCGTGGTAGCGAAACTGGCCGCGCAGCCGAAACCAGGGCTTGAGGTAGGGCTGCCGAATGGAGCGCACGAAAAACGCCTGAATTTCGGTAATCAACCCGGCCAGCCGGTCGAGCTCGGCTTCGGGAAAGTTGGTACTAAACACCGAGCGGGCAATAATGCGAAAAGTGAGCCGGGTCATCAGCTCGTGCACCGGTACGGTGAGGGCACCTCCCCCGCTAGCGGCCTGGGCAGCCAGCGGGGCCAGGGTTTCGGCGGTTATCTCCTGCATCAGGCCCGTGAGCGCAGCCACCCGCTGCCGGTGAAAGCCCGGCTGAATCAGCCGGCGCTGGCGCAGCCAGTCGGGACCGTCGTTGGTGAGCAGGCCGTGGCCCACGTAGCGCGAAAAGCCCTGGGTAAACTTTGATTTGGCGTAGTTGCGGTGGTTTTTTTGCAGGATGTGCTGCGTCAGGCCCGGGTCGCGGGTGAGGATGCTCTTCTCCACTCCGCCAATGAACAGCTCCACAGTGTCGCCGTAGCGGGCCAGGGTCATGTCCAGCACCGGCATCGGGTCCTTGGCCAGCGCAAACGAGCGCAGCAGGGACCGCCAGCGCGGTACTCGCGGCAAGCAAAAGGAGCCTTCCTGTGCTTTCTGTTCAGTTTTTAATGCTTCCATAGCTCATCCTTGGCTTCGACTCGCAACCCGGTGCGGCCGCCAAAAATAACCGCTATCCGGGGCCGATTCATCTTTTTTCAAATCAGCCGCGTAAACCCAAGCGAAGTGCGGCCCGCCGCATTTCTTCCTTTCCTCAAACTAACCCTTTCCCCTTATGTGGATTCAGCAAAACCCCAGCTCGCCCGCTCCGCTTGCCGACCTGCAAGGCCGCGCCGTTGGCCTCAAGTTCGAGTGCGAACAGTGTAATACTGAAGTATTTACCGACCTCATCGGCGTACCCGCCCCCAACGAGCACGCCGACTCAGTGGAGCACGCGGAGAACCACGAGATTGAAGAAATAAAGTGCCCCGGCTGCGAAATCACCCATTCTTTGGAAGTAGAAAGCTCGTTCGATGGCGTGACCTTCAAGGTGAGCGATGCCAAGGAGGTAAGCTACCAAGTGGCGCAGTAAGTAACGCCTGTCATTGCGAGCGCAGCGAAGCAATCCGTCCTGTTAAAACCAGACACTACAATAATGTAACAAGGCCCTGGTACCGCGCGGTGCCAGGGCTTTGTCGCATCATTGGGTTGGTCGCTGAGAACAGGACGGATTACTTCGGCTCCGCCTCGCAATGACTTGCGTTACTTTTCCCGCTCTATCGTGTAGTTAATCAACTCCTCCAACGACGTCCGGCTCGGCGACTCCGGAAATGTGTGCAGGATGGCCAGGGCCTCGTCCCGGTACTGCTTCATGGTAGCGATGGCATAGTCCAGTCCGCCCGATTTCTTCACAAATTCAATCACCTGCTGCACCCGGTCGCGGTGGCCTTCGTTGTTTTTCACATTGAAGATAACCTTGCGCTTTTCCAGCCATGACGCCTGCTGCAGGGCATAAATCAGCGGCAGCGTCATCTTCTTTTCTTTGATGTCGATGCCCACGGGCTTGCCAATTTCGGCAGTACCGTAGTCGAACAAGTCGTCTTTGATTTGGAAGGCGATGCCCACCTTCTCGCCAAACAGGCGGGCCCGCTCAATCACCTCCTTATCGGCACCCACGGAGGCCGCGCCCACGGCCGTGCATGAGGCAATGAGCGAAGCAGTTTTTTGGCGAATGATGTCGAAATAAACGTCCTCGGTGATGTCCAGCTTGCGCGCTTTCTCTATCTGTAGCAACTCGCCCTCGCTTAATTCCCGCACTGCGTTGCTCACAATTTTCAGCAGGTCGTAATCATCGTTTTCCAGGGCCAGCAGCAGGCCGCGCGACAGCAGGTAGTCGCCCACCAGTACGGCAATCTTGTTCTTCCACAGCGCATTAATGGAGAAGAAGCCCCGGCGGTAGTTGCTTTCGTCCACCACATCGTCGTGCACGAGAGTGGCAGTATGCAGCAGCTCGATAAGCGCCGCACCGCGAAATGACGACTCTGGCAGAGGCTCGTTGGTGGCGGGCTCGGGCCGCGCCGCCCGGGCCGTGAGAAACACGAACATCGGCCGGATTTGCTTACCCTTCCGCTTCACAATGTACCCCATTATCTTGTCGAGCAGCAGCACTTTGGTGCGCATCGACTGGCGGAACTTGTGTTCAAACTCTTCCATTTCGGCCGCGATGGGGGCCTGAATTTGGTCGAGGGAGAAGGTCGGAGTATGGGGCATTGCGGCGACAATGATACGGCAGAACAGTGGAGAGGCCGACCTGCCGGCTCCCAACTTTTCGCCCTGGTTGCCGATTGTAACCATTGGAACGACTGTTTGGCTAGCCTCTCCCCTACCTTCGCCTATGCTCATTCACTCGCCTTTTCTACTCACCGGCACGCACCACGGTCGGGCTTTCGAAGCCGACGCCACTTATCAAGCCACTGGCCAGCCTAAAGCAGTGGTCGTTTTCGTGCACGGTTTCAAGGGGTTCAAGGACTGGGGCCACTTTCCCTTGCTCGCCGATTTTTTTGCGGAGCGTGGGTTTGTGTTCGTAAAACTAAACCTCTCGCACAACGGCATCGTGGTGGGCGGCACCGGCGACCTGGAAGACCTTGACGCCTTTGGCCGCAACAATTTCAGCATTGAGCTCGATGACATTGGCCAGCTCATCGACGCCCTGTTCACGCCCGATGCCACGCCCGTGCCCGCCCCGGAAATGGACCTGAGCCGCCTCTACCTAGTCGGCCACAGCCGCGGAGGCGGCCTGGTGCTGCTGAAAGCGGCCGAAGACCCGCGCGTGCGCGCCGTGGCTACCTGGGCCGGCATTGCCGACGTAGACCAGCGCTGGCCCCAGCCCATGCTCGAGGAGTGGCAGCGCACCGGCATCCTGCACGTGCCCAACCTACGCACCGGCCAGCAGTTGCCCCTGCAGTATCAAATTGTGGAAGACTACATCGCCAACCGCCCGCGGCTCGATATCCCGCACAACGTGCGCCGCCGACTGCGCCAGCCCCTGCTGCTCGTTCACGGCGATGAGGACGGAACCGTGCCCGTAAATGCCGCCCATACCCTGCACGAGCTAAAGCCCAACGCCGAATTGCTGCTCGTGCCTGGGGCGGGCCATATGTTTGGCGGCGCCCACCCCTGGCCCGAAACTACTCTGCCCGAAACGGCACGCTTCATTGCTGAACGCACCGCCGACTTTTTCCATCGCCAGGCGTGAGTTTCGGTGCACCCACTTCGCCTACCTTGGCCTATCTGCTGCTGGGCAGTAACCTCGGCAACCGCGCCGCGCTACTTGCTGCGGCTCGTCAAGAACTGGCCACCACCGCCGGCGATATCGTGGCGCAGTCGGGCCTCTACGAAACCGCTGCCTGGGGCCGTGAAAACCAGCCTGCTTTCCTGAACCAAGCCCTTGCCGTGCGTACGTGGCTGCGGCCCGAAGAATTGCTAGCGGCCTGCCAAGCGGCCGAGCAGCAGGCCGGCCGTCGGCGCGTGGAGCAATGGGGCAGCCGCACACTTGATGTCGACATTCTTTTCCATGGTAGGCAAGTAATTGAATCGCCTGACCTCACCATTCCGCACCCGCGGCTGCCCGAACGCCGTTTTGCGTTAGTGCCACTGGCCGAGATTGCTAAAGCGCTGCGTCATCCGCAGCTGGGCCTGACCGTGACTGAGTTGTTGGCACACTGCCCCGACCCGCTTCCGGTACGGCCGTGGCCGGGCGAATTAGGTGCATAAACAATGATTAAAATGTTGTTTTGGCTTTAAAACGCTTTGCTAAGATTACTGAGACAGTTTCACCGTTTTATGGCCCGTCGTGGTCATCCGGTGTCCGTTTGCAAGCGTGATGGATTGCACAAAAACCCCCTAGCAGGGTATAGAGGCCAAATATTTAGGAAACCGGCGAGCGTTAGAACAGACTCCAGAGGCTGCTTGGCCATGCAGCACCAAAACCGGTGGTTGGTGCCGGCCTTCATTACTATTCCGACATTGCCTTGCACAAACGTGGCTGGTAGTGCGTAGCTTTACTAGAACCGGCTGGCAAAGCTTTTTGGCAAACGCTTTTTAGCAATAGTAAGCCACCAGGCCCTTTTCTTTAGGGCGGGAGCGGTACTTTTCATTTTGAAGTACCTGCCCTACCTGTCCGCCCACTTACTCGCCCGACTATGCCCGCAGAGCTATCGCATCCTGCCCCATCTAGTACCAGCGTTTTTTCCTTTCATTTGTCTGAAACCGGCCGAACGGCCGGACGGGTGCGGCTGGCCACTGGCTGGCTGCTCACACTGCTGCTCCTGTTGCTGAGCGGCGCGGCTACCTCGGCCTTTGCCCAAGGACAGTCCCCCCCGGAGTGCGCGGCCGATGAGAAGTTTGCCAACACCTGGTACTTTGGCTTCAAGGCGGGGCTGGACTTCAACCAAGCCTCTAATGACTCCCTTCCGAAGGTGCTCACTAATGGGGCCATGGATGCCCCCGCCGGCTCAGGGGTGATGTCGGATAAGGACGGGAATATTCTCTTTTATAGCAACGGCGAAACCGTTTGGAACGGGGACGGCACCGTGATGACCAACGGCACGGGATTGGCGGGCAACCGCTTCACCACCGACGGCCCCCTGCCCATTAAGAAGCCGGGCATAGTTCTGCCGGGCCAACCGATGCGTTACCTGCTCTTCACCCTGAAAGACACCGTGGGCCTGAGCTACTCGGAAATAGAGATTCCCGCGGGCGGTGGGCCGGGCACCGTCATACTTGCTACCAAAAACACGGCCCTGGTCCGCGGCACGGCGGAGAAAATAACGGGCGTGTTCCATAAAAACGGCTGCGATATCTGGGTTATCACCCACGGCTGGGGCGATGCCAAGACCGGCAATAACAACCGGGGCGATGCTTTTCTGGCCTACCGCGTTACGGTGGCCGGGGTACAGCCTACCCCCATTATTTCGGCCGTCGGCAGCTTGCACACGCGGAGTGTGGCAGCCCTGGGCTACAAAGGTCAGATGAAGGTGACCCCCGATGGCCAGCGGTTGGCCCTGGCCCGCTACAGCGAAGTGGTGGGCGACAGCAGCAGCACTGTCGAACTGTTTGGGTTTGACACTGGCTCGGGCCAAGTAAGCGCCAACCCTCAGGTTCCGTTCATCGTGGATAGCGGCGCCGGTAAATACTATGGGGTGAGTTTTTCGCCCGGTAGCTATCTCTACGCCACGGTGAATAACCCGCCCAAGCTGCTGCAGTTCGATATCAGTGGCAACGGGCCGGTTACGAAGGAGGATATTCCGCTCAAGCAGAAAACCCCCGTCGACCTGGGCTCGATGCAGGCCGCGCCTGATGGTAAGATTTACGTGGCCCGCGACAACCAGCCCGCGCTGGGCTTCATTCCCTACCCCGACTCGCTAGGGGCCAAGGTCGGCTACGCCGACGACAGCCTGCAGTTAGGTGGCCGCTTAAGTGGCCTGGGCCTGGTTAACTTCAACCAAAGCTCCCTCTTGCGCGTGGGGCCCAGTGCGCAGATAACGGGATGTCGGCAAATTACCTTCAGGGCCCCGCCCATTGACTTCGATAATAAGACCTATTCCTGGACGTTTGGCGACGGCACTACCTCAACCCAAGAGAATCCCGTTCATACTTACGCCACGCCCGGCAACTACACCGTAACGCTGCGCATCACAACCGAGTGTTTTTGTCGCGAAAGCTCGGGCATTATTCAGGTGCCAGATTTGCCGAATCCGGGTGGCATTGCCAGCCCGCAGACGCTGTGCGCCGGTCAAACGCCTGCCCTTCTTACCAGTGCTACCAATGCTTCGAGCGATGCCGCTCTGCCGCTCGTTTACCAGTGGGAAACGTCGACGGATAACGCTACTTGGACGAATGCCCCTGGCGCGGCCACCGGGCCAACCTACCAGCCAGCAGCCACGCTGCCGCCCGGCCAGACTTTTTTCCGGCGGCGTGTTCAATTGCTCTTGCCCGACCTCTCAGGCCCTTATTGCACCCCCACCTTCACTGCTTCGGTAGCGATTACTGTCCTCCCAGCTCTGACGGCCGGCACCATTGCCGCCGACCAAACCGTGTGCGCTGGCAGCCCCGTAGCACCGCTCACCAGCACCGCGCCAGCCACGGGCGGTACGGGCACCTACGACTACCAGTGGGAAGCATCCGCGGATAACACAACCTGGGCACCGATTAGCGGGGCCACTGGTGCAACGTTGGCGCCCGGCCAGTTGGGCGCCACTACTTATTTCCGGCGCCGGGCTAGCTCGGGCAGTGCTTGTGCCCCGGTCTTTTCCAATGTAGTTACCATAACCGTAGTACCTTCCTTAGCACCCGGCAGCATTGCGGCCAACCAAGCGCTTTGCGCTGGCACTCCTGCTACTCCCCTCACCAGCGAGACCCCGGCCACGGGCGGCTCAGGAAGCATCGATTATCAGTGGGAAGCATCAGCCGATAACACGAACTGGACGCCCATTGGCGGGGCTACCGGGGCAACGTTGGCGCCCGGCCAGTTGGGCGCCACTACTTATTTCCGGCGCCGGGCTAGCTCGGGCAGTGCCTGTGCCCCAGTCTTTTCCAATGTAGTTACCATCACCGTAACCCCGGCGCTTACGGCTGGCACCATCGCTGCTGCCCAAACGGTGTGCATTGGCAGTGCTGCGGCACCGCTCACGAGCACTGCCCCGGCTACGGGTGGCACCGGCACGTTCGCTTATCAGTGGGAGTCCTCGCTCGATAATAGCACCTGGACTGCTATTCCCGGTGCCACTAGTGCCGACTACGCACCTGGCATGCTCACGGTCAGCACCTTTTTCCGCCGCCGCGTAACCTCAGCGCCTTGCGGTCCGGAATTTTCGCCGCCTGTCGCCATTACGGTGTTGCCGGTGCTGACTGCCGGCGTCATTGCGACCAACCAAAACATTTGTGCTGGCACCGCACCGGCCCCTCTCACCAGCACCAGCGAGGCCGGCGGCGCGGGCAACATCGTTTATCAATGGGAGTCCTCGCTAGACAACAATACCTGGACGCCGATTGGTGGGGCCAGCGCCTCGACGTACGCACCGGGCCAGTTGAATGCGACTACCTACTTCCGGCGCCAAGCAACTTCGGTTAGCGCCTGCGCCCCGGTCGTGTCCAATGTCATTACCATTACCGTAGCCCCGACGCTGGTAGCCGGCACCATTGGCACCGACCAGACGGTGTGCCCGGGCGCTACGCCTGCTTCCCTCACCAGCACGGCTGGGGCCAGCGGCGGCACCGGCAGCTACAGTTACCAGTGGGAATCATCGGGAAACAACGCGAACTGGACGGCCATTGCCGGCGCTACCGGCGCGGGTTATGCACCCGGAGTGGTTACGTCTACCACCTACTTCCGCCGTCGGGTAACCTCAGGGCCTTGCGGGCCGGAGTTTACGGCCTCCGTTGTTGTGACGGTGTTGCCCGCCCTGACGGCTGGCAGCATTGCAGCCGACCAGGTCATTTGTTCCGGCACCGCACCAGCGCCCCTAACCAGCACGGCCGGGGCCAGCGGCGGCACGGGCACGTTTGCCTACCAATGGGAATCGTCGGCCGATAACATTAACTGGACTGCTGTAGGTGGCGCTACCAGCGCGACTTTTGCGCCCGGCCCGCTCACGGCCACCACGTACTTCCGGCGCCAGGTGACTTCGGGTACCGGTACCTGCTCAACGGCGGTTTCCAACGTGGTGACGATGCAAGTGCAGCCCGTCGTGACGCCCACGGTAAGCCTGACGCCCCCGCCCGTGCAGTGCCCCGGCACTGCCCTGAACTTCACGGCCGTAGCCACCAACGCGGGCCCTGCCCCCACATTCCAATGGTTTGTCAACAACGTGGCTGTAGCTAGTGGGCCCACATTCAGCAGTAGCACGCTGGTTACCGGCGATGTTGTACGCGTGGAAGTAACGCCCACGGCGGGGCTGTGCAGCACGGGTCCAACCGTGGCCTCAGTCACGGTGACGCGCACACCCACACCGTTGCCCACGCTGGCTATTGCCGTGCAGCCGGGCGGTGCGGTGTGCCTGGGCGCGCCGCTTACGTTCAGCATCGCGAGCGTGACCGAGGCCGGCCCGGCTCCCGAATACCAGTGGCAGGTTAATGGCAACGACGTGGCCGGCGCCACGGGCCCGGTTTTCACTAGCACCACGCTGCGCGAAGGCCAAATCGTGACGCTGCGCCTGCGCACAATCAACGCTTGCGCACAGCAGGTCACGGTGGTTTCCAATGGCATAACGGTGCGCATTCTGCCGCCGGTTGATGTGGATGCTGGCCCCGACAAGGAGATTCTGGCTGGCACGTCCGTGGTGCTGGAAGGCCGCGCCGATGGCAACTACCCTGTTACCTGGACGCCCTCTATCGGTCTGACTTTCCCCGGCAACAACCCGCTGCGGCCCGTGGCCGCGCCCCTCGAAACCACCACCTACACCCTATCGGCCGGCGAAGGTGGCTGCGCCGACTCTGACCAGGTTACGGTAACTGTGCGTCCGCCTATCCGCATCCCCAATGCCTTCACGCCCAACGGTGATGGCCGCGACGACACCTGGCAGATTGAGTTCATCGAGCAATTCCCCGAGAACACTGTGAGCGTGTTCAACCGCTGGGGCAACCGTGTCTTCTCGGCCGAAAACTACAGCCGAGCCAATGAGTGGCGCGGCGACATCAACGGCCAGCCCGCGCCGGTGGGCACCTACTATTACGTCGTCGTCACTAAGGGCCCGCTGGGCAAGTCTTACAGTGGTTCGATTACGGTTTTGTATTAATCAATAGTGCGTCACACGGAGCTGGCCGAAGCAAAGCCAGCTCTTTCTTAGCTAGACAATTAGGCCCAAATGCTATGAGAAGAGCTCTAACGCTCCTGTTTCCGCTGCTGCTACTGGCCGCCGCGCCAGCCCTGGCCCAGCAGCAGGCCCAGTACAGCCAGTACATGAACAACAACTACATCCTGAACCCCGGCGCAACCGGCGTGGAGGATTACATCGACATAAAGTTCAGCCACCGGACCCAGTGGACGGGCCTGGAGGGAGCCCCCAAAACCTACTACGCCAGCGGCAGCTCCTCGCTGGGCAAGTGGCGCAGCACGCCCAAGCGCACCATCCGCGACCGGCGCCGGCCGTTTCACGCGGTGGGCGGCCTCGTCTACAAAGACGAGACCGGGCCCACGAGCCGGACGGGTGCCTACCTGTCCTATGCTTACAACCTCCTGCTAACGTCTGACCTGCGGTTGGCGCTGGGCATGTCGGCCGGCATGCAGCAGTTTGCCGTCGATGGGCAGCGGCTGCGCTTCTTCGACCCCACCACGGTTGCTCCCAGCGCCGCCTCGCGGGTCCTGGATGGGTCGGTGGGCTTGTGGATGTACAGCTCCAAATTCTACTTGGGCATATCGGGCGCCCAGCTGTTGGGCAATCAGCTCAACTTCTCCTACGGCCCCGGCCAGATGGACGTGGGCGCGTCCGGCAACACCCTAAGACGACATTACTTTGCCACGGCCGGGGTGCGGCTACCGATTAACGACGATTGGTCGCTGGTGCCGTCGGTGCTGGTGAAGGCCGTGAACCCGGCCCCACTCTCCCTCGACGTGAATGCCAAGCTCAAGTACCAGGACCTGCTGTGGGCCGGCGTGTCGTGGCGCGCTACCGATGCGTTCGTGGGGATGGTGGGCCTCAACTACGAGCAGTTCACCCTGGGCTATTCCTACGATGCTGGCCTCTCTGAGCTGGCCGGCTACCACAACGGCAGCCATGAGGTGCTGCTGGGCTTGCGCCTCAAGAAAAAGGCCCAGGTGGTGTGTACCAACCGCTTCTGGTAGGAAACAGCAACGGGTTTTTTAAGTGGCCACCTGAACAGGCAAAAAGCACGGTCATGCTGTGCGCAGCCGAAGCATCTCTACCGCTTCATTGAGCCGATTGGTTTAGTACTGAGGTAGAGATGCTTCGACAAGCTCAGCATGACCGTTAGGGTATTTTCCGAATAGCTTCTTAATGCGCCGCCGTCCACTCCAGCGGGGCGAGTTGGCGCAGGGCCATTGCGTTGCTGATAGAGCGACCAGCGGCATACGCCAGCCACAGACCCACGATGCCGATAACCAGCCAGGACAAACAGCTTCTGCTTCCTGGCTGAACTGTAGTCCAGCGCCCTATTCTTTGGAAGGCCAATAGCATAACCGGCCCGAAAAGCACGCTGCCATACCGTTCGCCATCGTAGAGGCCGGCGGCGCTGCGAGTAAAGGTGGTAGCAATAATTAACTGCAGAATAAAGAAACCCGTCGCCACCCACAGCACCCGTGGGAAACGCGTGCGCCACTCCTTAGCTACTTCTGGCGCGCCTGAACCGTTCGGCAGCGCTAGGGCTGGCTGTTGCGGTAGCAGTAGCGCCATCACCCCAAACAGGGTCAACACCCAAAGCCAAGGCACTTCGGGGCGCCATGCAGCTCGCACCGGCAGTAGCCAGCGGCTCAGCACAAATCCATAGTCAGCCCAGGAGCTGAAAAACTGAGTCCATCCCTTGTTGTAGCGGTAAACGCTGGGCGCCGCCAGTAGCAGCGAGTAGTAGTGCCAAGCCAGCCCTCCTACCGCGCTCAGGCCCAAGTGGGCCAGCACCTGTAGGCGCTGCTTCGGGAGCAGCACCCGGGCTTGCAGCAACAAGCCCAGCCCCACCCCGGCCAGCAGGAAAAAGCCTGGCGTCCGATGCAGGGGCAGCGCAAACCCCAAGGCAGTGGCCAGCCCCCACCAGCGCACTTGTCCGGTGTTCAGCCATCGGAATAACGCCACGGTGTACCCTGTCACCAAAGCCACAAACACCATTTCGCCCCACACAAACTTGCTCACCACCAGCCAAGGCGTGGCCAAGGCCAACGCCCACGGAAACACCATCGCCAGCGCCCCCGGCAGCAGCCAGCGGCCCAGCCGGCTCCAGGCCAGCAAGCTGGTTACCAGGGCCAGGGCATGCAGCACGCGCAGCGCTCCCAGGCCGCCACTCAGCGCCACCAGCACGGGGTACAGCGGCGGCCAGTAGCGATAGGCTGACCCATCGGGATGCAGCAGGAGGCCAACGGTGCGCAACGTGCCAGCCGCATGCACATAGTAACGCGAGTCGGCGGTGCCGGCCAGGCCCGGGGCGGTGGCCAGGACAAACAGCCCCAACTGCACCAGCACCGCCAGCGCTACTGACCAGCCAAACCACCGCGGCCACCCCGAGGGCTCCAACCAGCGCAGCCCCACTTAGCCGAGAACGGCCGTGGGCACAATTTTCTTCACCAGCCCTTGCAGCACTTTGCCGGGGCCGCACTCTACAAATTCGGTCGCCCCATCGGCCGCCATCTGCTGCACCGACTGGGTCCAGCGCACGGGGGCGGTGAGCTGGCGCAACAAGTTGGCCTTGATTTCGGCGGGCGACGAGTGCGGCAGCGCGTCCACGTTCTGGTATACCGGGCAGCGGGCCTCGCCGAAGGTCGTTTTCTCAATGGCTTCGGCCAGGGCGGCGGCAGCACTTTGCATGAGCGGCGAGTGGAAAGCCCCGCCCACGGGCAGCGGCAGAGCGCGCTTGGCACCGGCGGCCTTCAGGGCTTCGCAGGCCTTGGCCACGCCCTCGGCCGAGCCGGAGATAACCAACTGGCCGGGGCAGTTGTAGTTGGCAGCCACCACCACCGAACCTGCGTCGGAAATTTCCCGGCAGATGCGTTCCACGGTGGCATCATCGAGCCCCAGAATGGCGGCCATGGTGCCAGGCTGCTCTTCGCAGGCGGCCTGCATGGCCTGGGCGCGGCGGGCCACCAGCGGCAGGGCGTCTTCGAAGCGTAGCACCCCGGCCGCCACCAGGGCCGAGAACTCGCCCAGGGAGTGACCGGCCGTCATGGCGGGCTGCAGCTCGGGCCGGGCCACAAACTGAGCCACCGAATGCACAAAAATGGCCGGCTGGGTTACATTGGTGCGGCGCAGGTCTTCCTCGGAGCCCCCGAACATGATGTCTGTCAGGCTAAAGCCCAGGATGTCGTTGGCCTGGGTGAGCAAGGCGCGGGCGTCCAGGCTTTGCTCGAACAGCTCGCGGGCCATGCCCGGAAACTGGCTGCCCTGGCCGGGAAAAACAATGGCAGATTTGAGGGATTCGGAGGAGTTGGTGGGGTTCACGAGGACACTTGGAGATAAATGAGAAGGCATTTCCGGGGCCTAAAGCCGAGCCAACCACCGCAGCAATTGGAGATGCAAGCTGCACATAAACCGGCCAACCTCACAAATCAAGCACGGAAAAGGCCACTCCTCTCGAAGTGGCCTTCCCGTCTATTTTGCATCAGCGCTTCCTATTAGCGCCTAATCTCAACCCAGCCTTTGTAAGTACGCTTGGTGTTGGCAAAGTCGGCAAACTCCACCTCGGCTAGGTAATAATATATGCCGTCCGATACACGCGCTGCTTTGCCGTTGCCCGACTCGCCGGCGGGCCCGCCGCCGTCCCAGTTTATGAGCACCGGGTCAGCCGGCGTGGTCACGTTCTCGAAGACCTTCACGCCCCAGCGGTTGAAAGCCTGAAAGCGCACCCGCCGCACGGGGCTGTGGTTCTTGGGCCGGAACACGGGATTCTGCTCGTCGCCGTTGGGGGTGAAGATGTTGGGCAGCATGAAGAACACGCAGTTGTCCTGGCAGGCCACGTTGCTCGTGTCCGAGCGCACCCCGCCCGGCGCCACGGCCTGCACCGCATAGCACCCGCCATTGAACTCCAGGTTGGAGTGAGCGAAGCGCCGCTCGGTGGGGGTGCCCACCAAAGTGAAGGGCCCGGTCGGCCCCGGCCGGTAGTACACCCGGTAGCTGGCAATGGTGGTATCGCAGCCCGCAGGCTGGTTGCTCAGCCTCCAGCTTAGCTGATTGGTGTAGCGGTCGCTGGCAGTGGGAAACACGGGCCGGTTGGCCAGTTCTTCACAGTCGGTGGGCGCCAGCGTCAGAACGGGTCGGCACAGTGGCGTGCTGAGCAGCAGGCATCGTACCTGGCTGCGGTTTATCAGCGAGCTGAGGAAGGGCACACCGGGGTACTGCCCATTGGTCTGCACGTAGTAGCAGTACGTCTGGTTTCTACGCAGAGCGGGGTCGTTGTCGGTATAAACGCCGCCGGTGGCAGTTGTCGGGGCCGTACTCAACTGAACAAAAGGTCCGGTGTTGCCGGTGCGCCGGAAAATAACGACCGGCCGCAAGCTGTTATCCCACGGCACCTGATAGGTCCAGCGCACAGTCACGGCCGTGGCCTCGGGGTTGGCTGGCACAGCGGTGGTGTACACGCTGCTAGCCGTAGGGGCTACCTCCCGGATGGGGGCGCGGTTATCGCTGGGCGGGAAGGTGCGCACAAACTCCAGCCGATACGTGAACTGCTGCTCCTCGGTGTTGATGTTGGTATCGGTATAGCAGGTATCGGCCAGCGAGGTGAGCGTGGCAACGGGCGTAAAGGTCGTGGGCGTCAGGCCCACCCCACGCGAGAGCACATAGCTGGGGGTACCCTCCAGGGCACCGCCGCCGCTCTGGAGCGGACGAGTCCAGCAGACCTGGATTTGACCGTTGGTGACGCCGGTAGTTTCCACGTCAACTTTCACCAACCGAAGCGGACTACCGGGGAAGGCCGCACAGGCCTCCTGTGAGGCAATGCTGGCCCCGCCCGCCGGCAGCGGGAACTCGGCGTAGATGCGGTAGCAATAGTTTTGCCCACGCTCCAGGCCCTGGTTGTTGCCACTGGCGTTGGGATTGCTATCAGTGTAGGTGGTGGCATTGGCGGGCACTGAGCCCACCAAGGTGTAGCCAGCCGACGGAGGGATGCCCGTTTCGCAAGGACCCGGCACAAAATTTGACGGGTTCACCTTGCGGTAGATGAGGATGCGCGAGGCGTTGGCGCACTGGTAAAGGTTCCAGTCGAGTCGAACGCGGTTCAAATCGGTGCCGCTGCCGACAATGGGTGTGGCGCGCAGGTTTTGAGGTGCAGGCCCGACGACGGTAATGCGCCAGACCTGCTCGTCGATAAGCGGAGGGTTGGCAGCAGTGGGATTGACGGGTCTATCCTGGGCTTTGAACACCACCAGGTAGGGCAACCGGGCCACGTTGCTGCACTCGGTCTGCCATGTAAAGGTGCCCGAGGCCGTAGGTGGGCCAAACTGGGTCTGGCGGAAGGTGGCCGGAGGAATAATTCCCGAGTAGGCATAAAGGTCCACAGCCGTGGCCGGGCTCGTGGGCGACGACTGGTCGGTGGCCGTCACTACGCCGGTGGCTGTCTCCCCGGCAATCACGCATAGGTCCGGCGGCAGCGTCAGCAGTGGGCGCAGGTTGGCCGTGCCCGAGATAATAATCTGCATGTCGCGGATGACTACGCCTATCTCGCGGAAGCCGGCAGGGGTACGCCGAAACTCCCGCACTGCCATGGCCACGTTGTAGATACCCACCCTGATAGGGGCGTTCCAGGTAATCTGGCCGGTGCGCACATCCTGCACGAAGATGGCGTCATCTCCGTCCCTTCCGGCTGGGACTCCGTTATAGGCCACTTGCACTGGCCGAAAGCCGGGCGAGATGCTAGGGTCGTTGGGGTAGCGAAAGTTGGGTACGGGAGTTGGCAAAGGGGTGTTGTTACCCGGGCCTTGGCAAGGGTTGCCGACTATACTTTGAAGAGAACGATTGTCACGCTGGCTAACGCGCAATTCAAAGGCCAGGGAATCCCCATCGGCATCAAAAGCACCGGGATTGTGCAAAAACACCTGATTCACGCCCCCTTTGTCGACAGCCGGCGAAGTGAGTACTGGCGACCGGTTGCCCAGCAACGCGGGGTCCAGGGTAATGGTGGTGCTGATGTAAAAAGATTGGTCAACGGACCGGTCCATGTTCAACACGCCCGCATTGCGGTTTTCGCCAATAAAGCTCACCACAAAACTGCCGGACGAGGGAAACGTGTGCTCAAATAAGTAAATGTTCAGGCTGGTATCGGGGCTGCCCGGTACGGTGCGCTCGCCGCCCAGCCGGGGCACGCCTTCGAGGCAGCTGGAAGTGCCGTCGCCAAAAAAGATGGTAGCCGTGGGCTGTTTCACATTGGTCGTTGCGATGTCGGTATACAACACCATCTTGAAAAAAATACGACGTGGATTGCGGTTTGCCACAGGCAGCGTCGTGTCGGGTTTGGCCTGAATGTCGCCTGCCCGGATATGCGTAGCCCAAGCCGCCTGTGGTTGCAGGCCCAATCCACCCGCTAGCACCGCTACCAGTAGCGCAATGCGCGCCCACGCCCTAACCCACAGCAGAGTAAATTGTGTCATAGCAACTTGGTAAGAAGAGATAAAGAGAAGCAAAGAACGCCTTGGGCAGACAAGCCAGAACTATCCACAGGCCTAACACTTGCCAGACCGAAGGGTTATCGATTTGCGTGTAATAACGCGCCCGTGTGTGAAAACGATGCTCGGTTCGGATAGATTCACTGCGCTTCGCCAAGATTTTTTCTTGAAAGGTGCAAGATGAGCAAGAATCGAGCCCGCGCGTTGTTCGGTTAGCGGGTGGAACCTACCTTTGGGCACTAATAAAACAACCCTCTTCACTTCGCCAGTTTGGCTAATTTATGAGTTGGATAACAAAAACTTTAACCAGCAGCATCGGCCGGAAGCTCATCATGTCGATTACGGGCCTGTTTCTGTGCACGTTTCTGGTAGTACACCTGGTTGGCAACCTGCAGCTGTTCAAGCACGACGGGGGCGCAGCATTCAACGCCTACTCTCACTTCATGGGCACCAACCCCATTATCCGCACCATTGAGTGGGGCTTGGTACTGGGCTTTGGCTTCCACATTTACGAGGCGTGGGCCTTATACCGTCGCAACAAAGCTGCCCGTGGCCAAGGCTACGCGCAGTGGAAGGCCGAACAGAACAGCGAGTGGACCTCGCGCAACATGAGCCTGCTGGGCACCATCATCCTGATTTTCCTGATAGTACACCTCTACAACTTCTTCTGGCGCGCCCGTTTTGCTGGCGACCTGCCTAAAATGGGCGGTGCCGACCCCCTCACCCGCGACTACGACAACCTGTACCTGGCCGTCGTTTCCTCGTTCCAAATCTGGTGGTACGTGGCGCTGTACGTAGCCGCTCAAATCAGCCTTGGCTACCACTTGTGGCACGGCTTCCGCTCGGGCTTCCAAACCTTGGGCCTGAACCACCGCAAGTACATGCCCCTCATTAAGTACGCTGGCTACGTTTTCTCGGTAGTGGTAGCGGCTGGATTCGCGTCCATGCCCTTGTACTTTTTCCTGTTTACCAACGAGCGGGGCGATGTTGTTTCCAATGCGCCAGCGTTTTTCCAAAGCGTAGCCTCCGCCTTCTAATTGTTTTGATTACACACCAGTAGAATATTTATTAGGCGCAGAACACCTTCGCCCCTTGGCTGTTCTATAGGTCAATAATCACACCTTCACACCGTTACTTTATGCTGCTGGATTCCAAGATTCCCGAAGGCCCCCTTGCCGAAAAATGGGAGAAGCACAAGTTCAACGTCAAGCTTGTCAACCCCGCCAACAAGCGGAAATACGACGTGATTGTGGTCGGCACCGGCCTGGCCGGCGCTTCGGCCGCCGCCTCGCTGGCTGAGTTGGGCTACAACGTGAAGGCCTTTACCTATCACGACTCCCCCCGCCGCGCGCACTCCATTGCCGCGCAGGGTGGCATCAACGCTGCTAAAAACTATCAGAACGACGGCGACTCCATATTCCGCCTGTTCTACGACACCGTGAAGGGCGGTGACTACCGTGCCCGCGAAGCCAACGTGTACCGCTTGGCGCAGGTATCGGTGAACATCATCGACCAATGCGTGGCCCAGGGTGTGCCCTTTGCCCGCGAATACGGCGGCCTGCTGGCTAACCGTTCCTTTGGTGGCGCTCAGGTAAGCCGCACGTTCTACGCCCGCGGTCAAACCGGACAGCAACTGCTATTAGGCGCCTACTCGGCGCTGAGCCGGCAGGTTGCCTACGGCAAAGTGAAGCTCTTCACCCGCTCGGAAATGCTCGACCTCGTAGTGGTCGACGGTCAGGCCCGCGGCATCGTAACGCGCCACTTGATTACTGGCGAGGTTGAAACGCACGCTGCGCACGCCGTGGTATTGGCCACCGGCGGCTACGGCAACGTGTTCTACCTGAGCACCAACGCCAAGTACTGCAACGTAACGGCCCCGTGGCGAGCCCACAAAAAGGGTGCTCTCTTCGCCAACCCCTGCTTCACCCAGATTCACCCTACTTGCATTCCGGTGAGCGGCGACTACCAGTCAAAGCTCACGCTGATGTCGGAGTCGTTGCGTAACGACGGCCGCGTGTGGGTGCCGGCAACGGTAGAAATTGCCGAGCGTCTGCGCAAGGGCGAAATCAAAGCCACTGACATCAAAGAAGAGGACCGCGACTACTTCCTGGAGCGCAAGTACCCTGCTTTTGGTAACCTGGTGCCGCGCGACGTGGCTTCCCGCAATGCCAAGCAGATGTGCGACGAAGGCCGCGGCGTAGGCAGCAGCGGCCTGGCCGTGTACCTCGACTTTGCCGACGTTATTCAGCGTACCGGCGCGGCAGCAGTGAGCCAGAAGTACGGCAACCTGTTTGCCATGTACGAGAAAATCACCGACGAGAACCCCTATGAGTTGCCCATGCGGATTTATCCTGCGGTGCACTACACCATGGGCGGCCTCTGGGTTGACTACAACCTGCAAACCACCATCCCCGGCCTCTATGCCACGGGCGAGTGCAACTTCTCGGACCACGGCGCCAACCGTCTCGGCGCCTCGGCTCTGATGCAGGGCCTGGCCGACGGCTACTTCGTGATTCCCTACACCATTGGCGACTACCTGGCCAACACGGCTCCTAAGCCGGTTGATGCCAACCACCCCGCCTTTGCGGAAGCCAAGGCGTTTGTGCAGGCCCGCACCGAGCGGCTGCTCAGCATCAACGGCACGCGCACACCGGGTCAGTTTCACCGGGCATTGGGTCTCATCATGTGGGAATACTGCGGCATGGCTCGCAATGCTGAAGGCCTCACGCACGCCAAAGCCGAGATTCGCAAGCTGCGTGCTGAGTTCTGGCAGGATGTGAAAATCACCGGCACTGGTGAGGAGATGAACCAGGCGCTGGAAAGCGCTGGCCGCGTAGCCGACTTCCTGGAGCTCGGCGAGCTGATGGTGGATGACGCCTTGAACCGCAACGAAAGCTGCGGCGGTCACTTCCGCGAGGAATACCAGACGCCGGAGGGCGAAGCCCTGCGCGACGACGAAAACTACGCCTATGTGGCGGCTTGGGAATATCAGGGCGATAACCAGCCGGAGAAACTCAACAAGGAAGAACTAACCTTCGAAAACGTGAAGCTGACCCAGCGCAGCTACAAGTAAGCACACCTGTCATGCTGACGAAGGAAGCATCTTCTCACGCTGGCGCTTAATTAAGTTACTAACCCAACGGGCGCCGGCGTGATAAGGTCCTTCGCTGGGCTCAGGATGACAAACGAGAAATAAAACTATGGCCGGCTCCAACCCCAATGCCAAACCGATGAACCTGACCCTGAACGTGTGGCGGCAACCCAACCGCAACACCGAAGGTCAAATGGTGAAATACAATGTGAAGGATATTTCGCCCGAAATGTCTTTTCTGGAAATGCTCGACGTGCTGAACGAAGACCTGCTGCACGCCGGCCAGGACCCAGTGGCATTCGACCACGACTGCCGCGAAGGCATTTGCGGGTCGTGCGACTTGTTTATCAACGGTCGCAGTCACGGTCCGGAGAAGGGCACTACCACCTGCCAGCTGCATATGCGCAAGTTCTCGGATGGCGACACCATCACCATCGAGCCCTGGCGCGCTACTGCTTTCCCCGTGAACAAAGACCTGAGCGTGGACCGCTCGGCGTTCGACCGCATCATCCAGGCCGGTGGCTATGTGAGCGTGAACACCGGCGGTGTACCCGACGGCAACGAAATCCCAGTACCCAAGGACATTGCTGACCGCGCCTTTGAAGCGGCTACCTGCATTGCCTGCGGCGCCTGCGTGGCGGCGTGTAAGAATGCCTCGGCTATGCTGTTTGTATCGGCCAAGGTGTCGCAGCTGGCGTTGCTGCCTCAGGGCAAGCCCGAGCGCAAAACCCGCGTCGAAAACATGGTCGCCCAGATGGACAAGGAAGGTTTTGGGGCGTGCTCCAACATCGGCTCGTGCGCCGCGGAGTGCCCCGTGGGTATTTCGCTCGAGAACATTGCCATTCTGAACCGCGAGTACATAGCCGCTAAGGCTACGTCGAACAACTTGGCCTAAGAGCCCTGGTTGTTTAATGAGAGAGCGCGACGGATATCCGTCGCGCTTTTTTTGTGGCTCTGCATGACGGGCAAAGCCTTCTCTTTTCTGACTTACCCTACTCCCTCTTGGGGGTCGTCCCGCAGTTTGGGCACCAGCCACACTACCATTCCTCCTAACAACGCCACCAGCGCAAACGACCAGCGCAGACTTGCTGCTTTGGCCACAAAACCCACCAGTGGCGGCACTACCAGAAAGCCAAAATAGCTGACTGTTGAAACAGAAGCAATGGCAGTGCCCGCACTTAGCGGGTTTGCCTTGCCTACCAGGCCAAATACCAGCGGCACCACGCAGGACACTCCAAAGCCCCCCAGCACAAAGCCAATGCCTGCCATTAGCGGCGTAGGAAAAGCGGCGGCCAGCAGCAACCCGGTGCTCATCAGCACGCCGCTGGCCTGCAGCAGGGGCTTGGTGCCGAAGCGCTCCACCAGCTTGTCGCCGAGAAAGCGGCCGGTGGTCATGGCCACCATGTAGAGGGTGAAGCCAAATGGCGCAATGGCCTTGGGCGCGTGCGCAGCCTGGGAAAAATATACCCCGCTCCAGTCATAAAAAGTGCCTTCGCAAGCCATTGAAGCAAACGTGATGAGGCCGTACTTGAATACCGTTTTATCTGGCCAGGGGAAAATAGACTTGGTAGGAGGCGAGGGCGGCAAGGCCAGGCTACCCGGAAAGAAGGCCAGTGCCACGCCCGTAAGCACCACCGACACCGCCACAAAGTGGAACCCGGTAGACACCTCGTTGCGAATAAAAAGAGCTCCCAAGCCAGCCGCGGCAAAGCCTGCCACACTCCAGATGCCGTGAAAAGAGGCGATGATGGACCGGTCGTAAAGGGCCTGCACGCCCACCGACTGCGCGTTTACTGACAGGTTGAGCAGGTTGCGCGACGAGCCAAAGCAGAACAGCAGGACGGCGAGCTGCCAAGTATGCTCGGCAAAGCCCAGCAGGCCCAGCGCAAGGTTGAAAAGCACAGCGCCCACCATCATTACCTGTCGGCTGCTGAAGTGCTGGAGCAACTTGCCGGTCACTGGCAGGGTGAGCATCAGGCCAGCTGGCAGGGCCAGCAGCACGGCTCCCAACTGGGCTTCGTTGAGGCCCAGTTGATGCTGAATAATGGGGATGCGCGATGCCCAGGTGGCAAATCCAAAGCCCGAAACAAAGAAAAACAGCGCAATGGCAATGCGCGCCCGTGTGGGAGACGTACGGGGCAGGGTTAATACTTCACTCATATAGCAGATACGAACCGAACTATCCTCTTCACTTCTGCGAAAGCATTGCAAGCGGCTGGGTGTCGTCGGGGCTTGGTATAGAAATAGATGGGCTGGCTAGTAAATTGGTTCGGCCGGCAGCAAAAGCTTTCTTAGACGAGCCGAAGCCAAAACATGTTCCCTTAATTGGCTGCAGCAGCGGCAAGCCTGGCTCTCTGCTGCGATTAAGGCCTTATTTTGTCTTATGCCTCCCCTACCCACCCGCACCTTGCCGCTGCTTTACGCCATCATTCTGCTCGATGTGGTGGTGGGGGCCGCAGTGGGACCGGTGATGCCGGATTTTGTGCGGGGGCTACCCGAGCCGCAGCTATGGCTATCGGTGGGCACGGGCATCTTTCTGGGTGTGCAGCTTTTTTCGGCCCCGTTGCTGGGCCGGCTGAGCGACGGGTACGGGCGGCGGCCTATTTTTATTCTGTCGGCAGTGGGCACGCTGGCGGCCAACGCCCTGCTGCTGCCGGTGCGGGCCGGGCTGTACTTCGTTAACCGCGTGTCCGACGGCTTTACCAATGGCATGTATGCCACGGCCCGCTCGGCCATCACCGATATGTCTCCGCCCGAGCACCTGTTTCGCAACTTGGGCATTGAGGGCGCCATTATTTCGCTGGGCTTCGTGCTGGGGCCCATGGCCGCTGGCCTGCTACTCACGGTGCTGCAGGTGCCGCCGGGCCAGCAGGCGGGCTACGTGGTGGGGCTGGCCGTGGCCCTGGGCGCACTCAATGTGCTGCTGAGCCTATGGCTGCCGGAAACGCACCAGCAGCGCAACGGCGTGCGTGGCGCCGAGCTCCGTACCGAACTGGGGCTGGCCATCAACCCCCTCACGCTATGGAAGCGTCTGCAAGCCAAGAACGCCAGCAACCCCGGCATCCGCCGCATTGTGCTCACGCAAGTGGCCCTCACGCTAAGCCTGGGATATTACTTCTACTTTGTGCCCTTTGTGAGCATGGGCGAGCTGCAGCTCGATGCCCGCGGCATTTCATACCTCTTTATGTACTTTGGGGCGCTCAGCATTGTGCTGAACTACGTGTTCTACACCTACTTTGCCGACCGCCTCAACCAGCGCCGGGCCATTGTGTGGCTGGCCCTGCTGGGCACGCCGGTGCTGCTTGGCTACGGCCTGGTGGGCACGTCGAAGGCCACGTTCTACGTCTTGGTTACGCTCGATTGCTTTACTCTTTCCCTGATTCAGGGATTGCTGGAGGGCCGGCTGGCCCGCCGCACAACCGAGGTGGACCGGGGCGAGATTTTCGGACTTAACCAAGCTTTTCAGGCCCTGGCCAGCTTTGGTACGGCGCTTGTTTTTAGTGGGCTCTCGGTGCTGGATTTGCGGCTGCCTTGGGCATGGTTTGCGCTGTGCCTAGGGGCAGTGGCGTGGCTGGCGGCGCGGCCCGAACCCCTGGAGCCGGCCGTTGTTTAAAGGCTATTCCAGGCCGGCAGTGCCTTCTGCGTATCATAGTGAAAACCTCGCCTTCTGTTTCCTGTTGTCTGCTTGCATAGTCATCACTGCTCCCTCTCGTTTTGATAACCCTCCTCGTCGGTACAAACCGGCCCAACTCCCGCGCCCGCCGCATTGCCAACTATTACCGCGCCCTACTTACTGAGCTAGGCGCCGAAAGCCAAATCTTGGATTTGGCGGAGCTTCCCGTTGACTTCATTATCTCGGCGCTGTACGATAATGCGGGCACCAACCCTGAATTCAATCGGCTGGCCGACATGCTGAACACGAACGACAAATGGGTTGTCGTGACGCCTGAGTACAACGGTTCTTTTCCGGGAGTGCTCAAGGCCTTTATTGATGGCCTGCCCTACCCCAGCGCCTTCCGCGGGAAAAAAGCTGCCCTGATTGGCCTTAGCAACGGAGGCCAGGGCGGCTTATTGGCCATGACCCACCTCACCGACATCCTCATGTATCTGGGCTCGGCCGTGCTGCCCCAGCGCGTTCGGCTGCCGTTTATCGGCAAAGACCTAAACGCCGCCGATGGCCTGAACCACGACCTTTCGCGCCAGCTTTTACGAGAGCAAGCCGAAGCACTTCTGGCTTTTTAAGCGCCGCCGCAAGCAGCCCTTATCAGAGCGCCTTGTTGCCAGCTCCGGCCCGGACGAAGCGCTAGCCTTCGGTCATTTTCTTTGCAGCCTGCCGGGCCACTACCCGCCGGAACACTGCCCGAAAGAGATAATACAGCCCTGCTACCAGTGGCACCGCTGCTACGGCCCAAATCAGGAGGGCGCCCAGCTGTGCACGCCAAAGCAATTGGCCAACTGCGCCCCAACCGTCGTGGGTGATGAGTCGCCGCAGGCCCGCCAGCGTGAGGTTGGCCACTTCGTGGCCGTGGCCCAAAATGAAGGCTCCGGCCCGCAGCAACGGAACCAGCAACAGCAACTGGAAGGCACTCATGAGGTGCGCAACCAGCTGCATGGCGGGCACGTTGAGTTGCAGGCGCAACGCGGTGGCGGCACTCACCACGCTGGTAACGCCAAAGGTGGGCACCAGGCCAAATGCCACGCCCAGGCTCACGGTCAGGGCCAGCTTTTCGGGCGACAGGCCCGCCTTCAACAAATTCAGAAATGGCGCCAGCACGCGACGGTACACCCACGAGCGAGGGGGAGCCGGTGGCGGCACAGCCGCAGAAGAAGGCAAGGGCTCGGGAGCGAGCATAGCGAAAAGTTGAAGGGTCCTTTCTGGACCACGCACTGCCCCGTATGCTGGCGAGGCTTACCTGTTTTACGGCTGAGCCTCAAAATGTTGCCAAATAAAAGTTAAGGCATTATTAGTTTTTGGTTGCCTTGCCCCTTTACGAAGCAATAGCTGTTTTTCAATCACAGAATGTCCACTAATGGATGGACGATAACTGTCGCTCTGCCAATACCCTCTGGCTTATGCTGCTTTCTGCTCTTTGATAAACCGCTTTAATAGTGGCTTGAGCACCACGTACACCACGGCCACCACCGGGATTGCGCCCAGCAGCCAGATGGCCATGGCGCCTACTTCGGCGCGCCACAAGAGTTGGAGGGCGGCCCGCCAGTCGGTGGCAAACAGGTGGCGCACGTTGGCCAAAGTCAACTCATTCTCTTGCGTGTTGCCCATGAGGCGGGCTCCCTGGCGGAGCAGCGGGATGATGAGCACCAGCTGCAAAGGCGTCATTAAATGGCTGGTGAGCTGCAGGGCGGCCACGTTGAGGCGCAGGCGCAGGGCCACCAGCGTGGCCACCGTAGTGATGGCGCCCATCAGCGGGATAGCGCCAATGGCCACCCCCAGTGCCACGGTCAGGGCCAGTTGCGAAGGCGATAAGCCCTGGCGCAACAGGCCCAGCAGCGGCGCCAGCACGCGGCGGCGCAGCCAGCTGGCCGGCGGGGCCGGGGTAGTTTCGGGAAGAGAAGGCGGGAGCGGCGTAGGCATGAGGGGGCCGGAGCCAGGGCCCCGTATCTTCGCCGGGCATGACCTGCTTAAAGCACTATGCTCTGGATGGCCGCTCCGGCTTTTTTTGCTGATGACAAAAGTAACCCCGCCCGCTGAGTTGCCCGGTCCCTGGTGGCGCGAACTGCCCATTCTGCTGCACCGCGCGGCCCGCGAGCTCGGCGCCAACGACCCGTTGCGGCTGGGCGCGGCCACGGCGTTTTTCACCTCGTTTGCGCTGCCGCCCATTCTCATCATCCTCATTCAGCTCCTGGGCTCGCTCTATAGCACTTCCATGGTGCGGCTGATGCTGCTCGATAAACTCAGCAGCCTAGTGGGGGCGCCCGCAGCCGGGCTGGTGGCCCAGATTGTGATGAACGTGGCCGACCCCAGCCGCAGCCGGCTGGTGACGTGGGTGGGCTTTGTCTTTCTCCTGTTTGTGGCCACTACGCTGTTTACCATCATTCAGCACTCGCTCAACCAGCTGTGGCAAATCAGGCCGAAGCGCGACTCGGGGCAGGTGTCGCAGGCCTTGCGCGAACGGGTGCGCTCACTGGGCCTCCTGCTGGTAACGGCCGCACTGACACTGCTGGCTTTTGCCTCCGATTCGGCCCTGGGTCTATTTTCTGAGAGCATCAACGACTTCGACCCCACCTTCGGCTATTTTGTCATCCGAACCCTTAATGCCGTGATTGCCTGGTTTATCCTGGCCGCTTGGTTTGGCGTTACGTTCCGCACCCTAAGCTTAGCTAAGGTGCCTTGGCGGGCCGTTACGCGCGGCGCGGCGCTCACGGCTTTCCTCATTAGTCTGGGGCAGGTGGTGCTGGGCAAGCTCCTGGTAGCCCGCGACCTGGGCCCGGTTTACGGTCCGGCCTCCAGCCTGGTGCTGGTGCTGCTGTTTGTTTTCTACTGCGCCATGATATTCTACTTTGGCGCGGCCTTCACCAAAGCCTACGCCCACCGCATTGGGTTGGACATCCGACCCAAGAAAAGCGCAGTGCGGTACCGGCTGGTGAATGTCACGGAAGAGGAAGCCGGTTTTTAGAGGCACAACTGCGTTCGGGAAGTGGCTTTGCACCGCATGTACTCAACCCCACCCCTGCCGAAGCATCCACGCTCGTAGAAAGCATTCCCTTGTCGCAACCGTTACCTTTGCACCGTGCAAACTCCTGATTCCTCCGCCGCTGGTGCCGCCAACGCCGCCAAAGCCGACCTCCAATTCACTGATTTCGCTCTCTCCCCTGCCCTGCTGGCGGGCGTGGCCGAACTAAACTTCATCCAGCCTACTGCCGTGCAGCAGCTGGTGCTGGCCCCTGCTCTTGAGGGGCAGGACGTGGCGGGCCAGGCCCCCACGGGCTCGGGAAAAACGGCGGCCTACGGCCTAGCCGTGCTGCAACAGATTGACCCCACCTCCGCCACTGTGCAGGCCGTGGTGCTGGTGCCTGCCCGCGAGCTGGTGCTGCAGGTGCGCGATGCCCTCAAGAGCTTGGGCAAGCACATGCACAACTTGCGCGTAGCCGGCTACTACGGCGGCCACGCCATGCGCGAGGAAGTAAAAGGCTTGCAGCAAACGCCACACGTGGTGGTGGCCACTCCCGGCCGCATGCTCGACCACCTTGAGCGCCGCACCATTATCCCCAACAGGCTAAAAGTGCTGGTGCTGGACGAAGCCGACAAGCTCCTCGAATTGGGCTTTCAGGAAGAAATGGCCACCATCATCAGCCGGCTGCCGGTACGCCGGCAGACGCTGCTGTTCTCGGCCACCATGCCCGACAAAGTGCTGACGCTGGTGCGCGAGTACCTTACCCGCCCCCGGGTGATGAACGTGGGCGGGTCTAACGCCACCACCCTGCCGGAGAGCCTGGTGCTGCGCGGCCACGTGGTGAATGCCGCTGACCAGAAGCCCGCGGCCCTGTTTCACATCATCACGCAGCCTGACGCCGGCCGCTCGCTGGTGTTCGCTAACACCCGCGACCGGGTGGAGGAGCTCACCCGCTTCCTAAAGGGCCGCGGCCTGGCCGCCGAAGCCTTGCACGGCAAAATGCTGCAGCCCGAGCGCGACAAGTCCATGATGAAGCTCCGCAATGGCTCGGCCACCGTGCTGGTGGCCACCGACGTGGCCGCTCGCGGCCTCGACGTGAACGAACTCGACACGGTGGTGCAGTTCGACCCGCCCCACGAGGCCGAAACCTTCCAGCACCGCGCCGGCCGCACGGCTCGTGCCGGCGCGGTGGGCACGGCCCACCTCATCGTGACGCCCCACGAGCAGCAGAAGCTGCAAAACTGGCCCTCGGCCAGTGCCGTGAAATGGGCGGGCCTGCGGCCCCCGGCCTTGCCGGCCGCCGCGCCCAAGGCGCCGCGGCCCAGCACCATTACGCTGCACGTGTCGGCGGGCAAGCGCGAGAAAATCAGCGCCGGCGACCTGGTTGGGGCTTTTGTGAGCGTGGGTGAGCTGGAGCGCGACGCGGTGGGCCGCATCGAGGTGTTCGACCACCACAGCTTTGTGGCCGTGCCCGAAGCCGTGGCCGAGCAGGTGCTCGAGAAGATGCAGGGCGCCAAGGTGAAGGGCAAAAAGGTGAAAGTGGCCATTATTCGGTAGTTCTGTCAGCCGGCCCCGACCTTCGAAAGCTGCTATTTATCTGCAGCCAAAACAAGTGGCGCAGCCTCACGGCCGAGCGGCTCTTTGATAATCATCCGCACTACGAAGCGCGCTCGGCCGGCACCGAGCCGGGCGCGCGGGTGCGCGTTACGGCCGGCCATTTGGGATGGGCCGAAGTAGTTTTTGTAATGGAGCGCCGGCACGCCGACCGGTTGCGGGAGAGGTTTGCGGATGCACTGGGAAGCAAGCCGATTGTAATACTTCGGATTCCTGATAAGTACAAGTTTGGGGATAGCCAGCTGGTGGCTTTGCTGCGGCAGAAGCTAGCGGAGCATTTGCTATTACTTTAGCTTCCCCAATAGCTATACTTATGAATCTACGCTTACTTTTTCTTCTACCCGCTCTTCTATTTTACTCCTTTGAAACCCTGGCGCAGGCCTATGAGCCGAGCCTGCTGGTGCGCAGCAACGGCGACACATTGCGGGGCGAGATTGAAAACGGCTTCTGGCAGGAACCGCCCAAATTTATCCGCTACCGGGCCACGCCCGACAGTGTCAGCCAATTATTCAGGGCCCGCCAGCTCCGAGTAGTCAGCTTTACGGGAGGCCGGAAATTCAGCTACGAGGCACTGCCGATTGACCGCGCCGCCGAAACCCGTTTTGAGCGTTTGCCCCGGGGCCTGTACCCTAATATTCACGTCGATTCAATATTGGCAGAGGTGCTGGTGGAAGGCCCGGCTACGCTGCTGCGGGTGGCAAAGTTCAGCACAACTCACTACTTGGTCCGACGTCCCGACCAGCCTTTTCTGGACCTTTGCGAGCGGCAGTACCTGCGCCCTGGTCAAAATGGCAAGTTTATAATCACTGATGGCAACAACTACAAAGCCCAATTAGAGCTCTACTTCGGCGATTGCCCTGCCGTGGGCAAGGCCGTCCAAGCGGCTCCTTTCACGGCCGGGGCATTGGTTGGGATTTTGCAGGAATACAATCAAAATTGTGCCCCAATCCCGCAACCAGGCAGCGTTTTAGTGGCACAGGCCACTCCACGCCGAAAGAGAGCTTTTCTATACGGCCTGTTGTTGGGCGGGCGCTACCAAAGTTTCGCCGGCGAAAAACCGTCAGGCCAATGGCAGCCTCATGGCGGCGCTTACGGCGAGTTGCTCCTGCCCAACCGTACCGTCGCCGTGTATGGTGAGCTGGGCATAAACAGTTCCAGTGGCCAAGGCTCTACAGTAGCCTATTACAACCGAACCGTCACTTCTGTCAACGGCATCGACCGCTATTCTTATTCACCGGTCTATAGCTCGTTTGATTCTCATGCCTGGGTGAGTTCCGCTCGCTTGGGCTTGCGGTATTTCTTTACGTCGCCGGGCGAGGAGAGGTGTTTTTTCGGATTTGGGCTCGAGACCAATATACCGGTGAGGTCCACCTTCACGACCACAGCTGGTCCGCCAGCAAGGCCCAACTACTTTGAAAAGACCAGCCATGTCCCGCCAATAGTACCTCTGATTGGTTTGGGTTGGCGCCGCCAGCACCTAACAGGCACCATTGATGGCGTGTATTTCACCAGTGCTCTCTACGCTTTCCGGCTGGGCCTTGCTTACCGCCTGAATTCTCACCCAGACCTAGACCGCATACCGACCAAACCCTAATCTGGTCCACCCAAGACCTTGGGTCACATAGCCCTCTACTTCAACAATAGAATTCTACCCTCTATGCAGCCACGCTTACTTTTACTTCTACTCGCTTTTTTGTTTTATTCTTCTCAGGCACTGGCGCAGGCCTACGAACCAGGCCTGTTGGTGCGCAGCAACGGCGACACGTTGAGCGGCGAGATTGAAAACGGTTTCTGGGAGGAGCCGCCCCCCTTTATTCGCTTCCGGGCTTCGGCGCAAGGCGCTAGCCAGCTCTTTCAGCCAAGGCAGCTACAGGCTGTAGTGTTCAACAAAGGCCGCTATTTCCGGTACGAAATCCTGCCCATTGACCATGCCGCAAATACTCGATTGGACAGGTTGCCAACGAGCAACATTGTGAACATCCACACCGATTCTGTGCTGGCAGAAGTATTGCTGGAAGGCCCTGTCAGCTTGTTTCGTGTGGCTACGCGTGGGTCTGTTCACTACTTATTGCGCGGCCCCGGCCAGCCAGTGTTGGACTTGTGCGAGCGCAAATACCTGCGGCTTAATGCCCGTGGAGCAAATGAGATTGCCGATGGCAACAATTATCATAGCCAATTGGCTCTTTATTTCTCAGAATGTGCGGCGGCCAGCACGGCAGCCCTCGCGGCGCCCTTTACTCCCGAAGCGCTGGTGGGCGTGGTACAGGCTTACAACCAGAATTGCAGCTCTACACGGGAAGCCGGCCGCAGCCGCTTGGTGGAAGCAGCTTTGAGCCAACCCACCACCTCAATACAGGGCGGAGTGTTGGCCGGCGTGCGCTACAACAATATTCAAAGCCCGGCAAGAGCATTAAATACCGACTGCACCGACTGCCGTGTGCGGCCTTTTGGCGGCTTCTACGGCGAAATGCTATTACCCGGTCGCACGTCTGCAGTATATGGTGAGTTGAGCCTGAGCTCTTTTCGCAACACGGGCGTTGCCTATGATATTACTTCGGGGTACGGGGGCAATTCTCCACTAAGCTACTTCGACTACCAAGGCATGCTCAGTACTGCCCGCTTAGGCGCTCGGTTTTTCCTCCCGCTCCCACGCGACCAGCAATTGCTACTGGGATTGGGTTTGGAATTGAATTCTATATGGCGACTTAGGTACGCCACTACATCTGGCCCGAAAATAGCCCCCTATGTAGAAGACTTGGTTTTTGCGGAGCCCACATGGCTTCCCAACTTAGCAGTGGGCTGGCGCAGCAGCCGCTTCACTCTTAGCCTAGATGGCCAATTATACCGCTCCCGCGATAAGGAAGGAAACATAAGCAGTACCTTTTTCGGGACATCCAGTGTAGTAAGGGTCAGTACAGCTTATCGCCTAAGTCGCAATCGCGACGAATTGCCTCAAAAAAAGTAAGCAAAGTCGTCTAAAGCAGCCAACCTCGCGTTTGCCGGACGCGTTTAAACGGGCCATGCCCTATATCCTTAGCCTGGCCGCGCTGGTCGCCATTATCTACGTTTTCTATCGCTATGCCACTGCCGACGCCCGCCAACGCACCGCGGCCATTGCCGAAGAATTTCCGGTTGCCTGGCGGCAAATCCTTTCCGAGCGGGTAGCCTTCTACCTTTCGCTCACAAAGAAAGAGAAGGTTCGATTTGAGAAGCAGGTGCAGGTGTTTTTGGCCGGCACGCGCATTACCGGCGTGCAAACCGAGGTAGACGACACCACGCGCCTGCTCGTTGCCTCCTCGGCCCTGATTCCGGTGTTTGGCTTTCCCGATTGGGAATACACCAACCTGGGCGAAGTCCTAATCGTGCCCGATGCCTGGAAGCTAAAGGATGACCCCAGCAAGGAAGTAAAACCGCTGCAAGGCACCCTCCTCGGCTCGGTACAGGGCTTCCAGAACCAGCACTACATGCGCCTGTCCAAGGCCTCGCTAGAGCAAGGCTTTAAAGATGGACTCGACCGCCAAAACGTGGGCATTCACGAGTTTGCGCACATGCTGGACGAGGCCGACGGCGTGATTGACGGCGTTCCCAAAGCCGCGCTGCCCCCCGAGTTGCTAGAGCCCTGGGCCGCCGTGATGAAGCGCGAAATCGCGGCCATTGAAGCCGGCAAGTCGGAAATAAACCCTTATGCCGCCACCAACGAAGCCGAATTTTTTGCAGTGGTGACGGAGTATTTCTTCGAGAAACCCGAGAAGCTGCAGGAAAACCACCCCGAGCTGTATGAGCTGCTGGGCCGGGCCTTTCGCCAGAATCCCAAAAAGCGTTTCCTGCGTTTTGCCACCGACCCGCGCGAGTGGCTGAAGACCCTGCGCAGCCGCCGCAAGCTGGGCCGCAACGACCCTTGCCCCTGCGGCAGCGGCAAGAAGTACAAGGAGTGCCATTTGGGTCAGGCCCAGGCGGCGTAGAATATAGAGAACGTCATGCTGAGCTTGTCGAAGCATCTCTACCGCGCAAGGAATTAATTACTCTCGTGGTAGAGATGCTTTGACAAGCTCAGCATGACGTTCTTTTTTCGTGAGGTCGAAATTCAGTAATCTTGCTTTATGAAAACACCCTTGCTCTCCATTCTGGCGGCTGCCTCGCTGGCCGCTTGCGCGCCCACCGCGACCGTCCACAATAAGAATAATCCAGAAACACCTTTACAGACGAAACAGGAAGCGGAAGCTACCCCACCTGACTACCGCGCCCAGGCCGAGCAGTTCCTCGCAGGCTACAACGCCGAGTACGTGCGCCTCTACACCGCCTCGAGCGAAGCGGAGTGGCGCTCCAACACCCGCATTGTGCCCGGCGATACGGCCAACAGCGGCGCTACCACCCGCGCCAACCAGCGCATGGCCGCCTTCACGGGCAGCGCCGAAAATATTCAAAAGTTGCGTGAGCTGCTCGAGCACAAAGCAGACCTCACCGAGCTTCAGACCAAGCAGCTGGAAACCGCGCTCTACAACGCCGCCAACAACCCCCAAACGGTGGCCGAGGTGGTAAAGCGCCGCATCGCCGCCGAAGCTGCTCAGACCGAGAAGCTCTACGGTTTCGACTACAAGTACGCCGGCAAGTCCATTACCACCAACGACCTCGACGAGCTGCTGCGCAAGGAAACCAACCCGCAGAAACGCCAGGCCGTGTGGGAAACCAGCAAAGCCATCGGCCCCACCCTGAAAGAAGGCCTGCTGAACCTGCGCGACCTACGCAACGAAACCGTGCAGGCCCTCGGCTACCCCGACTATTTCACCTACCAGGCCAGCGACTACGGCCTGACCCGGGACGAAATGATGGCCTTGGTGCGCAAAATCAACACCGAGCTGCGGCCGCTTTACCGCGAGCTGCACACTTATGCCCGCTACGAGCTGGCTAAGAAATACAAGGTGAAGCAGGTGCCCGACTACCTCCCGGCCCACTGGCTGCCCAACCGTTGGGGCCAGGATTGGGGCTCGATGGTCGACGTGAAAGGCCTGAACCTGGACGCCACGCTGGCCAAAAAAGGTGCCGAGTGGCAGGTGAAGCAGGGCGAGCGGTTCTACCAAAGCCTGGGCTTTCCGGCCCTGCCCGAGTCGTTCTACACCAAAAGCAGCCTGTATCCCCTGCCCAAGGACGCCACCTACAAGAAGAATAACCACGCCTCGGCCTGGCACATGGACCTGGGCAACGACCTCCGCAGCCTGATGAGCGTGGAGGCCAACACCGAGTGGTATGAAACCTCGCACCACGAACTGGGCCACATTTTCTACTACCAGACCTACTCCAACCCCGAGGTGCCGCCGCTGCTGCGCCAGGGCGCCAACCGCGCCTACCACGAAGCCATTGGCTCGATGATGGGCCTGGCCGCTAAGCAAAAGCCCTTCCTGGCCGGCCTGGGCCTCATTGACCCCAAAACCAAGACCGACCAAACCCAGCAGCTGCTGAAAGAGGCCCTGAGCTACGTGGTGTTCATCCCCTTTGCTTCGGGCGTGATGAGCGAGTGGGAAAACGCCTTTTACGCCGAAAAACTGCCCGCCGACCAGCTCAATGCCAAGTGGTGGGCGCTCAGCAAGCAGTACCAGGGCATAGTGCCGCCCACCAACCGGGGCGAAAACTACCTCGACCCCGCTACCAAAACCCACATCAACGACGACCCCGCACAGTACTACGACTACGCCCTGAGCTACGTCATCCTGTTTCAGCTGCACGACCACATTGCCAAGAACATTCTGAAGCAGGACCCGCGTGCCACCAACTACTACGGCAGCCAGGAAGTGGGCGACTTTCTGCGCGACATCATGCGCCCCGGCTCCAGCCGCGACTGGCGCGTGGTGCTGAAAGAGAAAACCGGTGAGGACCTCTCGGCCCGCGCCATGGTTGACTATTTTCAGCCGCTGATGACCTATTTGAAGGCCCAAAACAAAGGCCGGAAATACACGATGTAGCCACAGCCAGACAGAGGTGCATTTTTCTCACGATGCTGCCAAGCATATGGTTACAGGAATAAACAAAAGCGTCATGCAGGAAACTGCATGACGCTTTTGTTTGGGTATCCGGCTTGTTGTTAAGGCGCTATGTTGGTTACCGGGTCAAATCACCTTCCGGCCTGCAACTGCACCCAATCCCGCACGGTATCCAACATCGGCATGGAAATAACCGAGTCGACCGTGCCATCCGGATTCGGGATAAGCTCCGCGGCGGGCGTCTGAAACCAATGGTTGACTCCCACCAGCCGGCGCGATGTTACGCGCTTGTTGGCTTTAAGCCCTTTTTCGAGGCTGGTTAAGTTGCTGGCGGCGTTCACCTCGGCATCATCGGTGCCGTGCAGCAACAGCACCGGGCACTTCACGTCGGTTAGGCTGGGCTGCGGGTCAAAGGCGAGGAATGACCGGTACTTGGGCGTGGTAAGGTCCATGGCGCGCCGACGGGTCAGGGCAGGGTCTTGGTTAGGGTAGCGCTGGCGGAGCATGTTCACTACAATGGCCTGAGCTTGGTCGTTGTTGATGGTTTGATGCACTATTTCGAACATGCTCCGTCGGAATTTGCGGGTTGCTTCGGCCTGCTTGCGGTCTTCGGACTTCATTTTCAGCCGCTGCTGCGACACGTAGGTTTCTACCTGGGCGGCGTTGGAGCCACTGCTTCGCAGCTGGGCGGCCTTGCTTAGCACATCGGCCCACGCCTGGCGCCGGACAGCTCCGGCCTGGGTTGTGTCGGCGGGGCTAGTGATGGGCTCGGCCTGGTTGGCCAGCACCTCTAGCCCTTCGACTCCGGCGGCTGCCAGGGTCACCACGAAACCGGGTTGCACTGGCTGAGCGGCCGCCAGCAGCGCTATGTTGCCCCCTTCGCCATGGCCAATGAGGCCCGTAACTGCGGGGTCGATGGTGGGACGCAGGCGCAGGTAGCTAAGGCCAGCCTGGGCATCGTGCACGCGGTCGAGGTCCCTAACCTGGCTACCGTCGCCCGAGGACTGCCCCACGCCCCGGTCGTCGAGGCGCAGCACGGCAATGCCCTGGCGAGCCATTGCAGTAGCCATTGCGGCAAAAAAACGGTAATTCCCCTGGCGGGCGTCCCGGTCGTGGTCGCCAAAGTCAGAGAGCAGCACGGCGGCTGGAAATGGCCCCGGGCCATCGGGAATGCTGAGGGTTCCGGCCAGTTGCACGTTGCCGGGCTGGCTGCTGAGGGTTACTTGCTCGGTGTGGTAGGTGGTGGCCACCGGGGCCGCGGCACCGCTAGCCACCACCGACGCGCTGCCCTCCTCCTGTCGGCTGAGGACGAGGGGCACCCGCAAGCCAGGTTGTACCCAGATGCCGCGCAGCTGCTGCCCGTTGGCACTGCGTACGCACGCATACCGCAAATCGACCGTGGCAGCATAAAAAACCAGGGTATCGCCCCGAAACGTTACCGAGACCGGAGTGCGGGTAATGCGCTTGGCGGGCAGGTCCAGAGTGGCAGCTGGCTTGTTGGCGCCGGCCTGCGTGATGGTAAGTTGAAGCGGCAAACTGCCCCCGGGAATAGCCAGAGGCCCTCTCCAAACACCTGCGAGCTCTGGCACTGGCGGAAAGCTGGCTTGTGCCCACACCAATGCCGGCAGCAGCCACCCAACCAAAACGCCAATCCCCATACTACGGGGCATCATCTTTAACATAGCTGAAATCGGATATAAAACCCCGCCACCCACTTGGGCGAGGTTTTATGCTTTTACTGAATACGATAATAACGAAGAGCCTAAGGCAGTATCACCCGGTCGATAACGTGCACTACGCCGTTGGTGCACTGCACGTCGGGAATAACCATATTGGCCACGTTGGCGCTATTGCCGCTGCCCCGCACCGTAAGAACGCCGTTGGCGAATGCACCCATAGTGACCGGCGCCCCCCCGGCCGAAGCCACAACCGCATTCTCCGGAAGCTCGCTGGTGAACTTGCCGCCCTGCGCTCCGCCCACTACGTGGTTGAGTAGCACTGCGCGCACCGTGGCTATGGGCAGCTTGCGGATGTCGCTCGGTTGGTTGAGGGGCTCTTTCAGAATTACGCCCAGCTCTCTAAAGGCTTGGTCGGTAGGCGCAAACACAGTAAGTGGCGCGCTACCCGGCGAGCCCGTGAGGGCCCCAGCCAGGTTGGTGTACAGCACGGCTTCGACCAGAAAGGTCAACTCAGGCTGCACAAAAACGTCGCCTTTTTGCAAGGCCAGCGCCGAATTCAACACGTCGGCACCGGTAGCCAGCAGCACCTTATCAATGGAGTGAATCAGGCCATTGGAGGCACGTACGTCCGTATCCATAATTTTGGAACCGTTCACATACAAGCTGTTATCAGCCCGCCGGATGATGCGCCGCTGCGACCCCATTGCGGAGGGCGATGTGCTATTGGGCATGAGGGCCAAGCCAGGCAGCGTACCGCTGAACACGTGGTAGAACAGCGTGCTGCGCAGGAAAGGCTGCGTCAGCGCCGTCAGGTCTTGGGCCGAGTTTAATCCCAGCCGGGCGAAGGCCGCGTTGGTAGGCGCAAACACGGTGAACTTGCCCTCGGGGTCGCCGAAATTTCTGTTGCCCAGCAGAATGGCAACGTCTCCGCGCAAGGCTGCATCCTCTAAGGTTTGAAAATCGGGATTCGACACCGCCAGGTTGGTGATGGACGGGTCGACTTCGGTGTTTTTGGCACATCCACCAGCTACTAGTAAGCTGAACGCTACAGCAGCTGTCAATATGTAATTTTTTTTCATCGTGTAAAAACTTGGCTTTGTCGAGACTATCAGTGTATTCATCTCAAATCACTGAAAACAAACGAATTTGGCAGCCACTTGGATTTCGCTAAGGTAAATCCGAAGGGCCAAACCTCACCGTAAATTGCATCGTGGCCACATTATAGGAAGCGCGGATGCTACTTGGCAAACAGGTTTTTATAAGGCCCTTTGGTTTTCTCTATTCCCTATTTATGCGAAACTTTTCCTCGGCAGTTTTAAGCACTTTATTTATCGTCGGCATGACTTCTGCCGCACAAGCGCAGAGTTTGGTAAGCGGCTTCATGGCGGGCAAAGGCCACGGCTCGGTGGTGGTGTCGGGCACCACCGAGAGCTACGAGTCGGTATACCTCGCCCCCGATAAGATTGACGGCGTGCCCATCTTCCAGGAGGTGCGCGTGAACTCGCTGAACCTCTACGGCACCTATGGCCTCAGCGACAAGATTGACGCCGTGGTCAGCCTGCCCTACATTCAGTCGAAGGGCAAAGCGGCAGGCACGGTTATCAGCGACCTGAACGCCCTCTACTCTACCCAGGGCTACACCAACGTCCGCCAAGGCTTGCAGGACCTCACGGCGCTGCTCAAGTTCAAGACTTACACCCGCGAGATTGGCACGAGCATCCTCGACTTGCTGGGGGTGGCCAGCTTTAGTACCCCGGTCAGCGACTACCAGACCAATACCGGCTACGGCTACATCATTGCCATTGGCAACCGCGCCACCAAGTACACCGCCTCGGGCGTGGCTCACCTCAAAACCAGCTCCGGCGTGTTCGCCACCGGCCAAGTGGGCTACAGCCTGCGCACGGGCCAAGTGCCCCATGCCCTGGTAGGCGAAGCCAAGCTTGGTTACGCCGGTCCCAAAACCTACCTCGAAGGCTTCGCTTCCTTTCAGGAATCCAACGGCGGCACCGACATTTCGCAGGAAGGATTCAACGGTTTTTTCCCGGCCACTCGCGTCAACTTCGTTCGCCTGGGCGGCAGCATCTATCGGCCCCTGGCCAATGGCATTGGGGTGGTATTTGGGGTGAGCACCTACGTGTTCGGCCGCAACATTGGCAAGTCGACGGGTTACTCGGCGGGTGCTTCTTATAATTTCTAATTCGCAGGGGTGGCTAAAGTGAAAGCTGCGGGCACCGCACACCATTCACCTAGCGGAAACGGCCTGTTCGCAGTAGCCGCCCCTAGCGTACAAAAGCCCCGGCTCTGAGCAGAGTCGGGGCTTTCGGCTTATGGCAGCCGCTTTCAAGAGGGCAGGTATTAGCGCGAACTTTGTAGTTCGCGTTACTACCTGCCCATTTCCGGACCTGGGAACCGCCCTAGTAGTTGGCTTCTGAAGCGGGCAAGTCAATCAGGATGAATTGCGAATCCTTGGTGGCGCGGATGTGCACCACGTCGTCATTGGTCATACGGGCTTGGTCGTTGGGGCCAAGTTCGGTTCCGTTCACGAAAATGACTCCTTCTTTCACGTAGATGAAGGTGAGACGGATGGGAAAGGTCTTGAACGATATTTCATTGTCCTCGTTCAGGTTCGACCAGTAAACCGTGCTGTTGGAGTTCATGTATACTACGTCTTCCAGCACTTTCTGGCCGGTCACGAGCGGCACCAACTCGTTTTTGTTGCCGCTGGTAAAGCCCAGGTCTTTTTGCTCGTAGCTGGGGGCCAAGCCTTTCTGACCAGGTATAAACCAGAGCTGGTACAAGTGCAAAGGTTTATCCTGCCGGTTGAACTCGGAGTGGGCCATGCCGGTGCCGGCCGTCATGCGCTGCACCTCCCCTTCTTTGATGGTCGTTTTGTTGCCCATCGTGTCCTGGTGGGTCACTTCGCCTTCGAGCACTAGCGTTACAATTTCCATTTCCGAATGCGGGTGCTGCGGAAAGCCGGACTGGGGCGCCACGTTGTCGTCGTTGAAGACCCGCAACGGGCCAAAATGCATGTTGTCGCTGTCAAAGTAATCGGCGAACGAAAACAAGAAGTAGCTGCTCAGCCAGGCGGCAGGAGCAGCATGATGGCGGTCGGCGGCGGAGATGTATTTAAGCATAGAGCTGAAACAAGAGAGTGGTCGTGCTTCGCATACGCGGTTCCGTGCGCCTTAGTTAAAGGCCCCAAATAGCAAAGCCCTCCCGTGGATACGGAAGGGCTTGCAAAACTGAGGAAGTTGGGCTCTATGCTATTATGCAGTTATCGCTGTTTGCCTTCTTCAGGATGCCCTATAAGCAGGACAGCATGGCATTACGTCCTTGTTTCTCTACGCCTTTTTCAGTTGCGCCACCTGCTGCTGCAGGTCGAGCACGAGGCTGGCCACGCGCTCCAGCGAGAGCTCGGCAATGGGGAAGGTGCTACTGATATAGCTCTTGGCTTCCCAGATTTCCACCACATCGTCGACGTTAATGTCATAAGGCGAGAAGCTGGGGTTGTCGGAGTGCAGGACAAACATGGCACCCGAGCGTAGCTTATTAAAGACGCGCTTGAACACGATGCCCTCCTTGCTGCTCACCACGATGCACGGCGTGCCGTCCTTGATGGTGGCCCAATCCTCGACGTAGCGGCCCACGATGACCGTGCCGCTGGCAATGGGCAGCATGGAGTCGCCGGCAATTTCGAAGGCGCGGTAGGTGCCGGTTTGCGAGAGCATGGGCAGCCGGAACTTGGGCAGCACTTCCAGGTACTCGGGGTCGGCGTAGCCGTTGAGGTAGCCAGCCGCGGCTTTTTGGGGCACCAGCTCAATGTTTTCGTTTTGGTCCTTGTCCACGGTAAGGGCCAAGATGCGGAGCTTGCCGCCAGCGGGCGTCGTGGGCGGGTCGGTATCGTCGTCGGTATCGGTGCCGGCAGCGGCGGGCTCCTGGGCGCGCATGGCGCCGATGGCTTTGGCGTTCTTGCGCTTGCTAAAGTCAGTGGTCACGAGTTGGTCGAGCGTGATGCCGAACAAGCGGGCCATGTTGACAAGGGTAGCGAGGCGGGGCTCGGCGCGGCCTTCTTCGTAGGCTCCCACCAAGGAGCGCTTGATGCCGAGCTTATCGGCCATCTGGGCCTGCGTGAGGGCGAGCTCGCGCCGGCAAAACTTGAGGTTAGTATTAATCATCGGGGAGGCAGCAGCCGGGAATGGCGTTGGTTTCAACGCAGATTCGGCTGGTGAAGTTAGCAACGCAAGCGCAAAGTTACTAATTCACTTAGCTAATAATTTTCTGCCCACCACTTTAGCGTTAAGCTACAAATTTATTAAGCCAACTTTCTTTGTTTTCGGCACTGTTTTCCAGCCTACGCCAGCCTATTCAGGGTTGATTTAACGTCTCACCGTACATGATTACGAAGCGTGGCAGTGGGTGATTTTTCACGGCAATATGACGCTATCGGCCACAACAGTTGGCTCTGCTGCCATGCCAACCGGTACGTGTGGCATCTGAGGCGGGACCAAGCGCTTCGAGCCAGCCCACCATTCCTCGTTCTCCCAATAGCTGTTCCAACCCTGCATGGCATATAGCAAAAGGAAAGCGCTGTTTTCATGCTAGAGGGTTGAGGAACGAGGGATTGACCAGACCTAGAGATTCAAAGAGGGCTTAGGCGACTTAGCCCACCATTCGTCGTTTTCCCAGGCTTCGTTCCAGCCCAGTTTGGCCAGGTTAGGATTTACTCCTTCGCTTCGGTCACCGATGCCCAGTTTGGCCAAAGTCTGGGGCACCACCACGCTATAGTCGGCAGAAAATGCTACTGACTTGCGCTGGCCTGTCTGGTTACTAATGTGGTATCCCTTGAAAATGAGTCCAGCACCACCGGTTGGGTTGTGTTCGCTGGCCATGGGATGACTGACGGCCAGTTTAAGGTGTTGCTGGCCATCGATGTAGAAATCAAGCAAGGCTTGCCCGCTGTAATTGCCGGCGCCTTTGGTGCTGGGGTCTTCCTTGAGCACAAACCGCGCAACAGCCGTGTAAGCCGGCGCAACCGAGTCGGCCGGCTCGGCATCAATAAACATTTCCTTGCTGAAGGGCCGGAGCGAGTGCACCGTAATGGTACCGCTAAAAGGCGTGATGACTTTTTTATATCGGTCGAGCCCCATGACGTGGAAGACGTTTGGCTGAGCCGGGTCGCGCTCTACTTTGCTAAAGTAAAATGAGATGCGATAGTGTGGCGGGCCGTAAAACCCTTCCATTGGTTGGGTTGCACGGCCTTGTTGTGCGTAGCCCTTCCAGAGCGGAGCTAAGTCGTATTGCTGCAACAGGGTCCGTGTTGCGGGCATCAGCGAATCGGCAGCTACAGAA
Organism: Hymenobacter sp. B1770; assembly: GCF_049896385.1. Classification (NCBI taxonomy): domain Bacteria; kingdom Pseudomonadati; phylum Bacteroidota; class Cytophagia; order Cytophagales; family Hymenobacteraceae; genus Hymenobacter; species Hymenobacter sp. B1770. Next base: position 47,749 of record NZ_JAFCUF010000014.1, read on the forward strand.
GATACCGTCGAAACGGTCCCCGTCTTTATCGAGTCTGCCGTTGTGGTGCGCACTTCGGCGTCCTTCAAAGCATTTGCAACTGGTTTTTGTTGCTGACACGCCAAGGCCAGCAAGGCCAATAAATATAGATAGACCCACTTTTTCATGCTGCCAATTTACCCCGCAATTCCGGCATAAACTCACGCAGAAAATACCGCCCTAACCCTATCTCAATCATCAATTCCACCAGAATCAGGTTGCCGACCCACGAGAGCCACGTTACGGTCAAATACGTTTCAATGGGCTTGGTTTCGAACACATAGTACATCACATAGCTTTCGCCCCGCAGGGCCAACGCAGCCAAGGTCACGGCAAAGGAGCGCAGCATCCATTCCACGTGCAGGCTCCACTGCCGCTGGCGGGCCGCCTGGTAGGCCTTCCAAGTGCAGAGCCACCACACCAGGCATTGCAAGGAGAAGCCGACCTGCGCCGCCAGCCCGCCATTGGCAAAGCGGGCCAGAATGAGGCCCGAAGGAGCCGCCAGCGCCAAAACCCCGATGATATAGCCCTTGCCTAGCTGCCGATGCAGCCCCGGCCCGCGCCGCGCCAGCACCGGCAGAAACTGGAGCAGCCCCAGCACCAGCACCACAAGGCTGGTGGTGATGTGCACGTAGAACCCCAACCGGAAAACGGGGTTGTCGTTGGTTTCGTCGCTCTTGGTAGTGAGAAAGTGAACACCCTTCTCAAAGGTGTAGTAAGGCAGCGTTTTGGTGAGCATCAGCCCCGCGAAGGCAGCGATGAGTATAGCCGCGAGGGCGAGGAGCAGACGTCGGGGCATATTTTCTCGCTGAGGTGCGCGGAGAGTAACGCAGAAGTTCGCGGAGTACTTGTGCGGGGGTCAGGCCGTTTCCAGGGTATCCAAAGCGGCTTGAGATTCAACCCAGTCAATGCTTACTGTCCCCGCAAGCGCTTGTGGTACAGCGCCGCCATACGCAGTTGGAAGTAGTCGTACTTCTCGCGCAGGTGGTCGAACAGGTCGCGCAGCGTGGGGTCGCCGCCAAGCTGGGCGCGGGCGGTGAAGATTTCGGCCAGTTCTGCGTCACTCACAAAGTCGTGGATACGCAGCTCGCGGCCCTTGGCGTAGGCGTTGAAGAGGTGCGTTTTCACGGTACTAAGGGCTAGGCCGCGGCGCTCGGAAATATCCTCGGGCGTGAGGCCCATTTGGTGAAACTGGATGGTAGCATCCTCCGAGTCGCTCACAGGCTGCTCGCCCACGGGGGTGCGGGGGCGTGGCGGCGGGACGAACACGTTGTCGGAATCAGAGGGCGTGGCGTTGGCGCCGCCGTGCTCCAGAATCAGCTTGATGAAGGACTCGCCGTAGGTCTCGAACTTCTTCATGCCCACACCCGAGATGCCCAGCATGCCCACGCGACTCACGGGGCGCTCGGCGGCCATTTCCTGCAGCGTGGCATCGGAGAACACCACATAGGGCGGCACGCCTTGCTCGTCGGCAATCTGTTTGCGGAGCTTACGCAGCTTGTCGAACAGTTGGGCCTCGGGCGTGCCGATGGTGGCCGTGGTGGAGGCGGCTTTTTTGCTAGCGCGGGTGGGCTTCTCGGCTTTCTCCGAAGGCTGGAATTTCTTGAGCGGCAAAGTCAGCTGGCCTTTCAGCACCTGGTGGCCGCGCTCGGTGATTTTCAGGGCGTAGCCTTCCTCGTAGGCGATGTAGAACAGGCCGTCGTTCAGCATCTGGTGGATGTAGCTGTACCAGTCGAGGTAAGGCAGGTCGCGGCCCGCGCCGTAGGTCTTTATTTGGTCGTAGCCGCCTTGCAGCACGGCCTGGTTGCGCATGCCGCGCAGGATGTCGATAAGCAGGTTGATGGCCACCCGCTCGCGGCTGCGGAACACAGCCGAAAGGGCTTTTTGGGCAATTAGGGTGCCGTCGAAGGTAGTGGGTGGGTTGCGGCAGATGTCGCAGTTGCCGCAGTCGTCGCCCAGGGTTTCGGAGAAGTAGTTGAGCAGAATTTTGCGGCGGCAGGAAGCGGCTTCCGCAAACTGCTGCATGCGCTCAAGCTTGGCGGTGTTGAGCTGGGCTTGGCGCGCGGGCACGTCTTTGGTTACCATCTCGCGCATCTGCATCACGTCGGCAAAGCTGTAGAACAGGATAGCTGTGGAGGGCGCACCATCGCGCCCGGCGCGGCCGATTTCCTGGTAGTAGCCCTCGATGTTTTTAGGCAGGTTGTAGTGCATCACCCAACGCACGTTGCTTTTGTCGATGCCCATGCCGAAGGCGATGGTAGCCACAATTACTTGAATATCATCTTGCAAAAAGGCTTCCTGGGCTTTGCCGCGCTGCAAGGGCGTAAGGCCGGCGTGGTAGTGCGCAGCCTTGATGCCCTTTGCCTGCAGCTTCTGGGAAATGGTCTCGCAGGTTTTGCGAGAAAGGCAGTAGATGATACCGGGGTTCTGCGGATGGCGGGTGATGTAGTCGAGCACCGAGCCCACCCGGTCCTGGCCGGGGCGCACCAGCATGTTGATGTTCGGCCGGTCGAAGCTGGACAGGAACACCTTGGGCTCGTGCAAATTGAGCTGGGTTTTGATGTCTCGCTGCGTGAGGCGGTCGGCCGTGGCCGTGAGGGCAATAATGGGCGTGTTGGGAAAGTGCGTCCGCAAGGCGCCCAACTGGGTGTATTCGGGCCGGAAATCGTGGCCCCAGCTCGAAATACAGTGCGCCTCGTCGATGGCGAAAAGGCTGATGTTGACCCGGTTCAAAAACTGCAAAAACCCTTCAGAAAGCAGCTTTTCCGGCGAAACGTAGAGCAGCTTGAGGTAGCCACCCACAGCTGCCCGGGCAATGTCATTCGCCTCGCTCTGGCCCACACTGCTATTGATGTAGGCGGCTGCAATGCCGTTCGCCTTCAGCGCCTCCACTTGGTCCTTCATCAGGGCGATGAGTGGCGAAACCACAATGCAGGTACCCTCCGACACTACCGCCGGAATCTGGAAGCAGACCGACTTGCCGCCACCGGTCGGCATGAGCACCACGGTATCGTTGCCGGCCAGGATATGCTGGATGATTTCGCCCTGCATGGGGCGGAAGTTGTCGTAGCCATAATACCGTTTCAGGGCCTGGCGGGCAGCGGGCAGCAGGTCGGGTTTGGCGGCAGCAAGGGTTGTAGGCATGGTATTCTGGGTAACCTCACCCCGGCCCCCTCTCCCTCGGAGAGGGGGAGCCAGATGACTCGTTGGGGAGTATTATGTCTTGTAGAATTTCGGTGATGGCAGCAAGGACTTCGTCCAAGCTAGTTAGCACTTGTTCGTTGGTGAAACGCAGTTCGCGGTATCCTAATTCCGTTAGTGTGAAGGTACGGCCGGCGTCGTATTCGGCCTGCTCGGGAGTGGCGTGTATTTCGCCGTCAAGCTCTATGGTAAGGTTGGCGGCAACGCAGATAAAATCGACAATAAAAAAGCCAATGGCGTGCTGGCGGCGGAACTTAGCGCCTAGCTTCGAACCGCGTAATGCTTGCCACAATTGAGCCTCGGCGTCCGTGGGCTGACGCCGGTTTTGGCGTGCATATTCTTTCAGCTGCTTGCGCCATGGACGTACTTGCGTGGTGAAAACAAAGCTGGCGATGTCTTCGGGGCCGGATGGGGTTTCCATGGGGGTAAATAATGCGGCGCGACTGGCTCACCTCCCCCCCCCGGCCCCCTCTACCGCGGAGAGGGGGAGCCTGACGACTTTTTTATTTTTATTCCTGCGTTGTTATTCTCCACCCTCTTCTACTGCGCCGCCGTGGCTCCCCCTCTCCGCGGGAGAGGGGGCCGGGGGATGAGGTGATGGCGCCCGCCGGCTCCCCCGATACAGCTCATACTTCAACAGCCGGCAGTCAATCGGCCCGTTAAACAGCGGCGTCCGCCGAGCCGCCTTTAGCCCAATGCTCTTCGCCGCCTCCAGATTTCCGGTAAACACAAAGGCATCGTACCCCTGAAAGTTAGACTTCAGCGAGTCGCCAATGGTCTTGTAAAGCGCGGTCATCTCTGCCTCCTCCCCTATTCGCTCGCCATAAGGCGGGTTGGTGATGACGATGCCAGGCTCCTCCTTGGCCGGGGCCACAGCGTCTTTCACGTCACGCACCGAGAGGCGGATGAAGTCCTCTAGGCCCGCGGCGGTGATGTTGGCTGCTGCCATGTCGATGACTTTGGGGTCGAGGTCGGAGCCGGCGATGTAAGCCTGAGGTTCTTCCAGGCGCTGGCCTTTGGCTTCTTCGCGCACCTGATTCCAGAGCTCAGGCTCGAAGTCGTACCAGTTTTCGAAGCCGAACTTGCCTTGGTGAAACAGGCCAGGGGCAATGCGCTGAGCTAGTAGGCCTGCCTCGGTGAGGATGGTACCTGAGCCGCACATGGGGTCGATGAGCGGCTTTTTGCCGTCCCAACCGGAGAGCATGACCAGGCCAGCGGCCAGCACTTCGTTGAGCGGCGCTTCGTTGGTGTGCTGGCGGTAGCCGCGGCGGTGCAGGGAGTCGCCGGCCGCGTCGAGGCTGAGTATGACTTCGTTTTCCGACATGCGCAGGTGCAGACGGATATCGGGGGTGCGGGTGTCCACGCTGGGCCGCTCGCCGGTGCGCTCACGGAACTGGTCCACGATGGCATCTTTGGTAAGTTGGGCCACGAAGAGCGAGTGCTCGAACGTGGAGCGGTTGACCACCGAGGTGATGGCGAAGGTTTGGCCAGGGCCGATGAAGTCCTGCCAGTCGATGCGGCTCACCTCACGGTATAAGGCCTTTTCATCGGCGGCGTAGAAGGCCGCGAACGGGCGTAGCAGGCGCATGGAGAGGCGGCTCCACAGGGCCACTTCGTAGAGCAGGCGCTGGTCGCCAATGAACTCAACGGCGCGCGAACCAATGTGCGTGATGTCAGCCCCGAGGCTGTAGAGCTCGTCGGCGAGCAATTCTTCCAGGCCGAACTGGGTGGTGGCGGTAAGGTGCATAACTACAAAGGTCGGGTAGCGAAGACGGAGTGCCACTTATTTCTACCTTTAGCATCCCAAAAACTCCCTGTATGGCCACCGCACCTATTACCACTCCTTCCACTGCTACTACGGCGCCCACCCGCTCCTACGCCGGGCCCATGGTGCTGATGACGACGCTGTTCTTTCTGTTCGGCGCCGTCACCAACTTCAACGGCGTTCTGATGCCGTACCTTAAAGATGTATGCCAACTCAGTGATTTTCAATCCTCGCTCATTCCCTTCGCATTTTTCGCCGCGTACTTTCTCATGTCGCTACCTGCGGGGTGGGCTCTTAACCGCATTGGTTACCAGCGCGGCATTGTAGTGGGGTTGCTGGTAATGGCCAGCGGAGCCTTGCTATTTGTGCCAGCGGCTGAAACGCGCGCCTTCAGCCTGTTTCTGGGTGGATTGAGTTTACTAGGTGCGGGTATTACGCTGCTGCAAGTAGCCGCCAACCCTTATGTGTCGGTGCTGGGACCAGCCCGGCAAGCCGCTAGTCGCATCAGCATCGTGGGCGTGGCCAATGGGCTTGGCGGTACCCTCTCGCCACTGGTAGGGGGGCTGTTGCTGTTTGGCAGCACCGAGCTGCTGAAAAAACAGTTAGCTGCCTTACCCATTAGCCAACGGCTGGCGCAGGAAGCTGATTTGGTTCGGATGCCTTATGTTGGTTTAGCTTGCTTTCTGACTGCGCTGGCGTTGCTCTTCTTCGTAGTGCGCCTGCCCAAGCTGGAAAGCATTCCAGTCGATGAAGAAACCGACCAAGCCGATGCGGCGCTACTAGCCGGCCGGCACTCTGCGCTAGATTTCCGCCACTTGGTGCTAGGGGTTGGGGCCATCTTCGTTTATGTAGGGGTCGAAGTAGGCCTTGGCGACTTTATGATTCGCTATGGGCAGTCGCAGAATATTGCGCAACTCAGCCCTTTCACTCAGGTGCTCGTGCAGAAGCTTAATGCTATCACTGACTACGGCCGCTTTCTAATTGGTCAGAAACCATTGCCTATTGACACCGCCCACGGTTTTACGGCAGCCGTAGGAGCCGTAATGGCCGCTTCGTATTGGTTTGGCCTGATGGTGGGTCGTATTGTCGGTATCCCCTTACTGCGGCGTTACCCGGACCGGCCTATGTTGGTTGGAGTATGCGCCATGGGCGCAGTCCTAGTAACGGCTTCAATTTTCACACAGGGCGAAACTGCTTTGTGGCTTATTGTACTCTGCGGCCTATGTAATTCCATCATGTGGCCTGTTATTTTCCCATTAGCTATTAAAGGCCTGGGGCCATTCACCAAACAGGGCTCTTCCTATTTGATTATGGCCATAGTAGGAGGTGCGTTACTTCCCCTACTCATGGGCTGGCTCGCCACGCACGGTGGCGGTCTACGCGTGGCGTTTGTAGTCCCAGCGCTGTGCTACCTATACCTACTATTTTACGCTTTGCGGGGCTACCGCGTGCGGTAGAGTAGCAGTTTACTACGATGTAGAGACGCCACACTTGGCGTCTCGTCGTTGAACGGTACCCAAACGATTCTATAACGGCGCGGACGCCGAGACGCCAAGTGTGGCGTCTCTACAAATGTTCTTACTGCAATCACAGCTCCCGCAGAAACTCCGGTAGCACCTGCTCCACCAGCCACACGCCGTTGCCGGATTGGTAGAAAATCCCACCGGCCTCATGCAGCCTCTGGGCGTCCACAGTTAGAATAACTGGCTTGCCACGGCGGGCGCCCACGCGCCGGGCCGTTTCGACATCGGGCGAGAGGTGCACGTGATGGCGCTTCATCTTTTGCAGGCCCTCGCGGCGAATGGCCGGCAATGCGGCCGGGGCCGTGCCGTGATACAGCACCGCCGGGGGCGTCGTGGGCTTAAGCTGCAAATCAACGGCTATGCTGTGGCCCTGCTGGGCGCGAAGGCGGGTGCCAGCCGCATCGAAGGCAAAGCGCTGCTTGTCGCTGCCGGCCACCAGCGCTGCCAACTGCTCGCGACTGATTGGCACGCCGTGCGCCGCGCAGGCGGCCAGCAGCTCCTCTACGCCCACCCAACCGCCTTCCTGCAACGTCAGGCCAATGGCTTGGGGTGAGTGGCGCAGGTGCCGGCTCAGAAACTTGCTCAACCGAATGGCTTCTTTGGTGTCCATGGGGCTAATGTTGGGGCAAAAAACGGTGGCAAAGCAACGAGGCCGAAGCCCCGCTCCTACCTTTACGGCATGATGCCTCTGCTCGAACAACACGTTTCCCTCCGCCCCTACAACACCTTCGGCCTCGACGTGCAGGCCCGCTACTTCGCCCGCTTCAGCTCGGCCGATGAGCTGCGCCAACTCCTGCAGCTGCCCGAAGTGCAAGGCCTCGAGAAGCTGATTCTAGGTGGCGGCTCCAACCTGCTGTTCACCCAAGATTTTAACGGCGTGGTGCTCAAAAACGAAATCCGCGGCCTGGAAATCATCAGCGAAGACGCCGACACCCACACCGCCCTGGTGCGGGCCGGCGCCGGCGAAAGCTGGCATGGCCTCGTGGAATACGCCCTCGACCAGAACCTGAGCGGCATTGAAAACCTCTCGCTTATTCCAGGCACGGTGGGCGCCGCGCCGCTCCAGAACATTGGGGCTTACGGCGCCGAACTGCGCGACACTTTCGAGCACCTCGAAGCGCTGAGCCTCGCTACCGGTGAGGTGCGCCTGTTCAATGCCACCGAGTGCGGCTTTGGCTATCGCGAGAGCGTGTTCAAAAACACGCTCAAAAACCAGTTTGTGGTTACCGCCGTGGCGCTGCGCCTGCACCGCATGGCCCAGCCTAACGTGCGTTACGGCGCCATCACCGAAACGCTGGCCGAGCTGGGCATCGAAGGTGAACCCACTCCGCACGACGTAAGCCGGGCCGTGGTGCACATTCGCCGCTCCAAGCTGCCCGACCCGGCCCAGGTGGGCAACGCGGGCTCGTTTTTCAAGAACCCCGAAGTCTCGCAAGCCAAGTTCGACCAGCTCAAAAGCGACCACCCCGACCTGCCCGGCTACCCCGTGCCAGGCGGCGTGAAGGTGCCCGCCGCCTGGCTTATCGAGCGGGCCGGCTGGAAGGGGCTGCGCCGCGGGCCCGGCGAAGGCACCCACGGCGTACACGACCGCCAGGCTCTGGTGCTGGTGCACCACGGCGGCGCCAGCGGCAACGACCTGCGCCAGCTGGCCGAGGAGATAATCTCCTCCGTACGGCAGCAGTTTGGCATCGAGCTTCACCCGGAAGTTAACATTTTATGATTGAGTAGCATTTTGGGTTAGCCCCCCTTTGCGAAGCCAAGATTAACCTTAATAAGGGTTTTTTTCTCAACTTTGCGATGGGGCTTATTCTGTTCGTCTGCTTTTTCTACAATTTACGGCGATGACCAAACTGCTGCTGTTAGCTGGCTGCCTAGCGGGCTTGTCTTTTTCTATTGTCAGCAGCGCTCCCGCCCAAACGGCGGCTCCTGCGGTGCTCACCGTGAAAGCTGCGCGGGCCCTGGGCGCGGGCAGCACCGTTATGGTGCGGGCCGTGGTGCTGAACGGTGCCGAAATGGGCAACATCCGCTACATCCAGGACGCGGAAGCCGGGCTGGCCCTTTACGCTCAGCCCACCAAATTGCCGGGTTACGGCGAGCTCCGGGCCGGCGACAGCATCCAGGTTACGGGCCAGCTTAAAGCCTACAACGGCCTGCTGGAAATGGACCCGATTACATCGTTGCAAAAATTGGCCGCTGGCCGGAGCCTGCACGCGGTGCAGGTGCCCGTGGAGCAGGCCACGGCGGCCTTCGCCGAAGCGAACGAGAGCCGCTTGCTGGAGATAAAAGGCGTGAGTCGTCTGGCCAACATGGCCGGCACCCCCGCCACCCGGCTTGCCGCCAATGCCAATTACCTGCTCGATGGCCAGCCCGACGCGTTGTTGCGCGTGGGGTCGGCCAGCACCGGCCCCAACGGGCTCGTTGACACCGCACTCCCCACCGGCGAAACGTTCGACGTGCGCGGCGTGATGAGTCAGTTTGCACCCGGTGGCACCGGCGGATATCAGCTGCTGCCCCGCCTGGCCACCGACGTAGTGCTGGGCGGCGGCCTGCCCCGCCTCACCAATGAGCCTGTGCCAGCTGACATCACCCCGACCGGTTTTACCATCGCATACTCCACCCTGAACCCAGGAGATACCCGCATTCGCTACGGACTGAACCCGAAGGAGCTCAAGGAAAGCAAGACCGATGCGGCCCTCACCACCCGCCACAGCCTCACCCTGACCGGCCTGCTGCCGGGCACCACCTACTACGTGAAAGTAAGCTCGCGCAATGCGGTTGGCACCGAAACGGCCCCGCTCGTGCCGGTCAGCACCAGCAGCGGCAATCGCGGCCGCACCACCTCCAAAAATTAACGCCGCCACAACTTAAGACCACTGTGCCGGTGCACACCAAGCCTGGGGCTGCTGGGTGGGCTCCAATTCAGCGCATTCGTAATTCGGCCTCATTCTCAGATTATTACCCCAACCCTTTCTCAGTCCATATGAAGAAATTTACTCTGCTGACCTTGCTGGTGCTTGCTACTTCGTGGCAGGCGGCACAAGCTCAAACTCCTATTTCCATCGCCGCGGCCCGGGCTCAGGCTCCTGCAACCAACGGCACGCAGGGTCCCACCGTCACGGTGCGGGGCATCGTGACCAACGGCCAGGAGCTGGGCTCATCGGTGAGCATTATCCGCTACATTCAGGACGGCTCGGCTGGTATCGCCGTTTATTCGGCGGGCGGCACCAGCGGGCCGCTGGTGAGTGCGCTGGTGCCCGGCGACAGCATCATCGTGACCGGTGGGCTGAAGATGTTCCGGGGCCTGCTGGAAATAGACCCGGTTATTTCGCTGGATGTGCTGGCCGGCAACCGGCCGCTGCCGGCGCCGGTGGTCTTCACCACTGCCAACTTCACCGCCGCGTACGCGGAAGCTTGTGCGCCTCAACGGCCTGACATCGGTGAATACCACCGGCGGCGGCACGGTCACTTCGTTTTCGGCCAACACCGCGTACCGGCTCAACAACAGCGCCACGCTGGCCACCTATGTGCCCACCAACTCCACCGGCGCCGACGGCCTGATTGGCAAGCCCAGCCCTACCGGCACGTTCGACGCCGTTGGCATCATGAGCCAATACACGTCGACCACGGCGGGCACTACCGGCGGCTACCAATTGCTGAACCGCAAGTACGCCGACTTTATTCAGGGCAACACCCCCAACCTGACCAGCAGCCCCGTACCGACCAACATCAGCACCACGGGCTTCACCGTGAGCTTCAAGACCCAGAACGCCGGCGATACGCAGCTGCTGTATTCGACCTCGCCCACCTTGCCCACGGCCAGCACCACCACGCTCACCAACACCGCGCAGGTTACGGAGCACGGCCTGGCCATCACGGGCCTGCAGCCGGCCACGGTGTACTACGTGCAGGCCGTATCGGTGAATGCCACGGGGCGTTCCGAGTCGCGCGTGACGCCCATGATTACGGCCTCGCTCTCGTCGGGCCGGATGCAGACTTACTTCACTAACTCCGTCGACAACACGCTGGCGCTGCCCAACAACAACGCCATTCACTGCGCCAACGGCCGCATTGCCGACACGCTGGCGGCCTACATCGGTCGGGCTCAGCAAACGCTCGACATCACCATCTACAACTGGAACAACAACGTGATTCTAAACGCCGTGAACGCCGCCCATGCCCGCGGCGTGCGGGTGCGCGTCATCTACGAAGACGATAACAACAACTTCAGCGTCCCCAACCTGACGGCGGGTATTCCGCGCGTGTTCCGGCCCGCGGGCGGCACGTTCAACACCACCAGCATCATGCACAACAAGTTTGTGGTGATTGATGCCAACAGCACCAACCCCAACCTGCCCATGGTCTGGACGGGCTCGACCAACTGGACAGCCGCCCAGCTCAGCACCGACCCCAACAACGCCATCACGGTGCAAGACCAAAGCTTGGCCCGCGTCTACACCATGGAGTTTGAGGAAATGTGGGGCAGCAGCACGGCCACGCCCGGCACCACCCGCCTGTTTGGCTCGCGCAAGACCGACAACACCCCGCACTACCTGCTCATCGGCGGCAAGCGCGTGGAGTCGTGGTTCTCGCCCACCGACAACGTAAATTCCCGTCTGCTGGAAACCGTCCGCACCGCCGATTTTGACCTGCACGTGCTCTCGATGCTCGTGACGCGCTCCGACGTGGGCCGCGCCCTAGCCGACCAGGTGACCCAGCGCAACATCGCCGCCTGTTCCGACGGCCTCACCAACGACACCAGCGGCGTGGCGGGCTTCGTGTTCCGCAGCATCCGTGCAGGCATGGGCACGCGCTACCTGCTCGACCGCCTCCCCGGCATTATGCACCACAAAACGCTGATTGTGGACGCCAGTGCGCCGCACTCGGACCCCACGGTGTTTGTGGGCTCGCACAACTGGACGGCTTCGGCCGACATCGAGAACGATGAGAACACGCTGGTCATTCACGACAACCTCATCACTAACCAGTATTACCAGGAATACGCTGCCCGCATTGCTGCCCAAAACCAGGGCATCACCGCCTGCCGCCTGGCCTTGGCTACCCGCACCGGCACCGTGCAGGCCAGCACCATGCAGGCCTACCCCAACCCCACGCGGGGCAGCTTCCAACTGCACCTGGCCAGCACTTCGGCCCGCACCGCCACCGTGGTGCTGCGCGACGCCACCGGCCGCGTGGTGCTCGAGCGCACCCAGCCCTACAACGGCACCGACCTCACCGTTGACGCTACCTCGCTGAAGTCGGGCCTGTACCTGGTGCAGGTGACCACGCCCGAGACCACGCAGGTAAGCCGCGTGGTGGTGGAATAATCCATCGCCCCATATTCTAAAAAAGGCGGCTCCTGAATCAGGAGCCGCCTTTTTTATTCAACTTATTCAGCCCTAGGCTGTCGGCTGAGCTGCCCGCCGGAAATGCCACCCGGCCAGGAGCCCGCCCGCTACCAACAGTAGGCACACGCCGCTGTCAATGGGCGTTTCGATGGGTGGCACCGGGTTTTCTTCCATGGTATCGAGCGAGGCATTGGCAGCCAGCACCTGTGCCTGTTTGCGATACAAAGCAGCCTTCTGGGCATCATTTTCCAGGGCCAGAAACGATGTAAACGGGGTCATGATGCCTGCGCGAAAGCTGGCTTGAATGAATGGCACCCGCTCCCGGTCGGTGGTTTCGGGGTGAAAGCTTTGCCACTGGCTGTAGCCTCGCAGCAGCAGGCCCGCGAGCCAGCGGTTGTTGGCGATGGCGCCGGGACTGGGCACTGCCTGTGCCGCGCCCAGCACAATATTGGCCTGGCCGTTGTCGGGCAGGTAGGTCTGGGGCTGGGTGGCGTTGGGCCAGGCCCGGACTGCTGGAGCAGTGGCCCGCACCCCTACTCCGGTTGCGGCCACGGGCTGCCGGGAAGTGCGGCGCAACGAATGCGGCACGGCTTGACCATCGGCGCCCAGCACGTAAAACACCTCGCTCTCGGGGTAAGCGCTGCTGAAGTCCTCGAAATCCTCGTCCAGCACTGCATTTTGGAGGTTATCGGTCACGACTACGAGCACGGGATAAGTGGGTGTAGGGCGCTGATGCGCTTCGAACAGCGTCCGGCGGAAGGCGCCAGTAAGGAAAAAGCCCCCCGTGGGTGCATGGCGTTTTAGCTCCTGTCGCCAGTCGGCATCGGCCGCCAGGGGCGTGGTGTAGGCATTCACTATGCTGAAGCGCGGCGGGGCAGCATGGGGCAGAGACTGGATTAGTTGCTGTGCTATGCGGGCCTCGTACGTGGCGAGCGGCCACCGCTGGCCTATGGACCCGTCAATCAGGAAGTGGTAGTAGGGCCGGCGCTGCACCAGCGGCAGACGCTGCTTGGCCAGAGCGCTCAGGTAAACCACGCCTTGGTCGGGGGTGGCAACCGGGGCAGCTACCAGCGGGGCGGTATGGGCATTCCCCAGCGTCACGGCGCGGCCGTCAATGGTCAGGGTGCAGGGCTCTTTGTGCAACAGCTGAATGCGGGTGCGGCGCGGCTCGCGGCCCATCACCGGGTACACCCGCACGGCCACTTTGTTGGGCCCGAGGTAGTTTACCAGGCCGGGGTCGCGGCTTTGGTTTTCGTTCACAATCTGGGTAAACACCCACAGGGCCGCTTTTTTCTCGGCCAGGATGCCCCGCTCCTGCCGGTTGCCGATGGTCAGGTAATAGTCGCTCACCCAGCAGCCCGTGGGCAATGCAATGCTGGTGCTGTACTCGCCGTTTCGGGTGGTGGTATCGGTGTTGGCTATTTCCAGATTTACCCAACTCACCCAGGCTTGCTGGCGGGCGTCGTAGGTGCTGCTGGACGATACACTTCGCAGCTCCGGAGCAGCCTGATTGCTGCGGTCCATGGGCCGCAGGCCTACTGGCAGGGCATTCATCATCTGGTCTTTGGGACCGTAAAACACCTGCTCCAGGTCGTTGATTTTGTTATCCGACAGCATCAGGTTATCGAGCACTATCCAGTTGAAGTAGGCCGACAGGTACGGAAGCTGAGAGCCCGTTAGGAAGTCCCAATCCCGGGTTTTGTTCGTCCTGATAACCTCCAGGGTGCGCGCCAAAGCAGGGGCATTTACGTGGTTAGCTGCCGCATAATCGGGGGTATACACATAGGCCAGGGCCGTGTGCAGCGCCTGCCGGCTTTGCCAGTAGCTGGCTGTGAAGTACAGCGGTAACACTGCCAGGCCGACTACGAGCGTCCCCACCACCACGGCTTTGGAATAGAGCTGCCGTAGCACGGCCACGTCAACGCTAAGCTGGCGCACGTGCACGATGAACAGCAGCAGCGGCGCCAGCAGCAGAAAGCCCGTTCCAAGCAGAACAATAGCCGGAATGGACAGCGGCAGAAATGGCAGGAACACCAGAAAAAAGTAGAACGTGTAGCCAAACAGCGCGCTGCGCCCCGCCAGCAGCAGGAGCCGCGGCACCGGGCGCTCCGGGCTGGGCACGCACAGCAGAAAGCTGTTCAGAATCGCCAAAAGGTAAAACCACGGGCTGGTGAAATTGCCAAAAATGCCGCTCTGCTCCCCAATTCCGCTGCCCCAGAACACGCCGTTGTTCAAGGCCAGGCCGGCCAAGGGCAGCACCAGGGTGATGACGACTTTCCACACCAGTTGGCTTTCGGCCCAGAATCCGGTTTGGCGTTGGGCAATGATGTAGACCGACCGCACCAGAAAGAAGAAAAAGCTCAGGGTACACAGCACCCATGCACCCACGAAAAGCACCGTTGCAAAAGCCGGCCAGCTGGCCGGCACCAACCAACCCATCACCTGGAACACTACCAGCCAAACGAGCGGCGTCAGAACGGCAAACGCCACGTTGGCGCCTACATGCTGGGGCTGGTCATCGGGCGTAAACTTGGCCACCAGCCCCAGCATGGCGTGGGCCAGCGTGGGCATCAGGAACGTCCACGCCATGAGCAGCAGGTCGGTGGGCACCATCCAGCGGGGCACGCTGCGGGGCAGCACCTCGTTGCCGTTGGAAGTAAAGAGGCAGAGCAACAAGCTGTAGGCCAGCAATGCCCCAATACTGTATAGGGCACTAAGGGGCTGCCGTTGCACCAGTCGCACGGCTGCGTACCCCGCCCCCACCAGTACCAGCAACCCCAGTACCATTCCGAACCGCTGCCACAGCACTAGGCTCTCGGCCGGCAGCAGCGTGTGCACTATGGAAAACTCGCCATAGCAAATGGCCATGAACAGCAACACCGGCGCGGTATTGACCAATAAAAGCCACTTGGGATTCCGCATACTGTGCATGGTTCTGGGACCGGTTTTGCCCGGCGTAAAAGTTGGGATAGCCTGCCAGCTGTTAGGTAGCGCGCCAGCACGCATGGCCTCAAACCAGTCTTTGTTCCTTCGCCACAAATGCACCGTAAAGAACTTTGTATTTCAAAGTATATATTTAAAATCACGACAAACGCTGCTTTGCGCTTGCTAACATCACCCCACTCGCGAATCCAGATTACCCTCTTTTACAAAGAGTTAAAATGCCCAGTAAAATTTATCGGAAACACAATTTCGTAGCGCCACTCATCTGACTTGGTCATTAGCCGGCGGGCTACGCGTGCGCGGCTCTGAACATTGTGTATTTCTAACGTTTGGATAACGACTGGTAGCGCTTCTTTGGCATTCTTCACATTGAATAACATATTCATGCCGCCAGGGCCTAAATCGCCAGCCGCCCACTCCCCGAGTTGCTTGCTCTCCAATGCTTCGCCGATTGCATCTTCCAAATCACCCCGCTCACTCATGATGGCCATGACGTTGAGCAGGCTTTCCTTCTGGTGCTCAGGTGCGGGAGTCACCTGCACAAAGAGAAGTTCTTCTTCCTGGCTTACAAAGGGACGCCACTGGTAAGCGGCCTGCAGTTCGGATTTCACTTTTGCTAAACTGTCTGTTGACACTTTCTGCACTTGTGCTGCCTGCTGCACCGTTTCTTGGCCTTCGATGAGAACTGCTCGGTGCAACTCATGCTGACTTCCATTTTCTAACAGCCGGGCTACGTGGAGGGTGTCACCGACTAGCTTGTAACCCACATACGTCTCATGAGGAAATGAGCTAAAAACGGTAACCTCCGGCTGACAGCTTCCCATAAGCAGCACGAACAATGGGAAATAAAAACCTGGCTTCATGAGAAATAAAACGGGCTAAGGCAAAATCGAAGGTAGTTTACTATAGGCGTTCAAGTAGCTTCTTAGTAGCTGGCCTGCTCGGGCTTGCTGTTTTGTAGGTTGTCGCGGGTGTTTTTCTGCACCGCAATGGCCGCGAACAAGCTCAAGACAAACGACATGGCATAGAAGCCTTTCTCGCTCAGCATAAGGGTGGCATTCCACAGGCCAACAGTCAGCAGGGCCACCGTGAGAAGCACCGAAACCCAGCTGATGCCATAGTAGAGGTTGGTAACCAAGATGCCTTCGAGGCGGTCGCGTACGCTTTTCTGAACCGAAATGGCGGCAAACAGGCCGTACATAAGCACGGTGAAATAGTAGCCCTTCTCGTTCAGCGACATTTCGGCGTTCCAAAGGCCAATGTTGTAGGCGGCAAAGCCCACGAGCAGGGCAGCCCAGGAAGCGCCGATAAAGGCCGGGGAAGTTTGTTGGGCAACGGGCTGGCTGGTGATGTGCGGGTTCATGGCAAAAAATGGGGGTTGGGAAGTTGAGCTCCGGACAGCCACTGCTACCCGTTGAAGTTGAGCAAACCTACCATGAGCCTTTACCCTGCACTAGTTGATATTTGATATCATTAGACTTTTGACATTCTGAATTCCTTAGCCTCCTTCAATATAAAACCTGCGTAACAAGAAAGCCCGGACCTTTTCAGACCTGGGCCTCTTTACGAATTATTAGACATTTCAAGAACCAATACTCAACCCTAAATCGATAATTTAGGCCGGTTCTAAACTGAGAAAACAGCCGGCAGCTGCTGTATTCGCTACTGTCATCACCTGCAGAGGTTGGCTGCCCGAGCGCGGCTACGGACGCTCCACACTGATGCGCTGGGAGTAGGGCTGCTTCCCGCCGTTGATTTGGAGCAGGTAAAGGCCAGGCTTGAGGGAACTGGTATTGAGGCTGAACTGATTGTTGCCGGGAACCACCAGCTGCTTGTGCCGCAACTGCACCCGTGCCGATTGCAAGTTCGACAACTGCACCTCTACAACCTGATTTTCGGCACTGGGGTAGCTCACCTGCAGCTCATTTTGCACCGGATTGGGCCAGCTTTGCGGCCTAGCCTGCACCTCTGAGTAATTGCCCACGGGCACGGCTGCTGTTGTGGCGCTGCTGCTGATGGCAGTAGATTGGCTTACAAGCGTCACCTCGTCATAAAACAGCCATTGCTCCGCCGCCGCGTTCGAGTAGAAGGCTACCTCGCACTTGCCATTCGTCACGTAGATATCTTTTAGTTCGACCTGCTGCCAGGCGCCGGTCACACCGCCCGCGCTGGCAGGCACACGGGCCGATACCTGCCCGCTCCCGAAATGCTTGGCCAGCAGCAGAGCGTGGCTTTGTCCCCCGCTGCTTTTAGTCCAGGCCCGCAGGGTGTAAAAGCCGGTGGGCAGCTCCTTAACCACCTGGTAAGTATATACTTCGTAGGCCCTGTCCTTGCGATGCGCTCCATGATAAGTGCCCGCGTAAGCACCGCCAGTGGTTGTAGTGTAGTCGGCGTCGGCATCGGTGCCCGCGCTGCCTGCCCACGTATGCCACGCCTGAGGGGCCTGCACAGGTGCCAAGTCGGCTTCAAACCCAGGGTTAAGGGTCAGGTTGGGCTGCGTGGGCGTGGGCGAGGGAGCAGGCGCCGGGGTTGGGCTGGCGGCCCCAAAAGGCAGGAGGCTGCTGCCGGGGATGGGCTCCTGGCGAGTGCCGTTGGGCAAGCGCCAGGCCACGGCCAGGTAGCCGTTGCCCCAGGCCTGCTTGTGCAGGGCCTCGACGTAGTAGCGCGTGCCGGCCTGCAGCTGAATGGTGGCCGACTGCTGGCTGGGGTAGCGGGTGAAGTCGCGGTTGGAGCTGGTCCAGCCCGCGCAGGAGGCGATGCGCACCTTCTTGGCGGGGTCGGCGTCGGTGCTCAGGTAGAGCTCGGCCGCGTCGTCGCCCACTATCCAGAAGGTGTAGGCCCCCGTGGCCGGGGCGCAGAGGTAGCCGCGGGCCCGGGCCCCGTAGTTGTAGGCGGCCGAGGCCGGGCCCTCGAAGGTGGGGATAGCGCTGCTGCTGCTCGGCGTGCTGCCGGTGGGGATGTCGCCCACGGCCGTGCCCGACACGTTGTTCCACACCTGGTACTGCAGGCTGCCCATGCCGGAGCAGCCAGTTGTGGTCGTCGGCGTGGTAGTCGTGGTGGCACTGCCGGTTTCCTGTGCGCCTATGTCAGTGCCGTTGCTGGTTGGCAAGGCTTTGCCGTAGAAGTCTTGGATACCGGGGTCGATGTTAAAGGCAGCGCGGAGGTTCAAGCCCTTGTCCACTACCGGCGAGCTGGTAGGCACCAAAAAGGAGGTAAGTGACGGCAGTCGGGTGGGGTCGGTCAGCTTTTGGTAATTGGCGGGGTCCTGGAAACCGGGGTTAGCATTAATCCCCACCAGGGTGCCGTTTAGCTTCTCCTGGCCCGTAGCGTTGGCCCAGTCCTGCAGGCTCCCGTAACCACCTACATTGAAGCCCCCATTGGTGCTCCAATACGCATTGGCCTGATACAAGAGGCCACTCGCGGTGGCCACCAGGCTGACGGAGTTAGGACCCATAAAAATATTGTTACGCAGGTTGACATTGGCCGTAGGCCCCATCTGGGTTACGGCCGGATACTCGGCGCTGTAAAACACGTTGTTGTACACCTCGCAGTTTTGCAGCCCCTGGCTGCCATTGGCCCCGAGCAGCAGGCCGGGCCCGTAATTATTGGCGCTGATGTTGAAGCGAAACACATTGCCCGACCATTGAGCGGACGAACCATACTCCCACCCCAGGAAACCATAGTTCTTGTTTTCGTAGGCGTAGTTGTACTGCACCACGGCGTTGGTCACGCCCCCGTCCAGGTCAAAGCCGCCGCCATCGCCCTTGGTGCTGGAGTTGTTGTGCGAGATACAGTGCTGAATGGTTATCTGGTCGGTGTCGTGGCACCAGATGCCTACCGGCCCGTTGTCGTGCACCTGCTGCATGTCGTAGCCATTATAGGCCGCCTCTGAGTACTCGATAACGATGCGCCGGCCCGACACCACAATGCCGTTGCCGCTGTGGTTGGTAGTGATAGTGGGGTCGCCGGAATTTCTAATGGCCCGGCAGTAGCCGATGTACACATCGTTGGAGTCGTAGCCCGTAATGCCCGCGTAGCCATTGTTGTAAGCAAATACGTTGGTCACGCGCACATTGGTGCTATAAGCAAAATCCACGCCTGCACGCTGAAAACCACTGGCATCGACCTGGTCGATGCTGATGCCATTGGCATGCGCCACTGATACGCCTTTCCCTTTGTAGTTGCCCGTCTTGCGGCCCAGACCTTTAAAGTTCAGGTTAACAACCCGGATGCCGGTGGTGCCCCGCAAGGACAGGCCCGAGCCAGCGCCGCCATTGATGGTGGCCCGGCCAGTACCGAATGAGCCGACGATGACGGGGTTGCTGACTACGCCCCCATCAGTGTCTGTGAGCACAATGGTGCCTGCAAACGTCTGGCCGGCTTGAAAAAGCACCCGGTCGCCGGGGCCGAATGTGCGACTATTGACCATGTCGATGGTCTGCCACGCGCTATGAGAGGCCGTGCCGGTATTGCTGTCGCTGCCGTTGGGTGATACATAATAATCTGTTGCGTGGACCGTCCGGACTAGTCCAGCAACCAAGAAGAAGATAAGTAATGAAAGACGAAGTGACAAATGTCGAGCTGTTATCATGTACCGTATTGTGGAATAGCGAATAGACGAGCTTTGCCAAGCTCATCAGTGCAATATCGGCACAACCCATCATTTATCATAATACAGCCTATTGAATAACAATAACTTAGACATATAACTTATTCTATTCATCTAGCCTCAAAACATAACAATTGAAACGTTAGGCAGTGTCTGACGCAAACCCCGCGCTAGACACAGTATTTAATTAAGCGAAATTAAGATTGGATTTATACAATTACAGTTTGCCAAACACATTGCTCTGCAACGCGCGTACCGCGGACTTGGGGTGACAGTTCTGCTAGCATTCCACACGCACCATGGCCTTTGCTCTGCGCTAGCTTAGCTGCTGGTGGCACCGGGGCTTTCCGAATGAATACCGATTGAGTTGAATCCGCTTAAACTTCATGAAATAAAAAGCCCAGGTCTTAATCAGACCTGGGCTCCTCTGGTAATGGGGCAACTCAAAAAGCTGCTGCCGGCGCCGACGCGCTACTTGAGCACCGCAATGGTCACGCCGTCACCTCCCCTATCGGCGTGTTCGTCGGCTACGCTGGCCACGGCGCGTTGCGAGCGCAGGTAGTCGCGCACCACTTGGCGCAGCACGCCGTTGCCGCGGCCGTGCAGAAACTTTATTTCGGGCATGCCCAGCATCACGGCATCGTCGACGAAGCTCATGGTTTTGGTGAGGGCGTCTTCGGCCCGCTCGCCACGCAGGTCCAGCGTGGGGCTGAACCCGGCCATGCGGTCGGTGATGTTGACGCCGTTTCCGCCGCCTGAGCTCCCGCCGCTGAGCTTGCCAGCGCGGGCCTTGGCCGCCTGCTCCCGCTCCCTGATTTCGGCGCGGCCCAGCTTTTCGAGTTGGTTGAGTTTGGTCAGGGTTTTCATGCCGCCGAACATGACTTCGGCCGTGTTGCCCTTCACGCTCACTACTTCGCCGTGGCCCTCCTGGCCGAACAGGGCCACTTTGTCGCCGGGCTGCAGAGCCCCGGCTTCAGCCCGCTCGCGCGAGGCTTTGGGCTTGGGCGGTTCAATCTGCAACTCGGTGCGCACAAAGGTCTCCAGCTTTTCGCGGGCCTGCTTGTTGATTTCCTTGTCGGCTTGGCCGCGGCGGATTTCGCCAATGGTGGCTTCAATCTGCTGATTGGTATTCACCAGCAAGGCTTTGGCCTGCTGCTTGGCGGTGCGCAGGGTTTCGAGGCGGGTGTCTTCGAGGTGCTGCTTGAGGTCCTGGTACTCTTGGGCGGCACGCTTCAGGCGCTTTTCCGCTTTGGCGGCTTCGGCAGTGCGTTGCTCGAGCTCGGTTTTCTCTTTTTCGAGGCCCTCGAGCAGGCGGTCGTAGCGGATTTTGTCTTTGCCCACGAGCTGGGTGGCGCGCTCTACCACGTCCTTCGGCAGGCCGATTTTGCGGGCAATTTCGATGGCAAACGACGAGCCTGGCTTGCCCACTTCGAGGCGGTAGAGCGGCTGCAGCTTCTCGGGGTCGTAGCGCATAGCACCGTTGATGAGGTGCGGCGTGCGCTCGGCGAAGTTCTTCAGGTTGGTATAGTGCGTGGTGATGACGCCGAACACGCGGGCCTTGTTCAATTGGTCGAGCACGGCTTCGGCAATGGCGCCGCCCAGGCTGGGCTCGGTGCCGGTGCCAAATTCATCAATCAGCACCAAGCTTTTCTTGCCAGCCAGCAGCAGGAACTGCTTCATGGCTAGCAAGTGCGAGGAATAGGTACTCAGGTCGTTTTCCAGGCTCTGCTCGTCGCCGATGTCCAGGAAAATATCCTCAAATACACCGGCTTCGGAGTTGTCAGCGCACGGGATGAGCAGGCCCATTTGCAGCATGAACTGCACCAGGCCCACCGTTTTCAGGCTCACAGACTTGCCGCCGGCGTTGGGGCCGGAAATGACCAGAATGCGCTGCTCGTGGTTCAGCTCCAGGTCCAGCGGCACCACCTCGCGGGGGTCGCCGTTTTCGCGCTTGTGCTGAGCAAAAGCCAACTGCAGCAGCGGGTGGCGCACGCCGTGCCACTTCAGCAGCGGCTTGTTGTGCATCACGGGCAGGCGGCAATCGAGTGACACGGCCAACCTTGCTTTCGCTCTGATAAAGTCGAGCAGGCCGAGGTAGGAATAGGCACGGCGCAGGTCGGGCAGGTGCGGGCGCAGCTGGTCGGTCAGGGCGGTGAGAATGCGAATCAGCTCGCGGTGATAGGCATTGTCGAGGTCCTTGATGTCGTTGTTGAGCTCAAAAATTTCGGCCGGTTCAATAAAAACCGTCTGGCCCGAGGCTGATTCGTCGTGAATCAGTCCCTTCACCTTGCGCTTGTGCTCGGCAATAACGGGCAGCACCAGGCGGCCACCCCGGATGGTGGGCTCGGCGTCGCCGGGAATCCAGCCTTCGTTTTTGGCGTGGCGCAGGATGCCGGCAATCTGCTTGCGCAACTGACCCTGGCGGGCAATGAGCTCCTGCCGAATCTGGCGGAGCAGCGGCGAGGCATCGTCCCGCACCTGGCCTTCGTCGTCCACCACTTTGTCCATGGCAGTCAGCAAGTTGCGGTCGACCTGTACACCTATGCCCAACAGGCGCAGCGTGGGGTACAGGCCGGGGTCGGCTTCGGTGAAGAACGTAAGCGCCTGGCGGATGGTCCGCAGGCTCATTTTCACCTCAAAAAACGCGGCCACGTCGAGAAAGGAGCCCGGCAGGGCGGCGCGCTTGAGGTGGGGTTTAGGGTCGTAGTAATGCGAGGCCGGAAAGTCGGCACCGGAGCGCAGCAGGTAGGTAAACTCGTCGGCCTGTTGCAGCAGCTTCAGCAGCGGCTCGTGCTTGGTTTGAAACTCCATGCGGGCCACGTACTGGCGGCCCAGAGCGGAAAGGCAATTGGCTTCGAGTTGCTCGCGGAGCGTGGTGAAGCCGATTTTTTGTTCGAAGTGTTGGGGTAAGAGCAAGAAAGTAGTCTTTCGGTATTCAGGATAGGATGCGAAGGTAAACACCGCGCGGGGCGGGAAAGATTCGCGATTACGCTCTCAAAAGCAAAAGAGCCATAGCAAGTAAAACAAGCTCCTCCAAAATGCGCAGTTGGGCTACTAACTATCTAAGTGGCCCGTTGCACCCGCGCATTGCACCAAGCCATAGCATAAGCAATGAAGCTAGCATAACATCCAAGAATATCGGCTCCCAAAGGCTTATCTGAAGTAAAAATCATCCATGTTACCCAAGCCATAAGCCCACTCAACATAACCAGCAACACCGTGGAGATACTTTTCTCAAAAAAGGTCTTTTCGCGAACCACTTTAGCTGCGCCGTTCGAGGCGCGCTGATGTATAGCCAATGCGGCTTCAAATTCCTTCAACAGTGGAGACAAAGTTTGGTGTTTATGCATGTCGTTGATTCCAATCCTTTCCTTACTGCCATCCTTCAATTTTATTCTCAATAATTCGACCCCATCAAATTCCGAATGCTGGTATGATACAATATTGTCGTAATGCACGTCCCGCTCCCTTCCAGTGGTTAGGTCCTGCACCAGTAGCTTATCCTCCCATAGGGTTAGCAGTACAGGCTTTGCCCCATTCCTCTTACCTAGCCAGTACAGCCCAAAAAGGCTTCCTCCTATGATGAGGACCAGCCAAACAATTACTGCATTTTCACCCAATCTTTCGACAGCTATTACCCCTGCAATAGCCACGCTGATACACACCGCCAAACCCCCAAACCACACCAGCAACATCCTGCCTGGTCGGGTTATTACTAACTCAATCCGTTGCTCCATAGAGGTTAAATCTAACCTGAATTCTACTTATCCACCCCTGCTTTATCCACCCCAGCTCCAAACAGCGCAAAGTCATACTTCACTGGGTCCGCAGGGTCCAGCAGGCGCAAATTTGCAGTTAGCTCTTCAGCTGCCTGCCAGTCCACCAGCTTGCGGGTCAGCAACCCCAGCGGGCGGGCCTGCCGCTCCACGTGTAGGTCGATGGGCATAATCAAATCAGCCATCGAGAGTTGGGTCCATAGGCCGAAATCTACGCCGTGGCTATCGCGGCGCACCAGCCAGCGCAGGTACATGTTCACGCGCTTGCAGGCCGATTTGCGGGCCGGCGTGGCCACGTGCTTGCGGGTGCGGCCGGGGGCATCGGGCAGGCTGAAAAACTGCGTGTGGAAGTTCTCGAGCCGCTCGCGCTGCGTGTTGCCTTGCAAAAAAGCCGTTTCGAGCGAGTCATTGGAAGCGTACCACCAACGCAGCCAATGCACAAAGTATAGCAGGTCGGTATCGCAGAAAGTGCGGTGGCAAAAGCCCAGCAGGCGCTTCAGGTCCTCGTCGTGGTGCTGGGTAATGAACTGATGCGGGGCGTCGTCCATGCGCCGCATTAGCTCATTGCATTTGTTGATAATGGTGGGCCGCTGCCCCCACGCCAGCAAGGCCGCAAACAAGGCGCTGATTTCTATGTCCTGCCTTCTTGTGAAGCGGTGCGGAATTTGGATGGGGTCGTTGGCAATGAACTCCGGGCGGTTGTAGCGCTCGTACTGAGCGTCAAGCTGACGGCGAAGCTGGGCAATATTCAAAGGAGAAATCTTTATCGGGCAATAACCAGAAAGCCGAACGTCATGCTTAGCAGGGCCGAAGCATCTCTACTGCGTAACTAATTGATTTTAGTGTTGCGGTAGAGATGCTTCGGCTCCGCTCAGCATGACGTTCTGGCTTCAGCTTTTTAGGCCGTTTGCCTACTGCGGAATGTAGTTGGTTTCGACGCGGAAGCGGGAATCGTTGGTGCCCAGCTTTTGCATGGCGCGTGGGGAGAGGCGCACCAGAATGTTGTTGTTCTCGCCCGTATCGGGTAGCTTGCCAATGACGCGCACGTACACCGATTGGCCATTCATGTTGTTGCGCACTTGCATGATGGTGCCCACGGGCGCCGTTTTATGCAAAGCCAGGTACTTATCAGTCACGCTCTTGTCGATGGGCGCGCCGAGGCCGGCTTCTACCACGCGGGAAAGCAATTCGGCGGCACGTGTGGGCGTGCGCTCATCTTTCTCAACCTCTTCCTTCTCCTTTTCGGTAGTTGGTGGGGTCACGGTGGCAATCTGAGCGGGTTTATCGGGCGCCGGAGCTTTGGGCGAGGGTGCGGCTTCTATCTCTGCGGCCCGCGCGGGGGCGGGCCTGGGAGTGGCAGCGGTTGCGGGGGCGGGCGCGCCAGCTTCCGATGCGGTTAGCATCAGCTGCTGGCCTACGCGCACAGCGCCACTGGCCGGCAGCTTGTTCAGCTTAATCAGCTCATCGGGCGTGAGCTGGAAACGCCGCGCTATGCCAAACAGCGTTTCGCCTTTGGCGACGGTGTAGGTTGCGGGGAGCGCGGCGGCCGCTGCTACTGGAGCAGCGGCTGCGTTAACCGCCGCCGCTTTGGCGCGGCCGCTTGGCAAGGGCCGGGGCACAAACACAATCTGACCCACTGCCAAGCCGTTGGCGATTTGAGGGTTAGCAGCCGTAATCTGGGCCAGTGTCACGCGGTAGATGCGCGTGAGGGCCATGAGGGTTTCGCCGGCCGCCACGCGGTGCTTCACGAAGCGTTGGCCGTTGCGCATTTCCACGCCAATCGAGTCAGTTGGAGCGCTTTTCGAAGGTCCCATTTTCCCAGGACCGGGGCCGCCGAAGGCCAGCACCGTGAGAAGCGAAAGAATTATAGTCATAAAATCAACCTGTTCAAATATCCGTACCGTTCCCGCCCGGGAAGCCAGCCCGGCAGCTAGCAACCACAAAATAACGCAAAAACCCGCGGGCAATTGGCTTTCGCTCGCCTCAACGGCGGGCAAAGCGCTTTATTTGAAGCATTATTGCTGACTTGCGTTCGTTTCTGCTTTTCCTTTCTGCTCTTTCGCCATGGTTCTCGGCCTTATTCCTGCCCGTTTTGCATCCTCCCGCTTACCTGGCAAGCCCTTGGTCGACCTCGGCGGCCTGAGCATGATACAACGGGTAGTGACGCAGGCCCGGCAAGCCAACCTAGCCCGCGTAGTGGTAGCCACCGACGACGAGCGCATCCTGGAGCACGTCCGGGGCTTTGGCGGCGAAGCCGTACTCACCCGCCCCGACCACCCCAGCGGCACCGACCGCCTCTGGGAAGCCTACCAGCAATTGGGCAGTCCAGCCGACGTGCATTGCATCATCAACATTCAGGGCGACGAGCCGTTCATTAACCCGGGCCAAATCAATGCCCTGGTCGATTTGTATGCCAACGAAGCTACCGCGCCCGACATCGCCACCTTGGTGAAGCCTGTGCTTTCGGAGGAGGAGCTTTTCAGTCCGCATTTACCCAAAGTAGTGCTCAACCAGCGGGGCCATGCCCTGTACTTCAGCCGCCACCCCCTGCCCTACCAGCGGGGCCGGGAGCACGCCGAATGGCTGGCCCATCATCGCTACCTGCGCCACCTGGGCCTGTATGCCTACAAACCCAGTGTGCTCGAGCAACTCACACAGTTGCCCGTATCGCCGCTCGAAGCCGCCGAAAGCCTGGAACAGCTCCGCTGGCTCGAAGCCGGCTTTCAAATTCGCTGCGCCGAAACCGAGCTGGATGCGTTTGGCATCGACACGCCCGAGGACGTGCATAAGGCCCGCACCCGCTTGGCTTAATTTGGCCAACAAAAAACAGGTGCCACGGATGTACCCCCAGCCCCTGCCGCTTAAGTATCGGCGCGGTCTACAATCTTCTTCTCCGGGTTTAGCTCTTCTTGTTCCTCCTTCATCTCCCGCGAGAGGAAATAGTTGAGCGCTGTGCGAATAACCGCAATGGCGCCCAGCTGGCCAATCTGCTCCCAGCTGGGCGCAATGGCCGTGGAAAGAATATCGGCCCCTAGCTGAAACTCCAGGGCGAGGGCGAGGTAGCGCGCCAAGGTCAGGCGAATGGCCGTAAAATTGGCCGCATCTCGCTTGGCGAAGGACTTGACCAGCAACCAGCCCGCACTGATAACCCCCACGGCAATGATGATGGCACCCAGGGTCTCAATGCCCAGCTTCAGCCACAGCATGACCTCCATGACTCCGCCTTCGGCCCGGCTGTGTATGGACGCAGCAGGAGGCTCAAGGACCGACAGCACGGCAAAGAAGGGCAGCATAGGCAATGGGCGGTTAAGATTGGGAAGAATGCGCGAGACGGCCAAGTATATAAGCCGAGCCCCGCTGCACGGCCAATAGGGCGAGTACCAGCCCTACGGCCAGCCCAAACAACAGCAAGTTGCCTTCGCCACTGCCCGCTCGGAAAGCAAAGTTGAGCGCCGTGGCCACCGCAGGCGGGTGCATGGAGTCGGTGAGTATCATGAAGGCGATGACCAACACCAGGGCCAGGGCAGCTCCCACGTACCCGGGCCCCAGCAGCAGGTGCGCGCCGTAGCCAAGGCCAGCGGCCGCGAGCTGGCTCAGCACCAGAGTGCGGGTGCTGTTGGAGCGGTGGCCGGGGTCAAGGTAAATCAGGAAACAGCTGGAAGCCAGCGAGGCAAACAGCAGGCGCTGGTTGCTAAGCAGCTCCAGGAGCCAAAGCATTAGCAGCACGGTGACGGTGGGCAGCACAGCCAGCAGCAACTCGCCCCGCCACCCCATCCGGTGGCGGCCAGGCGAGGCCATAGGTTCGGCAGGAACGGGAGTTGGGGCCATAAGCGCAGGCCAGCGCTAGGCCGGCTTGCCTTGCATACGCAAGTGCGCCCGTTGAGGTGCCTTGGGCTAGCCGCCTGCTTTCTTCGCCTTGTAGCCCTCTTTCAGCAGCACCTCCAGCACTTTGTCGCGGAAGTCGCCCTGCACCAGGATTTCGCCGTCTTTGGCGTTGCCACCCACGCCGCACTTGGTTTTGAGGAGCTTGCCCAGGGCTTGCAAATCAGCATCGGTGCCCACAAAGCCAGTAATCAAAGTTACCTGCTTGCCGCCACGCTGCTTTTTATCGAGCTGCACCCGAAGCTGTTGCTGCTGATGAGGCAGCGTAGTAGCGGCCTCAATTTCGTTGGTTTGATAAGTGAAGTCGGGATTGGTGGAATAAACCACTCCCTGCCGTTGGTTTTTATCAGCTTTCATAGTGGCACTACTTTAATTTGTTACTTAATAAGCTTTTTGAGCGGGTAATAAGTAAAAGTGTGTCGTTACTCCGGTCCGTCCTAGGCGGGCCGACCGGTTGCCGTTGGAGCAGGCAGCGCGCCCTTCAACCAGACGGACCGCCTAGGACGGACCGGAGCAACGATACCTACTACAGTGTACTTCAGCCGCTGCCTACACGGCCACTGCCAGTGCCAGGGGCATCACTTCTATTTCAAATTCGGTGGCGTGTCCCAGATAGTCTCCGTCCACATGGAAACCGATGGGCGCCTGCGCCGATACCCGGCCGCGGGGCACCCGAAAATACTCGGCCGCCTTGGACTGGGGCAAGTTGCCAAGGGCCATGCCCAGGCTCACCTTCATGGCCCGAATCACCGGCAGGGCATCAATCAGGCATACGTCGAGCAGGCCGTCGCGCAGGTCAGCCAAGGGCGCAATGTAGGCGTTGTTTCCGTACTGCGAGGCATTGGCGAAGGCCAGCACATAGCAGTTGGTTTGTTCGATTTGGCCGTTCAACTCCACGCGCACCGGCACGGGCAGGTAGCGGCGGTACTCGCGTAGCGTCACGCGCAGGTAGGTGCTCAGGCCGCGAGAGCCGGCTTCGGCAAAGTGCTGGCTCACATGCGCATCGAAGCCCAGCCCGGCCGTGCAGAAGAAAGGGTGGCCGTTCATCACCCCCACGTCCATGCGGCTGAAAGTTGGCCTTGCCAGCCGCCGCAGGGCGGCTGGCAAGGCCAACGGCACTTCCAAGTGGCGGGCTAGGCCATTGCCGGAGCCCTGCGGCACAATGCCCAGGGCGGCATCGGTGCCCAGCAGGCCGCGGCCAACTTCGTTCACGGTGCCGTCGCCGCCCACGGCTGCTACTACCCGGAAGCCATCGGCGGCGGCTTGTTTGGCCAGTTCCACGGCATGGCCGGCAAACTCGGTCAGGCGAATCTCATAATCGGCTTCCAACGCGCCAAAATGCTCGGCAATCAGGGCGGGCATGTCGAGCCGGCGGCTGGGCCCGGCCATGGGATTCAGAATAAAACAGGTTTTGGGCATGAGCAACGCCCAGCTGGTGCTTGGCGAATGATGAAAAAGGAGAAATGGCGAAGAGAAGTACCAGGGATTGCAAAAAAAACGCCGCCCGCCCCGCCAGAAATGGCAAAGCGAGCGGCGTAGTTTACGGGTGCAGCAATTAACCGTTCATCTGCTCGCCGAGCTTCTGAATCAAGTCAGCTGTGCGAGTCGAGTAGCCGAATTCGTTGTCATACCAGCCAATAACCTTCACCAACGTACCGTTGGCAGCAGTCAGCTCCGAATCGAAAATGCAGCTGTGCGGGTTGCCCACGATGTCGATGCTCACGATTGGGTCGGTCGTGTATTCGATGATGCCTTTCAGCGGGCCTTCGGCGGCCGTTTTCAAAGCAGCATTCACTTCGTCCCTGGTTACCTCGCGCTTCAGAACCACGGTCAGGTCGGTCATGGAGCCGTCCGGAACAGGTACACGCATGGCCAGACCGTCGAGCTTGCCTTTCAGCTGGGGCAACACCAGGCCCACGGCTTTGGCCGCGCCAGTGCTGGTGGGGATGATGCTGTAGGCAGCAGCGCGGGCGCGGCGCAGGTCTTTGTGGGGCGCGTCCTGCAGGTTCTGGTCCGAAGTATAGGCGTGCACCGTGGTGATGTAGCCTTTCTCAATGCCGAAAGCATCGTCCAGCACCTTAGCCATCGGGGCCAGGCAGTTGGTGGTGCAGCTGGCGTTGCTGAGGATGGTTTCGCTACCAGTCAGGATGTCTTCGTTCACGCCGAGCACCACGGTGGGGATGTTGCCGGTAGCGGGAGCCGAGATAACAACTTTCTTGCACCCCGCGGTGAGGTGCTGACCAGCGCCAGCCTCGTCTACGAAGCGGCCGGTAGACTCGAGAACTACGTCGATGCCCATATCGCCCCAGGGGAGCAGCTTGGGGTCGCGCTCGGCGAGGGCCGAAATGCGCTGGCCGTTTACGGTCAGGCTCTCCTCGTCGTAGGTCACGGTGCCGTCGAAACGGCCGTGTACGGAGTCGTACTTCAGCAGGTGAGCCAGCGTCTTGTTGTCGGTCAAGTCGTTGATTGCGACAATTTCAACGTTGTCGCGGCCGAGCAGCGACTTGAAAGTGAGGCGGCCAATGCGGCCGAAGCCGTTAATGGCGACTTTAATTTTTGCCATAGCAAAACAAGAAAAAAAGGTGACTGGCCGCCACACTGGCAGCCGGTTGAAACGCGGGGCGAAGATAGCAGCCTAACGTTGGTTAGCTAACAATACAGTCTTCGCTTACCCCTTGGGGACTTTTCTACGGACTAATGCCCTCGAAGGATGAGTTGCGCTTGCCGTACAAAACACTAAACAGCGTCCGCCAACAGACCACAAAAAAACTTTTGAGCCTGAAAAACAACGCATTTTGCTTCGTGAAGCACTTTTTTTCAGACAACAACTTGCACGGAAAGAAGCGCGCCGTATCTTTGCACCACCAAAACAAAAACGGTCCGTTCGTCTAGGGGTTAGGACAGTAGATTTTCATTCTACCAACAGGGGTTCGATTCCCCTACGGACTACAAGAAAGCCACCTCCAAAGGGTGGCTTTTTCTTTGTCTATCAACCAGTTGCGCGGTTTCCGCCCGCTGCCTGTTGGATAGGAATGTTGGATAGGTTGGATAGACCCGGTTCGGGCTCCTTTGATTGATCCCATTCGACACGAGCGAGTTACGGGAACGCGTGGTTCCTGTCCCTTCGATACACATTATTGGGCATTGCGCCGTGATGCGTACGTCTCGTCAAGGAACCCACTACGGCAAGCATTGGGAGTAGTGAAGGGTTCAGAGGGACAAGGGGCGAACGTAGCGTGCCACGCTATCTTTGTAGGAATAGATTAACGGCAGTGCCTTGCCCCTCCCTGCTTTTACCGCATGGTATCGCACCCCTCCGTATTCTTGGCGGTACTTAGTTGGACCTGCCAAACCTCTTAGCTTTGAGATCGCCAGCCACACTTCTACCATCTGTTAGTTAAAACCAATGAGCCTTTTCAAGATTGTTGAAAACAACTTAAGCAAGCTAATAGCGAATCGTCCTGAGATTTTTGAAGCTTACTCACAAGAAAGCCATAAGATGGGCATTGCTTTTATGCTCTACTCCCTTGGAAATATTTTTAGGAATATCGAGGCACAGGACTTAGAAGAAGGTATAGTAGACTGCTTGTTTAGAGGGGAAAAGCATGATTATGGCATTGATGCCATTTACCTCACGGCTAATGGGGAGATCGTTAACAGCAAAGATGAATTGCACGGTTACAACCGTGATACACGCTTCGTATTTCACTTCCTACAATTCAAGAAAGGAAGCGGAATCGAGCAGTCAGATCTACTCAAGTTCAACGAGGGATTAAAAAGGGTATTCCTAAACGAAGATCTCGAAGAAGACCAAAACGAATTCCTTCATGCTAAAATGGAGCTGTTGAATGGAATCAAGACCAGTATTTATGAGAATGACAACTTCAGAACTGACCAAATCAGTGTGAAGCTCTATCTGGTCTTCAATGGGATGGAGAGCAACGTCACCGAGAATTTCTTGTTAAATTCTCAGATCGCTGCCATCAAGAAAGAGCTTGTTGATGGTGGCTACGTTAACAACTCTATTGAAATAGTTGACGCTCAGAAAAATCTGAACCTATCAAAAAATTCCGAGGAGATCGTCGGGCGGGTGAAGTACCAGAAAACACTGAAGTACATCACCGAGGCAGGGGATAACAAGTTAAATGGTTACGTTTCGATTGTAAAAGCCAGAGAAATCGCCCAACTGGTCAAGAAATGGCAAGGAGAATTATTTGAAGCTAATATCCGAGATTACTACAAGCGCAACGACTTAAATTCGAAGATATTAGACACTAGTTCGGATGAGCATGAAGCGAAATACTTCTGGAGCTTCAACAATGGGTTAACGATTACATGCAGATTGGTTGAAGAACTTCCCAATGACGCATTTAGGCTACATGGCATCCAGATCGTCAATGGTTGCCAAACTTCCAATGCCTTGTACATCGCGCTCTACAACCTTGAGCGTTACCAAGAGCTTGAGCAGAGGCAAAAAGCCAGCGAAAAACTGAGTCAATCGGATCTAAAGTTTCTCAACAGTCCTGAGAATAAGTGCCTAAACGACGAAGCTACGGTGCTAGTTAAAATCATTGAAACCAACGATCCTGAGCTAACTTATCGCATTACCGAAACCACAAATTCGCAAACGCCCATCAAGGCATTCTCCCTCAAAGCGAATGATAATATTCAGCAAAATATTGAGCGGTTCTTGGAGCAAGAAGGCATATACTATGAGCGACGGATTAATTTTTACAAGAATCAAGGGATCAAGAACATAGTAACTATACAGCAACTCTTCCAATTATTCACGTCGCAGATCTCCTTCAAACCTTCGGCGGCTAAAAACGCCCTGAAGGTCACATTCACGAACACATATGACAAGGTGTTCCCCTCGGTTGACGACGCAAAGCAGAATAACTATTCAGTTTATTTGGTGCCAATCCTCATCGACCAAGCGATCGAAGAACAGATTAGGATTTTTCTAAAAGCCGATAAAATAGAGCCCTTCAATAAGGTATTGTTATCTTATGGCAGACTACATCTAGGTCCTCTGGTGCTCAATGAGATATTGGGAGCGTACACTCAGAAAGATGTAGTAGCAGGGGTAGACAAGGTGAAGGCGGCTATCAAGGATCAAAAGCAGTTTGGGATCACATTCTTCAAAGCTCTCTTAAGCCTAAGAACTTTGGTCCAGAGCGTCTCAGGGACGCGACCGCAGAGCATTGCTACAGGACTACGTAAGGTCGAGCTTGACGAAAAAATTGTCAGGTTCATCAGCGCGAAACGCATTCCTACACATACAGTATAGGTGTGTTCTAAATTATCCTGAATAACCAAACTGCTCATATTATGGCATTCCTCACCATAACGCTCAACGAACTCCGAAGCGGAGACTAAGCTCTATCCACGCTTTTTTGCCCCGGGAAGATTTGAAAGTGCAGTAGGCGCGCAAGCCGACCCTTGCCCTTCTTAGCCCTTCTAATGTGGGCTCCCAATGGCTGAAGCTAAGTAGTTACACGGGTGACAATAGTGCTTTTTCACTGCAAAATCCGTGTTTTTCATTTCTCCTGTTGCTACGATCACGCCGTATTATGTTGCTATGGAGGAAGCAATAGTGGCTAAACGGCAGAAGGCAGTTGTCAATTTGATCCGTTTTATGGCAAGTGAAGGATATCCCTCTTCGCAGCGGGAACAGCATTTGTTAGCAAAATATGCGATCGGTCGGTTGACCATAGACGAAGTGTGTAACCTGTTGACAGAGGAGTCAGACAATGCAAATGCACAAACCAAAAGGCTTTATGAAGGCTAGGAGTTTAGCAACCGCTGAACGGCAGTGGCAGTGAACTGGCAGCCCCGGCGTGTAGTGTAGCCTTTAGAGTTGAGACATGCGGCTATCTCGCGTAGGCTCTTGCCCTTTTCGCTGTGCAGTTTGATCAGTTCGGCGGCTTGTACGTTGGCTTTGTTGGTCTTGGCGTTGGCTTGGCGCGTTTGCTGTCCTTTCACCCGACCGGCGGCTGTGAGGTTATTCGCGTTACCTAGCTGCTCGCCACGGGCGCGTTTGGCAGCTAGGGCGTCTTTGGTGCGCTTGGCTATCGTTTCGCGTTCGTGCTGCGCGAGGGTAGCAAAAATGCCAATCGTGAGGCTGTTGGCGTCGGGTATATCGGCAGCGATGAAATTTACCCCACTGTCGCGCAACGTGAAAATGAAAGCAGCATTGCGGCTCAACCGATCCAACTTGGCAATCAGCAGCACGGAGTTGTGCTTCTTGGCGTAGGCAATTGCAGCGGCTAGTTTTTCGCGGGTGTTGTTCTTCCCGCTCTCAACTTCTACGTACTCGGCGGCTACGGTCGCGTCCTTTGCAAACGAAGCAACGGCGGAGCGTTGTGCCTCTAGCCCGAGACCGCTCGCGCCTTGCTTGTCGGTGGATACTCGCAGGTAAGTAACGTAGGATTTCATGGCGGTGCGGCGTTGTCAGAGTAGCGATTAATCAAATATAAAATATATACCACTACTGCAAGGTTCGTTGCTGAATTGATACATTCTCCATTTGACTCTGAAAATTCACCGACACTGCACCCAAAATCAGCCGTAGGTGTGGGAATACGTTTGTTCGTAACGAGATAGTATGAGTGCATCGCCTGCAAGGGTCGCGTTTGCAGCGATCAACTTATGTTCAATTTAAAGCGACAGTACGGAAGTCCCATATAAAGTCATTGACCCGCCACGACTGCTGTCATAACGGGTCAATGAACAAAGGTTGGTTTAGCAAATTATCAATTCCGAGTCAACTAAATTCTTGAACTGATACGATTCAGTTTTGGATCTAGGATCTCCGTTCTTCCGTTGGTGTATTGCACTACGATATTTTTACCTGATGCTCTCACGGTTTTCACATCGGAAAAAGACCTTGAAGAAATAAGGTTCAGTTGTTCCATGTCCCGCGATTCTACTCGACCGTTTTCATACCAAAACACAACAAAGCCATTACCACCGATTGCATCTTTGAGTCCAGAAACACTGCGGCTTGTAACATAGCTGCCTTGCTCGTTTCTTACTTCAACTCTGTCCTTGTTCAACGTTACGATCTGCGCTTTGGCGTAGGAGGTGCACAACAACAGACTCATTGCCAAGATTACTTTTTTCATATTAATTAAGAGTAAGGTGAAATTACGTTGGCAATATTACGATACAACTATGTAATAATAGCACCTCTCTCAGAAAAAATTGTTTCGTGTTCTTTGACTACATGCCCTGCCGCCAAATCCACCCTGCAAGCGTTCCCTGGGAACCTGTTAGCGTGAGTGCGTCGTCCGACAAGGGACCCGGTTTCCGGCACCCGCGGAGGTGAGATTGGAAGTCCGTCGCTTAGTCGTTCAAGTACGTGGTGCGATAGTGCGTCTGCACGAAGTCCAAGATCGCGGGAATAATTGTCATGTTTTGCTGCAACATTGAACTGACGTTCTGGAAGACAACCTCATCATCTTTCCCGGCGTTGAAAATAACTTCGTCTATGCCCTCCAACTCAAAGTATACCAACTTCGAGGTGACGATACAGAAGACTTTCATCAAAAGCAAAAGGTCGGGTATTTCATTAAATATCAGATTCATGCGATGTGAATTATGCACGTACGCGAACGTCAAATGATCGTGATCATTGCTTAATTGGCATTGTAATTCACGAACAAATGCCTGCGGGGGAATCGAGTGTTTCGGTGGCACCGAGTCAAGTTGAACGATGGTCAGCCCCGACGCCGTGATGTAATCATCGGACTCCGAGTTGTAATCTTCAAAATCATCGTACGAGAGCAAATTCTGGAGTTCAGGCGTTGAGGGTAAAGGATATAGATCGCACATAAGCTGAGTTTATTTTTTCTGTAATAGCTTTTCAATGTCCGACAGCAAGAAATAGAAACGCGTCCCTTCCACCACCTTACGCACATCGGCTTGCACCAGCCTTCGTTGCAAACAGGTTGAGGGCATGCCGTAGCAGGCGATCTGCTTCTTCTTGACGTACTGTTGACCGTTTTAATAGTGTGTTAAGGACTTGTTCATGTCGATTAGCCATTTACACTATATATCAAGGCTAGGTCCCTTACGGTTAAATTCGCCAGACTTTCTGATACAGCGCGGCGAGATTTTGGGCACAGTACGCGCAAGGGATCGTGCCCATTTGTGGCGGCGGACTTTCCGGACCACCCCCCCCCTGCTCGGCTTTTGCCACCAGTGTGCGCCGCACCAAATACTCGACCCATGCGTTTGGTAAAGCTGGTGCTGCGCCCGAGCACACTCGCCGGGGAGCGGATTTAGTCTTAAAGATTGCAGTGCGCCCATGATCGCCACCGAAAACAAGCTGTTCGACACCGCCTACTACTTGAGTGTGTTCACCGTTGGTTACAACCTCATCGAAGGTTTGATTGCAACCTACTTCGGTTACCAAGACGATACCTTGGCGCTTTTCGGGTTTGGCGCGGATAGCTTCATCGAAGTGGCTTCGGGCATTGGCGTGCTGCTCATGATCCGCCGCATTGTCGCCAACCCCAACAGTTCCCGCACAGAACCTGAAAAGAATGCCTTACAGGTAACGGGCGTCGGCTTTTACCTCCTGACCGCCTTGCTCGTTATTGGCGCGGTGCTGAACGTAGTTTTGGGCAAGCGCCCCGATACAACGCTTGGGGGGGGTGATCGTGTCGCTGGTTTCCATTGCCGTGATGTACTGGCTAACCCGCGCCAAAATCCGAATCGGGACCGAGCTTAACTCAGCGCCGATCATTGCCGACGGAAAGTGTACCCAAGTGTGCCTTTACATGTCGGTGGTGTTGTTGGTGTCTAGCCTCGTCTACCACCTCACCGGCTTCGCGTACGCCGACGCCATCGGCGCGGTGGGATTAGCGTACTTCTCGTTCAAAGAAGGACGCGAAGCGATGGAGAAAGCCGCTAATCCCGAACAGGTGTGCTGTATTGATTGCCATTAAGCCTCGACCATGATGGACACTCACCTATTGAAACCGTACGGCATTCACGGCTTCCGTTCGGCAGGGAAAAAGAAAAGGGAGCCCGCGACGGCTCCCCCAACCAAGATTAAAGACACTGTATATACCAGAATTTCATAATTTGTTTACTTGATCTCACGCAAAAAGTCCACAGTTATAATGTAATTTATATTAATATAGTTTACATTATAACTGTGGACAATTTAGCCTAAAACATGCCCTCAGTTAAGCAGGGAATGGTTTTTATTGGGTTGATCACCTGAAAGTCGGCTAATTTGTACCGCTGCACAATCCGGTAATACCGGGAGGTTTTCCCGGCTGCGTCGTCCCGGTAACTGCTCACCACGCAGTACATGACCTTCACAATATTCACCACCTCCGCCGGTTTAATGGTGGTTGAGAGGCTGCTCTGAAACTTCGCGTTCACCGCACGGCGCAACCCGTTCAAGTAGCCCGTAAACGCGGGGTCTTTGGGGTCAAACTCCCCGATATGGTGCCCGGTTATGTACAAGTCAACTTGTATATAAAAGGCGATCATTGCCACGTCGTTCAAATCCAAGTCGGTGCCTATTCGTGGTTTCGTTCCATTTTTCAGGCGCTTGTAGTTGTGAAAATAACGACTGGTTCGCACCATGTTGGCGATGCTGTCACCCGTGCCCGTTTCGATGATGTCAATGACGCTGTCGCGGGTGAAGCCGTTGGCGAGCATCTCGTTGTGTTGGCTGATCAACTGCTTCTGGTAACGGTCGGTAAGGAGGTGCGTCGCGTTCAACAGGTTGACAAAGTTCGCCCGATCCGCCGCCTTTTTTTCTTGGTTGCGATCGCGGACCACGCCGTTGATTTCTTTGTTTAGCGCGTATTTGCTTTTCACGTCGTGCTGCACAAGGTCGATGCCTAGCTCTTTCAGCACCGCTACGCGCACCGCCAACACGTTGCGGTAAAACATGTTCAGCCGCAACTGGTGTTGCCTCAGAAGCTGTACTTCATTTACTTCGTGCAGCATGGTGTTGCTGTTAAAGTACACGTAGTCAACCTTTGACTGCATGGCTTTCACGTTTTCGCCCACCGCTTCTAATCCGTAGCTATCAAACTCTAATCCCGCGCTTTCGCGCACGGTCCGGTTCTGTGTGTGGGCGAGTTGGGCGAGCTTACCATACGAGGGAATGTGGTAATCCGTAACCGTGCGCGGGGCGTACACCGACGTGTACAGAGTCAGGTTACGCGCGTTGCGAAACCGGGCGCTGTACTGCTTCACCTCGTTAAACGAGAGGTTGTCTTTGCGACTTGGAAAGAACAACACGTCAACCTGCGCGTACCGGTTGTTGATGTTCACCCCGTCGGCGAGTAGCTTGGTCGTGATCAACAGCTTCACCGTCCCGGGCAACACCTGAGCCGTAACGAGTGCTTTGTACACCTCGTCGTGTTTTGCGTCCGAATGCAGGAACACGACTTGATCAGGTCGGTACCCGCCGCGCAGGGCTGTTTTACGGATTTCCTGCCCGGTTTCGCGGTTCGTGACGTAAATGGTTTTGAGCACCGTGTCGGTGGCTTGCAGCACGGTCCCGTTGCTCAGCACTTGCCCGGGGGTATAGGCGAGATTTAAGAAGTTATCAATATCCACTCCCTCAACCAGCTTTATATTCTTACTTGTGTCGCGCTTAACGTCGATGAGTTGAAAGCCTCGGAAATTCAGGTTGTGGGCGGTACCGGTGCATAGCACCACGTGATCATACCGGCTCATGGCGTTCATAATGTCCTTGATATTACCCTCCCGAAAGTCTTTGGTGAAATCTTCCAGCAAATGGTGCGCCTCGTCGATCACCAGTACGCTGGCTTCGCGGGTTGCTAACTTGTTGATGCTGGCGTAAGTCGTAGCGACGATTCGAGCGCCGCTCTGCGTGTCGGTGAGGCTCTTATCGCCCGTGATTTGCAACACGTCCTGTTGTTGAACGATGCTAAGCGTCGGGGCGATAAAATCAATTTTCTCCGTCGGGAAATGGTTGACCAACCGCTTCATAAGGGTAGTTTTCCCGGTGCCGGTGTCGGATTTAATCACCACCCGCTTGAACTTCTTGATCGCGTACACAATGTGCCGCTCGCGCTCAGTCAAGTACTTGGTAATGTGCAGCTTTTCGCCAAAGCCTTCGAACGTGTTGTGGTCGGAGGTTAGCCGATAGACCTTGCCCTTCTCGGCACCATACGCGTAGTTTTTCTTAACCGTGTTGTTGCTGAAGTAACTAATGGACTTGGTGAGTCTCGCCACGTAGCTCGCCTCGTTTTTGGCGGCGTTGCTCAGCCCCGTGCGGTAGTAGCCTTTCCAGTTGGCACGTAGCTGACCGCCGTTATCCCGTTTCACCAGACCCTCATACAGCGCCCGACCGGTATCGCCATACAGGTAGCTGATGACGTTGGCGACGGTGTAGGTGGTTTGGTGATCAGTGAGTGTCACGCCCGGCTTCAACTGAAAAGCCGAGAGCGGCACGGTGCTGCTGAAATGCTGTAAGTCAATGGACTCGGTAACGTTGCCCGAGCGCCGGGTTTTGCTTTTGGTGTACGTGGTCAACAACTTGTGCAGGATTTCCACGGGCACCTCGGCACCGATGTACTCCGCGTATCGGTCGGCAACGAGCGCAAACGGGTGGCTGATGTCGGCTGCCTGATCATCGATAAAGAAGCAGCTAATCCCGTTCCGAGTCAATAAGTTATTAACGACGGTAGCCAGCGCGTTATATAAGTCAGAATAATAAACCGCAACGTCTTTGTAATTGTGGGTGTACGGGTTGACCGCGTACAATAGCCTCAACCCTTTGCCCGATTTGGACCGCGTGTAGCCATGTAGTTGAAACGGTTGGTTATTATCACCGACGTTCTTCAACGTGGCAATAACTTTCTGTATTTCCCCGTCAAAATAGTTTAGTGATTTAACGTTTTTTAGCTCCTTTACCGCGTCCAGATCCAGCGCCACAACACCGTTCCAACTCGTCAGCCCGGCTGCGCTACGCGTGCTATAAACGCCCGTAAAAACGACGGTGGGCAGTTCCCCGTGCGCTTTGGCGTCGGCAATGCACGGCACGGGTAGGGCGGCGAACACCGATTGGTTCGAACGCAGCGCGTGTAGCAGTTCGCGCAGGTTGTGTACGTTGGCAGCACTCGTTTCCAGCACGGTCGCGGTGTTGCAATGCTTCTGAAAACTGATGCTTTTGTCTTTGTCTTTCATCTTACATTTTCTACTTTTTTATAGGTGTCGGTTGCGTGGGTTCGCGTACCACGCCTTGTTTTGGTTCGTGTGCCACGCCCACCGCAACGCCCGGCGGGCGCTCGCGGCGCACAGCAAATGGTACAATTTTTCTCGCTGGGCGTCGGTGTGCTCATACCCTAGCTCATCCTCCCAAATGTGTCTGTTCTGGTGATACAGTGCCACCATCTCGTCTAATTTCGCCTCGCTCGGCTCCCGGTAACGCTCTAGCCGGGTGTGGTAATCGTGATACTTTTCGGCAAAGTAGGGCGTGCCGTGAAGGGCGATTATCTGTTTGAACTCCGCGTCTAGGGCGTCATCCCAAGTTGTCGAGGTGTGGGTTTCAGAGCTACTCATCTAATAAATTCTCAATTTTTCCGGTGCGGGCGCGCCGCTGTTCGTAGGCGAGATAAGCCCGGTAGCTGCCTTCGCTAAAAAACCAATATGTCATGACCTGCGGCGTGGTGCCCGGCTCACTGACAAGGTTATAAACCACGTGATCGCCGAACCCCTCCAAAAAGGAGACAACGGTTCCCCCGCGCTCTATCAGCATGTTTCTGAACTGTTTAAAGTGGTCATAGAGGTAGTGGAAAGTGGGTGGGTCATCGTATACCCCCTCGCCTAAGTCATACCAGTTTCTGCGTTCAACTAGCTTACCTGCGGCGGTGTAGTAAAAGGCTTTCGCAGTCTCATTCGCCTCTTTGGCGACGGCAAGCATTTGCTTGTTCATGTCGTGGGCATGGCTCATACCGTTAGCCCAATTTTGTTGAAGCGGGGATTGGCGATCACGAACTGGTCGAAATAGCCACGTGCCTCGTCAACCGGGTAGAAATGCGTCTGTAGCAGTTTGACGTAGCTCAGCTTCGCCTTCTGTAGTTCTTGCCATGCCCGCTTCCGGGTTAGCTTGTAGTAGGCTTCGATGTCCCGGGCAGTCACGTAGCTAATGCCGTGGATTTCAATGGTTGTCTGCATGGTTGAATAGTTTTGTTTCTCTATATATTTCAGAAGGAAACGCCCCTTCGTGTTTCCCTTTCTACTTATGGGTCGGTGGCGAGGCTTAGTTTGAAATTTCCAAGAAAGTATTTTTCAACTCATTGATTTACAAGCACAATCATTTCGATCATCTGCATAAAAAAAGCGCCGTGGTAAGGCGCCTTGGGGACTCAGGGGATTTCGGGACCAGTGTCACCCGTACTTGGAAAAGACCTTAGGGGTGCGTAGCTAATAATATCGTATCATTGCTATCTACGCCTTGTTTTCATCTACATGAAGTTGCTGACCACTCTCTACAACAAGCTTAACTTTTACCGCTTACACCACCCCAAAAAGTCTCTCTTCTTGTTCTTGGTGCTGGTCGTGGTCGGAACGCGCATCAGCAACGCCATCAATCCCCACGTCCCCACCAAAACGGAACTAGCCGACGCGGCTGCCAAAGCCGATAAGCAACAAGCCGAGGAAGCCGAAGCTGCTGCCAAAGCCGCGCAGCCCAAGGAAGCGGACGCGAACCACGCTGAATACAAGGTACTGCGCCCCTACCTACGGGCGAATCTCAACGATTGGGACTCGTACGAAAGCCGAGGGGTGAGCGAGCCACAAGCCATTGCCGCCCATGACGGACAGCCCGCGTGGCGGATCCGGCACACCTACCGCGCCAAGAACGGCTTTAACGCGACCGTCCTCAACGACCAGATGTTTTATTACACCAAGAACGGGGTTTACCTCGTGCTCGATGCCAAGTAGCCATTCGTAGCTCTCCAGCTAAGAAAAAAATGATAACTACTTAAGTTCGTCACCAACCATGAACATCTTCAACAAGTATCGAATCACCTATCCCATCCTGTTTTATACGGTCGCTGTATCCCTGTTTTTTGTGCTGGTGGGAGGCATCCTGAACGCTTTTAAAAGCCCCGACGCGCCGATTGCTGCCGCCCCACCCCAAGAAACCCCGGGCTATCTGTTGCCGGATCCTGCGACCCAACCGCCGCAGGTTGCCCGCGTTAAGTTATTCAATGACCCTGACGGGCTACGACGGAAACTATCCACCATCGGCGTGGGTGCATTAAGTCCGTGGCATTACTCGGAAGAACAATACGCCAGCTTATCCGAAGAACTCAACATTGGGTCGCCGATGCCCAACTCGGGGTTGTACACGAACATCTTCTGCTATGTCACCGGGGAACAGTCCGAGTATGCGGATCAAGTGGATATCCAGTTGGACATTTTCAACGAAACCAACCGTGGATACGCCCTTGCCGCGTATAAAAAGGTGGTGAGCAAGGCATTTACTCAGATGGGCATTCCCAAGCCGAAACTATTGGTCGGTTCCATTGGGAAAAAGAACTTTGAATACGAAACCGCCGACTACACGATTCAACTCACAAAACAACCGGTCAATATCGAATCGTATAAACTCCGAATCACTCCGAATACACGGAACAAGTAAACTTATCAGGCTACTTAGGCAACACTACTTACTGGCGTTTGCTTGCCCGTGTCTTCGCGTTGGCGACAGCCTTCGCATTCAACGCGCCTGAATCCACTTGAATGTATTTCTGTAGCTCTTTCATATCCGTGCTGCCAAGCATTTCCAATACGTCGGTGTGCTTAAACTCGTCGCTGTTGATATGTCGCGAAACAAAGGATCTGCGGTTGCTGTGCGTGCTTAGTTCAAGGTTTATCGGGGTTTCGGTGGACACCGCTACACCTTTGGCATCTTCGCGGACCACGACTACGGTGGGCATCGACACACCGTGGTGATCGTACATCTCGGCGACGATTTCCTTGATGGTGCGATTGTAGTACGCCTCCGTAATGATCGCCATGTTGTGGTTGTGCCCGACCAAGATTTGTTTGATGCGGTTATCCAAGCTCAAGGGCACCTTGTACATTCCGCCCGTCTTCTTACACTTGCCAACAAGGTATTCAACGGCTACCCCGTCGATCACGAGCGTGGTGATATGATGCTTCTTGGCGGCATCCGAAATACGGAGCCCGGTCAGGCTCTGGAATAGGCACAGGTCGATCTGCTTCGCGTGCTCGGGCTTGACTTGCTTGTACGCCCATAGCATGTCCAACTCTTTGTCGCACAGATAGGCGATCGTCTTGGCTTCCTCAACAATGGCAAACGCCTTGCTTTTGTGTCCTGTGCCCACCGTGTAGCCGTTTTGCTCCGCCCACTTGAGGAACGATTTGAGCCGCTTAACGTGAGCGCCAAACGTCGATAACTTATTTCCGCGTACATCCATCAGATACGCCTTGTACTTGGCGTAAAACTTCATGTTGAAGCCGAGCAGGGTGAGGGTTAAGTGGTGGTGTTGCGCACATTCTTTCAACCGTGCCTTCCACGTCTGCCACATTTGAAAATCACGCGGCTTAAGCGTCAGCTTATCTTCGGTTTCCGCCATGAACGCAGCGAGGGCTTGATCGAAGTCCTTGCGCTCGCTTATCGAGGTAACCGGTCCAATTGCCAACCCTGTGTTGTCGGCTTCCATCTGCTTCA
The DNA here is from genome assembly GCF_049896385.1 of Hymenobacter sp. B1770. Lineage (NCBI taxonomy): Bacteria > Pseudomonadati > Bacteroidota > Cytophagia > Cytophagales > Hymenobacteraceae > Hymenobacter > Hymenobacter sp. B1770. The sequence continues at coordinate 90,517 of NZ_JAFCUF010000014.1, forward strand.
TGGCTTCGTGAACCAAAGCCAACTCCTTCTCTAACCGGGCAGCCATGTTTTGAAGCTCTACGTAGCTGCGGTGTTCGGCTATCGAATCCATCGTTTCCACCGTGCTTTCGCCTTGCAACGTCACGCGCTGCCGTTCCCATCCGGCTTTGATTTTGGCGGGATCCAAGGTGCTGGCGACCACTTTACCCGCTCGACTCAGCATCGCCGCCAGCGTCTCATTGAGGAAAGCGTCGGCGAGCTGTTTGGTCTTTGGGTTGAACTCGTCGGGCATTACATAAAGCCCAGTGGGCAGATATGCCAACACTCTTCGAGCGTGGGTTACGCGTAGCGTAACGTGGTGCCCACTGCGCTTTTGTGTGTAAATGCGCGCCAGATCGGGCGTAATGCTTGCCCCGTTAGCAATTAAGGTCAACACAGCCGAATTACTGATAATAGGTTTCATGCTATTTTTCCAGCTAAAGTTCAATGTGTTGGGTAAACTGCATCATTAGGCAGCTCACGAATGTAGTCCATAATTATCCAACATTATCAAATATGGCGAAAAAGGGGTTTAAACCCGATTTTAATACCATTTCACTTCCATCAAACACCAGTCAAAAGCTATCCAACATGTCCTTTTTCCGATACCAAAAACCTTATTTAAATGGTATTAATGGCATATTATAAAAAGTCGTACTCCCCTACGGACTACACGAAAGGCTCTCTGCATTGCGCAGAGAGCCTTTTTCTTTTTAGCTATTTGTGCTAATAGCTACCTGCCGGGCTCCACGACTTTGGACACTTTCGTTGCCAAGGCTTTAAATGAATGGCAGAATGTTGACTCAAGCATTGCATTCTAGGGGGCAGGAAAACTTTGTACTGCTTTCGAGGCGAGTAGTCGCCTCATTTCTGGATGTGTAGCCGCAGCTGCTGCACTTGCGCACCGCTTTGCAGGCGCACGAGGTATAGCCCCGCCGCCAGGTCAGGGGCCGCTACTCCTACTGCGTGCGATTCACCGGTCTGGAGGGTGCCCGCGAATAGCAATCGCACGCGCCGCCCTTGTAGGTCAAACAAATCCAGTCGAATGGGGCCGGCGACGCCAGCCGTTACCCACACCCGGAACTGGCCGTCGCTGGGATTGGGCGCAGCTTCAAGCTGCGCGATGGCTGCTCCGGCCGCTGGCTCGGAGCCACTGGCCGACCGCCACGGAAAATCGGAAGCGGGCACGGTGATGGTGACGGTGCCTACCGAAAAGAGAACCGGTGTGCAGGGTTCCAGGCCACCGTATTCCACAATGTAGCCTTGCACGGTGCTGCCCTCGCCGCAGTTGCCCAAATCATTCCACTGGCCCGAGCCGCTGTATAGCGCGCCATAGTCCTCTCCTTCGGGCCGCCAGGGATTGCTGTAGTCATCGGGTTGGCCCGGGCTCCAGTTACTGAAAGCGGACCCGGTGCCGCTCGGGCCGCCGCGCCAGATGAGCTGGCCGGCCTCGGGGCCGGTTTTCCAGCGCCACTCCCCTTCCACGGCGTCATCGGCCGCCCCGAACCAATGGATGCCACTGAAGCGCTTTAAGTAGTCTAATTCTGCTGCCGAGGTGATGGTAGCCAGGTAGCCCTGCATGCCCTGAAAGGTGCGCCCGGCAGCCGCCGCCCGAGCCGCCGACCAGCAGATGCCGGGCGCACTCACAAACTCGTAGTAGTGGCCCGTGGCTGGCAAGGCGTGGACCGAACCAGCCAGCTCCAGCACATACGTGAACGTGGCCGTGCCCTCGAAGCGGGAAGGCGGCACGTAGTTGACCGTGTAGTTGCCACTGCCGTCCTGGAAAGCAAACAAGTCGCCGGTGCTGGGCTTGCTGATTTCGTTTACCTGCAACGGTCGGCCGAGGGGGTCAAAGTCATTGCGCATTAGGTCGGCGGGCCTAATGAACAGCTGGCTTTTGGGTCCCCAGCTATAGCGGTATGCATCGGGGTTGGCCACAGGACCCGCGGCCGGGGCAGGCACCGTAATGGTAACCGTGCCCACCGCAAAGAGCACGGGAGTGCAGGCCTCTAGCCCCCCGTATTCCACCACGTAGCCATGCAGGCTGCTGCCTTCGCCACAACTATTCAAGTCATTCCACAAGCCGGAGGCTGCATGGAGCATGCCGTAGTCCTCGCCCTGAGGGCGCCACTGGTTCGTGAAGTTGTTGGGCTCGCCCGGCAGCCAGTGGGTGTAGGCCGAGCCGATGCCGGCGGGCCCGCCGCGCCAGATGAGCTGGCCGGCCTCGGGGCCGGTCTTCCAGCGCCACTCCCCTTCCACGGCGTCATCGGCCGCCCCAAACCAGTATTGCCCCTGCGCCCTGCCGGCCAAGAAGTTCTTTTCGTCTTCCGAGGTAATAGTAGTGAGGTAGCCCTGCATGCCGTGAAAACTACGAGCAGAAGCTGCCGCCCTGGCTGCCGTCCAGCAGATGTCGGACGCCGGCACAAACTCGTAATAGTGGCCTGTTTCGGGGGAGGCCAGCACCGGCCCGGCCTGCTGCACTGCATATGAGAAGGTAACCTGTCCTACAAAGCCCGGGCTTGGGGTGTAAGTGAACGAGCCATTGGAATTGGTTATGAGTGTGCCGTGGCTGGGAGTACCCAGCCGAGCCACCTGCAGGGGGCGTCCCTGCGGGTCAGAATCATTGGCCAGTAGTTGGGCGGGCGTAATGGTCAGCGGGCCGCATAGGGCTGTAAAAGCGTCGGCGGCGGCCACAGGAGAGGCATCGCCGGGCTGGCAGGGAGCCAGGGCCGAAGAATACTTAATGGTAGCAAAGTCCAGGCCGCTGCTGAAGCCGGCACCAGCGGAATGGCCCGTGACGTAAGCATGGCCGGCGGCGTCTACAACAAGGGCCTGGGCCTCGTCAGTGGCGTTGCCTGGGCCATTGTAGCGGTCTAGCCCGATTTGTTCGCCCTGAGGCGAATACCGCAGTGTGGCGTAGTCGGTACCACTGCCAACTGCCGCCGAATAGCCCGTGACGTACACATAGCCGCTCGCATCCACGGCCACTCCCCGGGCTACGTCGTTGCCATTGGCCGGCCCGTTGTAACGAGCCACCCACAGCTGCTGCCCCGCCGATGAATACTTGACGGTGGCATAGTCGTCGCCGCTGCCCGGGCCCTGCGAGGAACCCGTCACGTACACATTGCCCGCCGCGTCTACGGCGGTGCCATACGGATAGTCTGATTCATTGCCCGGAGCATTGTAGCGGGCCACCCACAGCTGCTGCCCGCCAGCCGAATACTTAACCGTCAGGAAATCGCCGGGAGCGGCGTCATTAAGGAAGGAGTAACCGGTTATGTACGCATTGCCAGCCGCGTCCACGGCCAACACCCGGCCTTCATCATAGCCATTGTTGGGACTGTTGTAGACGGCGGCCCACAGCTGCTGGCCCGTGGGCGCATACTTGACGGTGACAAAGTCGCCAGACGTGCTGTTGTCGGCGCGGTACGAGACTCCCGTGACGTAGGCATGGCCGGCGGCATCAAGCGCCAAGGCCTGGGCGTAATCGCCGCCATTGGTTGGGCCGTTGTAGCGGGCGGCCCACAGTTGCTGGCCAGCCGGCGAATACTTAACCGTGGCATAATCTCCCGAGGTGCTGCCGCCGTCGGAGTCCCCGGTGACGTACACGTTGCCGGTGGCATCAATGGCCAGCGCCCAGGCATTATCATAGCCATTCTGGGGCCCATTGTAGCGGGCCACCCACAGCTGCTGGCCGGTAGGCGAGTACTTCACGGTAGCATAGTCGGTACCACTGCCCACACCGGTGCTGATGCCCGTGACGTAGGCGTTGCCGGCGGCGTCCATGGCCAGGGCATTGGGCTCGTCCCGGGAGTTGGCCGGACCGTTGTAGCGGGCCGCCCACAGCTGCTGGCCCGTGGGCGAGTACTTCATGGTGACGTAGTCGGCTGCCTCCAAGGAATTGGACGTCACGGCGGAGATGCCGGTCACATAGACGTTGCCAGCCGCATCTACCGCCACTGCGCGGGCCAGCTCGTAGCTGGCCTGCCGAAACGAAGCCGGCGCGTTGTAGCGGGCCACCCACTCCTGGCGAAACTCTGTCGTCGACACCGCGGGTGCTAAGTCCCGCACTGGCCCGGCCGCTACTTGCTGGCCTGCCCTTTTCGCGACCGCAGCCAATCCACTGCCTGGCACCCCTAAGGGCTTACTGATTACGGTGGGTAATACCACTAGGTAGATACCGACCAGCAGTACCATACGCGTAAAGAATGTCTTCATGGTTAAATGATTTGAATGATACAGGATACACTGGTACACTTGCTGACAGAATGGATACCGGAAACAACATTCAACGGTCAAATCATTAATAATCAAATAATTATTTCAAAGAACAAAGCTCATTCATGTGCCGCGCAGGGCAGGCGCCCACACTGGGCCCTATGTATTAAATTTAATTAATTCTCATTTAAATTCAAACAGTCATAGGCAATAAATAATCTTTGCGCAGCAGGTAACAGCCGATGATTGAGAACTGATATGGCTGCCTTGTACTAGCCTACAGCAGTACCTCCAATGTCCCTTGTTCCAGACGCGTAGATGGGCTGACCATCATTATGGAAAGCTGGCCCATAATCGGCCAGCCAATGCGCCCCGCACGAGCGAGAGGCAGTGAAGATGAGCGGCACAGTTATGCCCGCTGCTGGGGGGTATTTACGGCTATGCTGAGCCGGAGCAAGGACTGCCCCTACACGACATCAGTTCCGGCCCAAACCAAGATGGACGCTACGTGCCCAGCCTCCGCCGACTGCACCACGTGCTTGTTGGCCTCACCAGGCGTATACCGTTCTTGAGGGATACCCAGGTGGTCCGCACTACTGGAGGATTGAGACTGGTGCTACGATTGAACGGACATCGCAACGCCCAAAAATCATGACTGTGCCAAGCCAGCACAAAGTGGCTTTCATGACCTCAGTCAGCAATAAAAAGTAGGGCAAATCCAGGGCGATGCCCGCGCCGAATAGTTACTCTGGCAGACGTGTCGGCCGCTAGGTTACTTTACCCAGAGTGAGATTTTATGCGCTGCAGTCGTAAGGTTTAGCAGCTTCGGCCTCACAAAGAGTGTGGTAATGCTTATCGAACTCCGGCCACCAGAAATGTAACCAGACAGCCCATGTACTTTCGCGGGGGCGTTTGTTGTTGAAGCTATCCTGGATTCGTATGCCTTTGCCTCCCGCTATGCAGGTTCTTTCCGTCAACGTAGGCTTGCCCCAGGAGCATTGGTGGCAGGGCAGCGTGGTGCGCACCGCCATTTTTAAGGAACCCATGCAAGGACCCGTTGCGCTGGCGGGCCACAACTTGGCTGGCGATGCCCAGGCCGATTTGCGCGTGCACGGCGGCCCCGATAAGGCCGTGTATGCTTACGCCCACGAGCATTATGCCTACTGGGAAAACGCGCTGCCCGCCGGCACGCTGCCGGGTCCCGGGGCTTTCGGGGAGAACCTCACCACGCAAGGCTTGCTGGAGAGCGAGGTGCGGGTGGGGGACGAATTCGAAATCGGTACGGCCGTGCTGCGCGCCGTGCAGCCCCGGCAGCCCTGCTACAAGCTCAACCTGCGGTTCGGCGACCCGCAGATGGTGCCGCGGTTTGCAGCGGCGGGCCGCAGCGGCATTTATTTTCAGGTGCGGCGGCCGGGGGTGGTGCAGGCCGGCGATGCAATGGTGCTGTGTCAGCCCTCGCCGTTCGCCACCACCATTCAGGACGTGATTGACCTGTTTTACGGAGTGCGGCAGGACCCAACGGCAGTGCAGGCCCTGCTGAGCATTTCGTACCTGCCGGCCTCGCTAAGGACGCATTTTATGCGGCAGGCCGGGCTACTTGCTTGACCTCGGCAAGCATCCGCGGCACCACTTTTTCCAGCTTATTACAATGCACTAAAAAGTAGTAATGACGCTGACATAAGACCAAAAGCAGCAACCAGGAATTACCCTAATTCCAATTCAGTATCGCGCTTTTCCTGGGGCCGCCAATCGGTTAGCAAGTAAACTACCAAGAAGACCACGCCCAGCCCGATGAAGAGGTTGCGAGCCGTACTATCCTGAGAGAAATCGAATAGCCAGGGGGAGGCAATAAACACGAACCCGCTCACCAGTTCGAAGCCACCGTGAATCGGGAAAGGAATCAATTTGAACAGCCCAAACGGCATATTGGTAAGCAAGGATACTACTAGATATCCTGCTGCCAGGGCGTAGCATACCCATGCCATGGGGCCCGTGTATGCAAAGACGCTAGGCAGTGCCAAGAAGACACCGGACATGGTATAATCGAGAATGCCGTGCAGGGCTGGGGAGATGACTTTCATGAGATAAGCGGTAAGTATTGAAAGGAATAGACTTATTTGGGATACGAGTTATTCCCGAATAATGATAATGCTGAGCTTAATCACTGGCTACGCAAGTCGGCGTTTTACATGTGACAATTTCGGCTTGCCTAGACCGGGTCGCAGATAACAATGGCAGTAGCTACTTGGGGCTCAAGCAGGGTCGCCAAGTTGGTTTGTATTAAGGTTGAGCTAATAAAAATTATAAGCGAATGTGCCAACCATTGCCCGAAAGGAAACCGTAAAACGGGTGTACTTACTTACTACCCGAATGCCACTTCACCCTGAACTAGACAAGAAACTAAGCAAGACGTTCGAGCCTTCCACCAGCATTAACGACGTCTTCAAGGGCTACGACATCACCTTCGTCACCAACGAGCACGGCGAGCCCGTGACCTTGTTTTTTGGCAAGCGCCGCCCCGATGGCATGATTGCCGGCGAGCGCTACACCCGCACCATTAAGCGGCAGCCCGGCAGCATGGAAGTAAAGTCCAGCCACTGGGACTTGCGCGGCAAAATTATGCGGTAAGCACCCAACCGGGTTACACCTGCCCCACTTGCGCCTGCACCTCCTGCAGGTTGCGCAGCAGCTGGCGCACCTCTTTCGGGCTGTCGATGGCATAGCGGGCCAGCGAGCGGGGCGTACCACCCACCTTCAGGGTGTAGGCCGAAGGGGGCATGGCGGCAAAGGTGTCCTCGTCGGTGCGGTCGTCGCCGATGGCCAGGATGAAATCGGCATGCTCGGTGGCCAGCCAGCGGGCGGCGGCCGTGCCCTTGTTGATGCCCGCGGTTTTAATTTCGATGACCTTGTTGCCTTCCATTACCTGCAGGTCGGTGTTAGAGGTCATGAAGGTGAGGTGGTTCATAAGCTCGCGGGCGCGCATGGCTCCGAGCTCGGCGTCGACGCGGCGGTAGTGCCAGACAAGCGAGTAGTCTTTTTCCTCAATAAAGGAGCCGGCCGTGCGGCGCACGTACTGGTCGAGTAGCGGGCGCATTTCGCGCTTCCAGCCAGCCCGCAGCTCTTGAAACAAACTCCACTCTTGCCCCGCCCGGCGCAGCCACACACCGTGCTCGGCAATGAAATGCAGGGGCAGGTGGCCCAGCCACTTCTCCAGGGTGCCCCGGTCGCGGCCGCTGATGATGATGACCTGGTTTTGGGGGTTGTCGCAGAGGGCGCTCAGGAGCTGAAGCAGCTCGGCATCGGGGCGGGCGTGCTGGGGGTTGGCGTGGAACGAGGCCAGGGTGCCATCGTAATCGAGCAGCAGCAGGCGTTGCGGCGCGGCCTGGTAGTCGCGCAGCAACTGGGCCCGGGACTCGTCGTCGAGGGCATCGGTGCTTAGGGTGTGCTGCTTTATCTTGCTGTAGGCCAGCCGGTCCATGAACAGCTGCGTCCAGGCAAATACGTTGTACTGCTGCACCAGGGCTTGCAGGTTGGCCATGCGGGTGGTTTGCTCTTCTTCGGGCATGCGCAGGGCCTCGTGCAGGGCCTCCACCAGCTGGTTGGTATTGGTGGGGTTAATGAGCAGGGCGTCGGTGAGTTCCACTGCGGCACCGGCCCGCTCGCTGAGGATGAGCACGCCGCGCTGGTCGGTTTTGCAGGCTATGTATTCCTTGGCTACCAGGTTCATGCCGTCACGCACGGGTGTCACCAAGGCTACATCGGCCAGGCGGTAAAGGGACACCAGCTCGTCGAAAGGAAACGAGCGGTAGAAGTAGTGAATGGGATTCCAGCTGATGGAGCCATGCCGGGCATTGATGCGGCCCACCAATTCGTCGATTTCCTCCTTGAGGGAGGCGTACTGCGCCACTTGGTCGCGCGAGGGCACTACCACCATCAGCAGGCTTACTTTGCCGCACCACTCGTCGTGGTTGATGAGCAGCTGCTCGAAGGCCCGCAGACGCTGGGCGATGCCCTTGGTGTAGTCGAGCCGGTCAATGGACAGCACCACGCGCACGTCGCGCAGGGCTTCGCGGTACGTCCGCTCGTGAGCCAGGGCTGCCTCCGAGTTGGCGGCTTCAGCGTAGCGCTCGTAGTCTATGCCCATGGGGAAGGCGTCGACCAGCACCGTGCGTGTGGGCGTCTCAATCAGGCCGCTCTGGTTGGGCAGGCCCAGCATGCGCGTCACGGCGCTGAGAAAGTGCCGCATGTAGCCGTAGGTATGGAAGCCGATGAGGTCGGCGCCGAGCATGCCGCGCAGCAGCTCGTTGCCCCAGGGTAGCACCCGCAGCAGCTCGAAGGAAGGAAACGGAATATGCAGGAAGAAGCCAATAGTGGCCTGTGGACGCGCCTTGCGCAGCATCTCGGGCAAAAGCAGCAGCTGGTAGTCTTGCACCCAAATGGTGTCGTCGGGTCCAGTGAGGGCCAGCACAGCTTCGCAAAATTTCTCGTTCGCGGCCACATAGGCAGCCCAGTGGGCGTCTTCGTAAGTCGCAAACTGGGAGAAATAGTGAAAAGTAGGCCAGAGCGTGGAGTTGCTGAAGCCTTCGTAATAATCCCGGATTTCGGCTTCGGTGAGAAACACCGGGGCCATGCTGTCGGCTTTCAGGCGCTCGGATACCTCGGTCTGCTCAGCTGGGTCATCTACAAACAAGCCGGGCCAGCCCACCCACACGTTGCCATCGGCCCGGTAGATGGAGCCCAGCCCGGTGGCCAGGCCGCCCTCGCTTGGCTGAAAAGTGAGGCCCTCGGCATTGCGCTGCACTTTGGTAGGCAGACGATTGGAAACGATAATAGTTTTAGACATGGGATTGTAACACTGGCCTGCTGCTCGTAGTGGCGATACCCGGCGGTGAGTAAGTAGTATGCACTACGGTACGGAGCCAAAAACGGTGGCCTTCCGCTACTCCGGCAGGGTGTAGTACTGCCCGCGCGACAGCAGGTGTACGTGCAAGTCCCGGATGGAAAACACTTCGCCGGGCCGCACTTCGTGGATGGTGTTGCCGGTGCAAAAATGGCCGTCTACCACCACCACGAGGCCGTTGCCGATGACTTCCAGCTCGCTGCCTTTGGTCACGAGCACGGCTGTGTCTTCTTCCAGACCCAAGCCGATGCAGCCGGGGTTGGTCGCGATAATCTGGGCCATGCGCACGATGCGCCCGCGGGCCACGAAGTGCGTGTCAATGGCCACGTTTCGCAGCAGCTGCAGCCCCGTGGTGATGTGAATTTCGTCCTTCACAAAGCCTGCATCGTTGCGGCCCTGATAAATCATGGGCGTGCTCATGGCCGCGGCACCGGCGCTGGTGCCGGCTATAACGATGGGCTCCTGCACGTAGCGCTCATACAAACGCCTGAGTAGCGGCGTGCCCCCGAAAATGGCCGTGAGCCTGAGTTGGTCGCCGCCCGTGAACATCACGCCATCGGCCCGACTGATAGTCTCCAAAGCTTCAGCCTCATGAGCTTGTATGCGGTTGCGGATGTCCAGCACCTCCACCTTGTCGACCCCCAGGGCCGTGAACACCTTGATGTATTCTTCTGCGGCCTCCAGGGGTTCTTCCGAAGCAGTAGGAATTACCACCACCAAGCCTTTGGCTGGCAGTTCTTTCACGAAGCGCTCCAGAATAAAGTCTGCCGACTCGTCCCTTACGCCTTCTTCATTTTGGGGGCCGTTTTGGCCCGGGACAACGCGGTTTTCTCGGCCCCCAATGGCTAGCAAGAGCCCTTTGGGGGTTTGGGTACGAATGGTCATAAAGTAGATTGGTGATTAAAAAACCGTTCAGACCATACAGGTCCCACGGGCATTACCGCGCACAGACGCTCTTGGGAGCAGAGCCCATCAGAGCGCCTGTGGAGGTAGTGGGGATGTTCGAAGAAGAAATGAGTCCACGAGTAGCTTCCCCAGCTCCTCGGTGCGCCTGTGTGTCGCAGCATCGAGGAGCTCATTTTTATTTACGGACAGAAAATATTGCCGTAGACGCTAGAAATACGGAATTTGGGGCCGGTTTACCCGTATTCCGAGCCTGGCTATGGCTCACGCAAAGCCGTGCCTATTCATCCTTCCAGATGCCCACGTAGGGCTCGCCCTCGCCTACCCGAAAGGCGCGGCGCATGACGTTGCTGTTGAATTCCAGGGCGATGGCGCCGTCCTTGTCCACGGCAATCATGCCTTTGTCGCCTTTCAGGTCCTCGTCGCGCAGGTCCACGGCGGCCCGGCAGGCCTCAACCAATGGCTGGCCCGCGTATTTCACCCTGGCGTACACTTCATGGGCCAGGGCCCCGCGCATGATGACTTCGCCATCGCCGGTGCAGGATACCGCGCAGGCTTCGTTGCTGGCATAGGTGCCCCCGCCGATGACGGGACTGTCACCCAAGCGGCCTTTTAGCTGGCCTTCGATACCACCTGTGCTGGTTGCCACAGCCAGATTGCCGTCCTTGTCGAGGGCTACAGCGCCCACCGTGTCGTGCATGGCGCTTATGGGTTCTTCCCTCACTATTTCCAGCCACTTCTGCTGGTTCTTTTCGGTAATGAAATAACTGGGTCCTTTCAGGGGGAGTCCCTGTTCCAGCGCCAGTTCAATGGCTCCGTCATTGGTGAGGCATATGTGCGGGCTTTTTTCCATCACAGCCCGGGCCAGGCTGATGGGGTTTTGCACGTACTGCACGCCGCTTACTGCGCCCGCCTGCAGGGTGCGGCCGTCCATGATGGCGGCGTCCATCTCCACCTCGCCCTGCTGGGTAAGGCCGCTGCCTCGCCCGGCATTGAAGTGTTCGTTGTCTTCGAGGCTGCGCACAGCAGTTTCTACCGCTTCGAGCGCGGTGCCACCGTCATGTAGCACTTGCCAGCCGGCCTGCAAGGCCTGGCTCAGGCCTTCGCGCTGCTGGGCTTCTTCTTCAGGGCTTAGCTCGCCGGGCTTCACGGTCACGGCGCCGCCGTGAATTACAATAGCGTAGTTACTCATATAGACTAAAAAGAGAGATTAGCTAATTGGGGTGAGTTGCCAGAGCTGCCCGCTGCTGTCGGACAGGCGGCGGAGCCGGTGGTAGCCGCTGAGCCAATGGCCGCTGAAATTGAGCTGAAGCCGGCCCTCGGTTAGCTTTTGGCGGAGGTTGGCGGGCTGGCCATTGCGGTTGGGCACGTGCCGCACGGGCCCGCTTTCCACGCAGGCCAGCGAATCGGGCGTGGAAGTGGTGGGCAGCAACCATAGCAGGACACTCTGCTTGCTCAGCTTCTTAAGCGACAGCGGAATCACCCAGTTGGCCACGCAGCCCTTGTCATCTTCCAGCGACAGTTGATAATACGTGGGGGCGTGTTCGGAGCGGCTCACGCAAAAAGATGGTGCATTGTGGAGCGGCTTTTCGTCCTCAGCAACCAGAGCAGGTGCAGGTTTCATACAGCGGATACAGCAGTGAACGGTTCACCTCTTAAACGGGCCGAAGCATAGCGACAGAGAGGGTATAAACACGGTTTTTGGCGTAAAAGACACGTAGATTTTACTCCGTACCGATACGGAGGCAGTGGCCCGGGCACTGCGCTCAGGTCTCTTCAGGTGCTTGGCCAAGTCAGGCATCAATCTGTTTCGGCTCCCAACTTTTTACCGCCACTGGCTGCTTTGCGCTAGGCCTGTATGCGAGCCCCACCCGCAACGGCCAGGTGACCGTTTAGTTGGGTAGCCACTGCCAGCAGGCCCAGCTACGGGTGTTCAACGCCCTGGGCCAGGAAGTACTGACCACAACGATGCCCACCAAAGCGAGCACCGTCACCCGCCGTCTGGTGCGCGAGTAGGCCCTGCTTAGTTTTTAATAGTAAAACACCCCCGGCTGCCGGCTGGGGGTGTTTTTTTTATGACCTAATTCAGCGAAACTCAAAGCTCCGACACGACTGGCCCAGGCAGCCAGCATTAGCCGAAACCTGTACGCTCGAATATAACTGGAACGTGGCAGCGGTAACCAGTACGGACGGCCTCAGGAAACCAGCCTGCGGTTCCGCTCATTCTTTGCTAAAGAGGTGCTGTTATCATGTTGGCTTCATCTGACAAGGGTAGGTTTGCTATTATTCTTTTGGCTCCTTAATCCCCTGACCATGAACCAGCTTTTCATCATGCTTGCAGCCCTGGCCCTGGTTATCCAACCTTGCGCCGCTCAGTCGCGCCAGTCCCGGCCAGCGGCCTTCGACCAAGAGCGGCCCGAGCCCCGAGTAAACCCCGTGCGGGTGCAGGCAGCCGCCCTCACCAGCTACTTTGCCGACCGGCTCCGGCTGCAGGCGCGGCAGCAGCCGGCCGTACAGCACTGCGTGCACCAGCACCTCGAAGAGCTGACCGTGCTGGACTGGCAGGCCGCCGGCTTCCCTCCGGCCGAAGCTCACCTTGATAGCCTCACCCGCCAGTACCACGCCTCCCTGCGCCGCGTGCTCACGGCCGGCCAGTTCAACAACTTCATGCAGCTCAAGGAATACCAGCTGGCCCCCAGTTACCTGCCCGCCGACTGGCTGGCGGCCTATGGCAAATAAGCCCTAGCTTTTTCTGGTTCTGGCAGGCTTGCCGCTTATCATGTTCGCATCATGTTGGCCCGGTAGGTTTGTATCATTCTTTAACACTTCGACAACAGCTTTCTCAATCTTCTTCTCTCCAACATTTTAACAACCCCTTCCCATGAAAAAGATGCTTTTCTCCGCCGCCGCACTCTTCTGCTCGTTTGCTGCTTTGGCCCAGGCTCCTGCTGCCACAGCCCAGGGCGCCAACAACCAGTCGGCTGCCCGCAAGGTGGAAGCCCAGGCCAAGCGCACCGCTCAGGACCGCCGCAGCGACAACGCCGCCGCGGCTGGCAATGGCCAGGCAGTTTCGACTCTGGCCCAAGGCACCACGCTGACCGGCGCCGACAAAGGCGCGGCCATCAGCACCCTGGCCAGCGGCGGCCGCTCGGCCGCTAAGGGCCAGCGCACGGAGCGCGGAGCCCGCGCCGAGCGCAGCGCTGGTCGCGAGCGTGCCGAACGCTCGGCCCGCGGCACCGACCGCAGCAGCGCCCGCGGTGGCAACCGTCCAGCCGGTGCCGGCCAGCAGCGCAGCGCTGGTCGCGGCCGCTAGCTCTCTGTTTGAGCCAACCGTCGGCCGTGCTTCTGATACCCTCGGAGGCGCGGCCGTCCCGGTTAGCCGATAACCCGGCTTTTCCTTAATTGAAATGCCGTAATTTGTTTCCGCATTCCGCAGGTGCCTGCCTTTGGCTATTATGAAAATTGTGTTCCGCTTCTTCTTATTCTTCTTGCTGGTAGTGTTAGGCGGCACCCAGGCCCGGGCACAACACGCGCACCTGGAGCTGGCATTGGCTGTCGAGCCGGTCCAAACCGCCCCGACATCCCCGGCTCAAACGCCCGCGCAAACGGCTCCCACCGAGCCGCCTGTGAAAGCAGTGCCGATGACCGGCCGCAAGCGCAAGCCCTTGCGCGTTGACGAAGACGCAACCGAGGTAGCGGCCGGCGACCAGACCGACCGCAGTGCCCGCCCGGAACAGAGTGCCCGCAGTGCCCGGCCAGAGCAAAGTGCCCGCGGCAGCCGGGCCTCCGAAGCCGGCCGGGGGGCCCGCGGCGCCGCATCAGGCGCCGGACGCGCCGCCGGAGCCGGCCTGGGCCGCAGACAATAACCCTTACAGCCGGAAACACTATGTTTTTTTTACGCGGCATCGCGCCGCTACTGGGAATTGTATTTCTCAACGCTTGGCTTAGCGGCCCGGCTGCTGGCCAAGCAGTGAGCAGCAGCCAGCCCAGCGGCACTCCCAGTGCGCCTACTGACAGTATCAGCCGGCACGGTGGCTTCACGGCCACCCTCAGCTACGGCAACAACTCCTCGTTTTTTGGGCGCACCCAAACTACCCGGCTGCCTTATGCGGCTGGCGAGCTCACGTATAAGAGCCGCGTTGGGGTGTGGGGCTCAGTAATGAGCTACAACTTGTTCGACACGAGCAGCTTCATCGATGAAACCGACGTGTCGGTGGGCTGGGACGGCGACCTTTCCAAAAAGGTAGACGCCTCGGTGAGCTACTCGCGCTTTCTGTTTGCCGAAAACAGCCCGTTGGTAAAGTCCAGCATCAACAACTCCCTTGATGGGTACGTGGGGCTAGATTGGGGCTATGTGTATTCCCGGCTGAATGCTTCCTACCTGTTCGGCGAAACCAACGACTTTTTCCTGGTACTCGACCAGTCTCGCTACTTCGAAATCGACAAAGTACTCACTCCGAAAGGCTACCTCTCCATTCAGCCACGGGTGAGCGTAACGGCCGGCACCCAGCGCTTTGCCGAAACCAGCATCGAGCAGCAGCAAGTGCGCGGCAACCAGTCGCGCCCCGTGCCAGGACGGGGCCCCGCGGGCACGGGCACCTCTCCGACCACCACGACCACTACCACCACTACCCAGTTCCGGGTGCTCAACTACGAGCTGCGTGTGCCAGTGACCTACTCCCTGGGCATATGGTCGGTGCAGGCAGCCTGGCGCTACGCCCTGCCGGTGAACCTGCTGCCCGACGACGTATCGACGGCCCGCTCATACTTCACCACCAGCCTCTCCCTCAACCTATAGCCTGATTTTTCGCCCTGTCCATGACCGTTCTTATCGTCGAAGACGAGCGTACCCTGGCCCGCGAGCTCGGCATCTTCCTCTACCAGCAAAACTTCACCTGCACCACGGCCCGCACGGCCCGCGAAGCCCGCCAGCAGCTCGCCGACAACAATTTCGATTTCGTGCTGCTGGACCTGGGCCTGCCCGATGGCGATGGACTGACCGTGCTAGCCGAAGCCAAGCAAAACGAGCTGACCGCCGCCGTCATTATCCTCACCGCACGGGGCGCTGTGGAGGACCGCATCAGCGGACTGGAGCTGGGCGCCGACGACTACCTGGCCAAGCCCTTTTCGCTGCCCGAGCTGCTGGCCCGCATGCACGCCATCACGCGCCGCCGCTTTGGGCTGCACAAGCCCACGGTGCCGGTAGGCGCGTTTCAACTTGATTTACAAAACCGCCGCATCCTGCAGGAGGGCAAGGAAGTAACCCTCTCGGTAAAAGAATTCGACGTGCTGAGCTACCTCGTGCTCAACCGCAACCGCGTGCTGACGCGCCTGCAGCTGAGCGAGCACATCTGGGGCAACCTTCCCGAGTCCGGGTTCGACTCCAACTACATCGACGCCCACATCAAAAACCTGCGCAAAAAGCTCGGCCAGTATGCCGAGGTGGAATGGCTCGAAACTGTGCGTGGCTTCGGCTACCGTGTGCGACTGTAAGAAGGCGTATTTGATTCCTAGTTGAATATTTTATGGGGTCATCAGGCCGTCATGCTGAGCTTGTCGAAGCATCTCTACCGCTTCGTTCGGGTTCCGTTCGGTAGAGATGCTTCGACAAGCTCAGCATGACGTGCTTTTGTCTCCGCTTACTTCTGGCCGACTAGTCTGCAACGGACAACTATTAACAAGACCACTCCACACAATTGAATCTCAGCACCAAGTTTTCGCTGTTTAACGCCCTCTCACGGGTGGCCATCCTGCTGTTGCTGGTGGGGGTGCTGCCGCAGGTGATGAGCCGGCTGGCCTTGGTTTCGACTGACCAACGGCTGGCGCAGAAAAAGGAAAAGGTGCTACGCCTGATTCGCCGCAACGGCATCTCAGACTTCATCGAAAGCGGCCAGTCCTCCTACGGCAGCTACAACCTGCTGAAGGAGGAGTTTATTTCACTAGAAGAAATTCCGCCCGGGCCGAAGATTGACCTCATCGAAGACGCCAAGCGGGCCGTGGAAGACGAGATTGTGGAGTACCGCGTGCTCAGCTACTCCTTTGCCGAGGGCAACCAGTACTACCTGCTTGAAATTGGGCGCAGCACGGGCAGCATCGGCGAAACTGAGCGCAACTTCCGCGGCTACGCCTTTGCCATTCTACTGGTGGCCGTGGCCCTCACTACCCTGGCCGACCTGGCTTTTTTCCGCTACCTGCTGGCCCCGCTGGGCACCATCATCCGGCAGCGGCTGAAAAACACGCACCACCCGGCCGCGTTCAACTTCGACCCCATTCTGACCAACACCACCGACTTTCGCTACCTCGACGACAGCCTGCGCGAGATGATGACCACCATCCAGGACTCGTTTACCAAGGAGCGCAAGTTCATTGCCGACGCCTCGCACGAGCTGCTGACCCCGCTGGCGGCCCTGCAGTACCGCTTCGACAACATGCTGAGCGACGAAAGCCTGTCGGACGAAAACCTGCTGCGCATCGTGGAGTCGCAGCGCACGGTGCACCGGCTGCGCACCATCATCAAGTCGCTGCTGATGATTTCGAAGATTGAGAACGACCAGTTTCCGCGCACCGAAACCGTGTCGCTGGCTGCGCTGGTGGCCGAGGTGAGCGAGGAAGTACAGGAGCGCCTGGAGGTGCAGCAACTCACCCTCAAGTACCAGGTAGAACCCGACTTTCAAGTGTCGAACTGCAACCGCGGGCTGCTGTTCACGCTCCTCTACAACCTGGTGAGCAACGCCATCAAGTACAATCGCGAAGGCGGCCAGTTATACCTGAAGGGACGGCCCGCAACCGCGGGCAACGGCTACGTGCTCGAAATCCGGGACACGGGCTTGGGCATCGCCAAGGAGCAACTGCCACGGCTGTTTCTGCGCTTCGACAAGGGCGGCAGCACCGACCCCGACAGCTACGGCCTGGGCCTGTCCATTGTGCGCACCATTGCCGACTTGCACGGCATTGCTATCGAGGTTAACTCCATTGAGGGGCTGGGAACCTCGTTTCTGCTCATTTTTCCGGCGCCGGTGGAGCAGTTGGCCACGGCCTAACGCCGTGTGGCCCTAAAGAGCTTGCCTTTTTCGTTGCTTACCACAAAGGTGGAGTCATTGACAAAAACCAGGCCCTCGGCTTGGCCGGTGGTGGGCAGCGCACGGAAGGCTTTGGGACCATCGAAGAGGCGTCGACCGGACTGGGTAGAAAATAAAAACACGCCTCCGTAGGCGAGCAAGCCCACGGTGTGCCCATCAGGACTAATGTCGGCAGCAGTGATGGGCCGGTTGAGGCGGATGCTGTCGCGCAAAGTGGCTACGTGGTGGCCGGGGCGGGCGGGCAGGGTGTAGTGCTTGGTCCATTGGCGCAGGCTGCGGTCTTTGCTGAAAAGGTGCAAGGTATCGGCATGCCAGAAAAAGGCTTCGCAATCGAAGTTGCGGCGGCCCCGACGGGGAGGAAACTCGTGCTGGTCGGAGTAGCGGAAGGCAATGGTATCGGCCACGAGCGGGCCAGCGCCCGGGCGGAGGCGGTAGATGGTTAGGTCCTGCCGCTGGTTGCGGTTGTTGCCAAAGTCGCCGATGTAGAGATTACCGGCGCGGTCCTGGGCTAAGTCTTCCCAGTCGGTATTCACCAAGAGCGGCAGGTCGAGGGTGCGCAGTGGGGCGCCAGATAACGCCACCAGCACAAGAAGGGCCGGAGCACCGCCGTCGCCGTGGCTCCAGAGGCCGCTTAGCGAATCGGCTCGAGCTAGGCCAGAGCTTTCGCGTAGCGTTGGAGGCAGCCGCCCTACCCGGCGCACCCCATAGGCCGCGTGCGCAAACCGGCCCCGCCCGTGGTTGGCCGGCGCACCTGCGAGCACGGCGTGCAGGAACACAATCAAGGGAAAAAGCGCATCGCGAAGTAGCATCAGCATAAGCACAGCAAATAATATTGGGCCACTCTGCCAAGGCTAGCAGGTGGCCCGAATCAAGGTTTCCTCTAACAGAACGCAGCAAGCAGGAAAAGCTCCGGTTTTGAGCCTACAAATCCGGCTGGCTATCCTGCCTCACTGGCAAAAGGGAACCCATGTAAATCTGTTTCGGTATTAAATTTTAGCAGCAAGCCATGACAAAATTGATACTAAAACTATTGGAAGCCAATGCATTCGCCTTAGCAAGGCGTTACTGGATTCCCTCAATTGAAATCAAATAGTGCTAGTGCAAACGACCAACGTGGTTGTGCTTGGCTTTTGTACAGCTCGACAGTAGGGTGTTATTCCCAAATTGGGAAAGCACGGATCCAACCATTATATATAATGAATCTAACTCTATTTTGTAATCAATTTAGGTTAACAGCGGCCGTACGTGTAGTCCTGAAAAAAGTGACGTATAAAATTATGGCCTCACTTTTTCTACGGGTCGTCGCACCAATTCCCATATCGGGAATAGAGAAGTTAATGGATGTAAAGCGCGGGCTTAATCCTGATGTAAATCTTTGACTATTAGATGATACTGACACAGCTCGGGGTTTGGATAAAACGCCGGTATTGCCCAGCTTTTTCTATCTCATTGATAATAAACATAGTACTAATCAAATAATCATCTTACTCACAAAGCTGGCCCTATAATCTCGTCTTGCTCCTCACTTAGGTTAGTCGCTCTAAAATTCGGAAGGTAACTTTGTGATAGTTGATTGAAATTGTATCCTACCCATACAACACCCCACTCAATAATAAATAAGTTTCACCAAAAGTACAATACCCTTTGAAACGACTTTTTTCACTTCTGCTTTTACTTGTCAGCCAGTCTGTCTATTACGTAAATGGACAAGCTCCTTCGCAAACAGCAAATGACTATGTACGCCCGTATTCAGAGCCTTTTCAATACGGTGTCAATTTTGGATATTACAATACCAATTGGAGTGATGAGTTGATGGCAAAGGCCTCTCAGGACCTGGGAGTACACTCGGTTCGGCCCACCCTACCCGAGCGCTTTCTTGAGAACTTTGGCTACGGCATTCGCACCAACACCTTCGACAAGTATCTGCACACTTATGGCATGAAAGAGCTCACGGTCTTTTTGGAAGACCCCGCCGAAGCTCACCGTGACAACACCATCTACCCGGGCGGCACGCAGCCCTCGCGGCTGTTCAAAAACTTGTACGAGCCCATCTGGAACACGGATGGCAGCGTTAACCCCAATAACTATTACGCCAACTACGTCTTTAAAGTACTCCAGTTTTACGGCGACAAAGTGCGCTTCTGGGAAGTAGTAAACGAGCCCGACTTCACCTACGTCTACGACAAGAACGTGTGGCTGACCCGCGCTCCCTTGCCTGACGAGTTGCCCAACCTGCGGGCCCCTATCTTCCACTACATCCGCATGCTGCGCATCAGCTACGAGGTAATTAAGAAATACCGCCCTGATGCCTACATCACCACCGGCGGCGTGGGTTACCCCCAGTTCATGGACGCGCTGCTGCGCTACACCGACAACCCCAACGGTGGCGCCGTCTCGGCCCAGTACCCTCTCAAAGCCGGTGCTTACCTCGACGCGCTGAGCTTCCACAGCTACCCCACCTACTCGCTCCACTCCTGGAGCGTAGCAATCAACAACTTCGTCTACACCCGCACGTCTGACTACGCCATCCAGCAGCTGCTGAAGGAGCGCCAGGACATGGTGAACGTGATGGCTAAGTACGGCTACGGCAGCACCTACCCCGCCAAGCACCTGCTGATGAGCGAAGCCAACGTGTCGCGCCGCACTTCGGCCAATCGGACGGCCTCTGACGAAGGACAGCGCAACTTCGGCATCAAAGCCTTGGTGCTGACGCAAGTAAACGCCATTAAGCAGTTCTACTTCTACCAGTTGGGTGAGTCCGTGAACGCGCCGCCCGTGGGTACTTCCGTTAGTGGCGACGACGAACTGGCCCTGATGGGCTTGTACGAAAACCTCAAGCGCGACGCCCCCGGCTCGCAGAAGTCTACCCAGCTTGGCCAGGCTTTTGCCACCACCTCCAAGCTGCTCTACGGCTGGCATTACGATGCTGCCCGCACCGCTGCTCTGGCCCTGCCCAGCAGCCTCAACGGCGCTGCCTTCAGCAAAAACGGCGTCTATACCTATGTATTGTGGGCCAGAGCTTTGGTCGACAACCAGGAATCGGCCCGCGGCACCTACTCCTTTCCGTCGTCGTTCAACCTGACCAGCTTGCAGCGCTACGAGTGGAACCACGCCAGCACCAACGCTCGCACCACCATCTCCGCCCAGAACGTTGCCCTGACCGAGACTCCCCTGTTTTTCTCCGAAGGCAGCGCCCCGGTGGCCACCACGCCTACTACCACCCCCACCGCCAGCACCTGCCCAGGTACCGGCAGCCTGACGCGTGAGGAGTGGACCAACATAATGGCCACAGGCGTAAGCGCCGTGCCTGTGAACACCACCCCCAACAGCATCGCTCCGATTACCAGCTTCGAAACGCCTTCTAAATCAACGGGCAATCACGCAGCACGTATTCGCGGTTACATCTGCGCACCTTTTTCGGGCGCCTATACCTTCTGGATTACGGCCGACGACGCCGCTGACCTCTTCCTGAGCACCAGCGACGACCCCACGAAGAAAGTCCGCATCGCCTCTTGCGCTGGCTGGACCAGCGGCAACCGCGACTTCACCACCCAGCAGAGCCAGATGTCCATTTCCATCCAACTGCAGGCCGGTACGCGTTACTACGTTGAGGCTCTGCACAAGCAGAACTGGGGTGCTGGTTATTTGGCAGTAGCTTGGCGCCTGCCAAATGGAACTCGCCAAGTGCCCGTACCCGGCGAAAACCTTATCCCCTTCGGCACCGCGACTACTACGCCGACTACTACTCCCACCACAACTACCCCGACCCCAACCCCGACTCCTACTACTTCTGCCTGCGGCGCTACGGGCAGCATGCAGTATGAGGTGTGGAACAACGTGAACAGCACATTGCTGAGCAGCATCCCCACGAGCACCACGCCCAACAGCACTTTGACCTTGGGCAGCTTCGAAACGCCCTCCCAGACGCTCTACAACCACGGCGCCCGGGCCCGCGGCTACATCTGCGCCCCCGCCACGGGTGCCTATACCTTCTCGATAGTTGGCGACGATGCGGCCGAGCTCTACCTGAGCACCGACGCCGACCCGGCCAAGAAGGTGCGCATCGCCTCCTGCGCCGGCTGGACCAGCGGCAACCGCGACTTCACCCGCTACCCCAGCCAGCAGTCGGCCACCATCCAACTGCAGGCCGGCACGCGCTACTACATCGAAGCCCTGCATCATCAGAGCTGGGGCCCGGGCTACTTAGCGGTAGCGTGGCGCTTGCCCAACGGCACCCGCCAGGAGCCCATCCCCGGCGCTAACCTGATGCCTTTCGACGCCTCTACGACTCCTACTACTACGCCGACGCCAACCCCCACGCCGACCCCCACGGGGTGCAGCGGTACGGGCAGCGCCACGTACCAGGTGTGGAACAACGTGAACGGCACGGCCGTGAGCGACATCCCCACCGGCAGCACGCCGAGCAGCAGCAGCGCCATCGCCAGCTTCGAAGCGCCCACCCAAACGCTCTACAACCACGGGGCCCGCGTGCAGGCGTACCTCTGCGTCCCCACCAGCGGGGCCTACACCTTCTGGGTGGTGGGCGACGACGCGGCCGAGCTCTACCTGAGCACCGACGCCGACCCGGCCAAGAAGGTGCGCATCGCCTCCTGCGCCGGCTGGACCAG
>NZ_JAFCUF010000015.1:0-88838 GCF_049896385.1 Hymenobacter sp. B1770
GGTCCAAGGAGGGCTGCCCGGTGTGGCTGTACAGCGCCCGGGTCTCGTCGTAGAGAAACGTCCAGTCGACCAGCTCGGCCAACCGGCGGTAGAGATTATGCGGCGGCACCCGCTCGGAGAGCCGAAAGCGGGCCACCTCTTTGTCGAGAAACTGCTTCTTGCCTTGCATACTCCTTTTACGAACCACCCAGGCCACCAGGATGGGAGTTCTGCAACAGCCACCACCGTTTGGCTGAATGTTGGTTTAAGACCTCAAGACTGGCAAACGCCTAAACTTTTGCGACGTCATCGCGCCCAGACCGGGGCCGGCTTTGACTTCACCAACGTCGACCGAAGCACCCCCAAAGTTGGACTCTTTGTTGCAGAGATCGGCGTCAACGCTATGAACCAAACCCGCACCCGTCGTTGCTTCCCGGCGGCCTTCAAAGCCGAGGTGGCTTTGGCCGCCCTAACTAGGCGGCAGTCCTTGGCTGAACTCGCGGTCCGCTACCAGGTATCGGCGGCGCAGATCTGCCGCTGGAAGGGTCATTTGCTGGAGAAGGCGGAGCAGGTCTTTGCCGAACCGGCCCCGTCAGACGTGGAGCCGCTCTACGCGGCCATCGGGCGGCTGCAACTGGAAATCCAACTGCTCAAAAGAATGCTGCCACCCTGCTCCTAGCCCCGCCGCGGGCCCTGCCCTGCGCACGCAACGGCGCGGCCCCCAGCCGCACTCAAGGGCCACGGCTTACCCACAACCTAGCTGCTTAGTCACCTTCTTGCGCTTGGCGCAGGCCCGTCGTTCAAGAAGCCCGTTCTCCGGCAAGCTTACGCATCTGCCTCAGCGGTCTTACCGGCTTGCGCCGGGCTGTTGCAGGACCGGTCAATCCCCATCGGGAAGGAAGCCGGCCGTTTCGGCTGGGTTCGCGTACCCAGCATTCATGCGGGCCGGTACCCTCCAAGTCCTTCTTTCGTTAAGCTTCATCAGAATGAACGACGGGGGTACCCGCCAGACTGTACATCGCCCATGGGAAAATTGGCCCTGTTATTTCTGCTGCTTACGGGGCACCTGACGTTCGCGCAGACCTATGCCATCCGCGGCCGGGTGGTTGAGGCCCCTGGCCAGGCGCTGCCCGCGGCCTCTATCCTGTTGTTGCAGGCTGCGGACTCGGCCGTGGTGGCCAACACCGTGACCAACGAACTGGGCCGCTTCGTCCTGGGCAGCGTCGGGACCGGGGCCTACCTGCTCAAAGTCAGCTTTGTGGGATACCGGGCCGCTTTTCGCACCGTCGCCCCACCGATGGAGGCCGACACCCTGGACCTGGGGTTGATTACCCTCACTCCGGTGCCCGTGGGCTTGAAAGAAGTCACGGTCACGGCCGACGTCAACCCCGTCACCGTCAAGCAGGACACGGTCGAGTACCACGCCGGCGCGTTTGCCCCCCGGCCCAATGTCGATGCCGCCCAGCTGCTGGCCCGCCTGCCGGGCGTGGACGTGGGCGCCGACGGCAACGTGCGGGTGCAGGGCGAAAGCGTCACGCGCATCTTCGTGGAGGGCAAGGAGTTCTTTGGCGGCAACCTCCAGATGGCCCTGAAAACCCTGCCCGCCGACGCCATTTACAAGATTCAAGTCATCGATGGGCAGTCCGAGGCGGCCCGCTTTTCGGGCATTGATGACGGGCGGCGCGAGAAAATTATCAACCTCACCCTGAAGGCCGACCACAAGAATTCGGGCTTCGGCAAAGCCACGGCCGCGGCGGGCACCCACGGCCGCTACGGCGCGCAAGGCAACTACACCCGGCTGCGGGGCGAAACCATGCGGTCGGCCTCGGCGTCCAGCAACAACGTTAACAACCGACCCCTGACGGGCGGCACCGCCCCGGGGGCCACCACGGACCGGGCCCGGTCGGCCTCGCCGGGCGTGGCAACCACGCATTCGGCGGGCCTTACAGCCTTTGAGAAGCTCAGCCCGAAAACCTCCGTCAACGGCAATTACATTGGCAACTACTCCATTGCCCAGGTGCGCACCAACCTGTTGCGGCAAAATTTCCTGCCCGAGGGCACAGCGTTCTATTATCAGAACAGCGGGCAGCGCACGAGCACGGGCCTGCACAACGCCATAGCCGGCGTGGAGCACCGGGACTCATTGCGCACGGTCAAGCTCAACGCCTCGGTGACCTACGCGAGTACCGACGTGTTGAGCACGGAAGCCCGGCATTCGTTCGGCGTGGGCGACACGCTGGAGAACGAAGGCGTGCGGGACGCCCGCACCCGCACCGGCACCGGCAGCCTGCAAGCCGGGGCGTTCCTGGGGCAGCGCTTTGGCCGGTCGGACCGGCTGCTGACTTTCAGCGGGGAAGGCCAGGTCAACCAGGACCGGACCCGGGGGGCATCCACGGCTTTGACCCGGTTTCGGCAGGGGCCCGACGAAGTCCAGCAGCAACGCAACGCGCAGGACGGCCAAGACGGCAGCTTCAGTGCCCGGATGGCCTACACCCAACCCCTGGCCCCGCAGCAGTACGTGGAAGCCGCCTACGCAGTATCGAACCGGTCCTCCCGGTCCGCACTGGACGTGTTCGACCTGCTGCTCGACCCGAACCTGCCCGACCCTGAGCAAAGCACGCGGTTCCGCTTGCGCTTTCTCTTCCAGCAGGCCGGGGTTACGTACCGCCTCAAGCGCGGTAAATTAAATTTCTCGGCCGGCGCCCTGGCCCAGCTCTCTCGCCTCACGGGCCAGGCCGCGGCCGGCGGCGAGGGCGTGGACCGGCGCTTCGCCAACGTGCTGCCCGCGCTCTCCGCCAACCAGCAGCTGAGCCGCTCGACCCGGGTGGCGTTCAATTATAGTACGGCGGTGCGGGAGCCGACCCTCGCCCAGCTGCAGCCAGTGGTGTCGCGCTACGACCCGCTCAACCAGTACCTGGGCAATCCTAGCCTGCGCCCTGAGTACCTGCACCAGGGCAAGCTGACTTTTACCGGGGCCCGCGGCACGGCCGGGGCCTTTCTGTCGGGCTCGGTGAACGCCACTGTCTCGGCCAATCCCATCACGGCCGCCGTTACCCTCGACGAGCGGCAGGTGCGCACGACCCGGTACGTGAATGTGGCCCAAAGCTGGTCGGCTGCGGCAGTGATGAGCGTGAGCATGCCCGTCAAAAAGCTGAAAAGCCGCTTCACGCTGAGCCCGTACCTGCGGCAGGGGCAAAGCGCCACGCTACTCAACGGCGTAGTGGGGCGCATCACGCAGCAATCGGCGGGAGGCGATGCGCGGTATACTTATCGGCTTCCGCAGTTGGTGGAGGTGAATCTGCGCGCCGCGCTAACTGCGACTTCGGCGCGCTACCCGACCGCTCGCCCCGGCAACGCGTCGTTCCTCAATACAAGCTATTCGGCCGATGCCACGGTTCAGTTCCTGAAGAAGTATGCCGCGTCGACCGATGCATCCTACCAGCGTTTCGTGAACACCGGCGCCGGGCTGGCGCAGGCCATCCCCTTGCTGAATGCCTCGCTGTCGCGGCTGGTGCTGCCCGATAACCGGGGCGAGTTCACCCTCTCGGCCCACAACCTCCTGGACCGCCGCCTCGGCGTCAGCCAAACGGCCACCATAAACTTCCTCGAGCAATCGACGCAGAACGCCCTAGGCCGTTTCTTCCTGCTGGGCTTTACCTATAACTTCAAACCCGCCCGAAGCATCCCATAAGGGCCCGAGAAATATGAGTAAGTCTCTGGATATGATGAATACTTAAATACTAAAAGATTATTATATTGTGCAGTAAAAATCAAAATACTTGTCGCAGATCAATTTTTTCTTAAATCCTTACAAATTCCTGATTACAGACTGGTTAACAATTCGCTACATAATTTTGGCATTTATCGCGTTTTTAGCAGTTCTTTTATCCATTTCAAACTCCGCCTTAATGAAATAGAAGCGACTTGCATTCCATCATGTTAGCTTTTCATGTTCCCGAATTCGTTAAATATGGCGAGCAACTTCCATGCTAGCATTTTAATAGTCTGAGGTTTATAGAAAACGTAAAAAGGCTCATGTTTTACCCTTTTTTCACAAATACCATGAAAAAGCTCAGTGTAATTTTCGCCACCTTCCTGCTCATGTTCCTAGCTGCAGGTACCAATAAAGCCCAAGCGCAAGTAACATTACCAGTTATCTCGACTGTAGGCCAACTTGTTTCCGGCCTAGTCACAGTTAATGTCGGCGACATAACCATTACTGACGTAATTGATGTCTCAAACGTGCTCAACAATAACAACGTACCCATCAACGTTAACATCCTCAACAACGTGTTGAATAACAGCCCGATTGCCAGCAACAACAGCAATTTACTCAATGACCTGCTGAATCTTTCTGACAACCAAGTTGTGGTGGGCGTGCTGAGCGGTGGAATAGTTGTCGTACGTAATTTGTAATACAGACAACCTAAAGCATTTAGATGCCGCAGTTCCTATTTGGACTCGTTCCTAGTAATATTAAAAGGCCTGGCAGTAATTACTGCCGGGCCTTTTGCGTGCTTTTCATATGAATTAGGCAAGCACAACCCTACTTGTTCTAAAACGCATTTTTCGCACCGCGCCAGCTGTTATTCGTAAATTCCATTCCGGCTTGTTTGGACGGCTACTGTTGCCAGCGAACAAAAGAAAAGCCCCGCGCCCTCGACTGAGGAACGCGGGGCTTTTGCCGTAGGCGAGCTGGCAACTACAACCTTTCGGGCTTGCACAAAGATACACGGCTGAAATTTTCAGCCCGCCCCCTGGAAAAGAAGGCAAGAAAGTTAGGACGTGTACCCCCTATGCGTACCCTTAGTAAACAAAAACCCCTTCCACAAGGTGTAGAAGGGGTTTGTAGTGGCCACGTTAGGAATGCAACCCACATTCAGGCCCCGTACTCAAACCGCTACAAACATAGCTCAATGCAGCTAATAGGGCTTGTTTTTCCTTTGTCCTATCGGTTTAGATGTGGTGTAAATACGGTATGAATAAGATTTATTGTCCTACAAACTGTCCTAAATAGGACAGACTACTTATCTTTGAAACGGCAACTACAACCCGTTTCAACGTGGCAAAAATCTCCTTCCTGCTGAACGCGCCCGGCGCGGATAAGCCTACCCCCATCTTCACCTTCCTGAGCTTCGCTGGCAAGCGGGTAAAGGTGTACGCCGGCCGTTCCATTCACCCCCGGCAATGGGACGAAACAGAGCGCCGCGCCCTGACGCGGGGCTACCCTCGCAACGGGGCAATCAATGACTGGTTAGAGCTGCTGGCCGAAAGGCTGAGCACCTGTGCCGATGCCCACCTGGCCGCCGGCACCGTGCCCACGGCTGAGGAACTACGGGCGCTGGCTGAGTTTGAAACCCCGGCTGAGCCCGCCCCCGTGGCCGTAGCCCCCGGCGGGCTGTTCTGGCAACGCTTCGCGGAATGGGTAGTTTACACCCGCACCGCCGGCAACGTGGCCACGGCGCAAGCCCACGCCACCGCCGGCCGGCACTTGAGGGAGTTTGCCGAGCTGAATAAGTACGCGATTGACTTTGACACCCTAACGCCCACCGTGGGCGACCGCTGGACAGCCTACCTGTTGGAAGTAGCCGGCCTGACGGATAACACCATTAGCAAGAATTTGGCCCGCCTCAAAACGTTTATGAAGTGGGCGGCCAAACGCGGCTACACCACCAACACGGCCCTTGACCGGGTGACATGGGCGCAACGGGAGCCCGATGTATTGACGCTAACCATTGCCGAGATGGCCGCCATCGAATCGTTGCCCCTGGCCGTGGGCTCCCGCCTCGAAAAAGCCCGCGCCTGGTTTCTGCTGGCTTGCTATACGGGGCTGCGGTATTCCGACCTGGTGAGCATCAAACCCCAGCACCTACGGCCCGCGACGGCTACCCTTCCGGCGCACTTGCGCCTGACCGCGAAGAAAACCCGCGCCGTGGTAACCGTGCCCCTGAGCGCCCGCGCCCTCGACATTGTGAACCGGCTGCTGGCTGGGGAACTGGCCAGCGTAAAAAACCAGCCGATTACCAACCCCGTGCTGAACCGGTTTCTAAAGGAGCTGGGGCAACTGGCCGGCATCGATACCCCCGTAGAAGTGATACGCTACCGGGGCGGCATTGCCGACGTTACGACGTGCCCGAAGTACGAGCGGCTGACCGTTCACACCGCCCGCCGCACATTCGTAACCCTGAACCTGGGCAAGGGCATGAGCGCCGAATTTGTAATGAAGCTGAGCGGGCACACGTCTTACAAAGCCTTTCAGCGGTACGTGAACCTGACGCCCCAACGCGTTGCTGAGGAATTCGCCCGGTTCCACGAAATGCCGGAATAAGTAGGAGGAACCCGACAAAACCCGACAGCGCAACGCGCCCGCGCAATGCGGGGCACGGTTGTATTATTACCCCCCACAAAAGAGCTGGCAAGCTATGAACCCTGTAAACGACCCAACGCTGTCCCCAGCGGCTCTAAGGACTTTCTATCTGAAAGCGTTAGAGCATCCGGCATTTGTTGCTGAACTAACAGCGTATCAAGTTTCTGAGCTGCTGAAATACGCAAAGGATATTTACTGGCAAGCCTGCGAATTGGCGGCCAACCTACTGGAAATCAAAACTGACTACCCGTACCCCAAAGAATATAAAGGGGGTAAGGAGTTTGATTACTGGCTAGAGCGACAAAGCACGGTGCCCGAAAGCCAAAAGGTGCAAGCCCTATGCGCCCGCCGATTAGATTCCACGCCCCCAGCTACCCAGCCCGCAAAGGGTACCCCCGCCGCCGATGTGCGCCGTTACTTTACCAAAGCTGCTGCTATTCACGGCACCACGGCCGACGATGCAAACGCCCTACACCAGTTAGCCGTGTGGCTGCTGCATTGGGCCGAACGACCGAACGGCAAACGGTACTCATTAGCGGGCCAGATGTGCGAGCAAAGGGATAGCCACCCCAACGCAAACAAGTTCTTGAAAGCTTGCGCCCGGCTGCATGAGGCATTAACACCGCTGGCTGCAACTGAACAAGAAACCAAAGTCTTACTAGGCAAGGAATACAGTGCCTACTCACGTAACAACTTAGAAGCGGTATTGAAATGGTGGGCGGGCTGGATACGGGAGCAAATAAAAGCCCAACGCGACCCCGCCGGGGCTTATATGGCCGCCCTAAAACGGATGCCCATTGTAGAAGAACATGACAACGGCACCCCGCGCTATTCGGTGCCGCAACACTTGATAGACTGGGATGGGTTTGCAGCCGATATAGCCCCATTAAGGCAAGCATTTGATGACGCTTTGCCAGCCCTAAGCATTGACCAAAAGAAAGCGCTACGCCTAGATGTTAAGGCATTGATTGGCATTGATAGCGAGCGGCTAAAGCGCCAACAGGAAATGTTTGAACGTCAAGAATATTTCCCGGCCAACCTTCCCGCCGATTACCCACAATTACGGTTTGAATTGGCGGGACAGCCGGGCGGCTTATCCCATGCCCGCCAATGGGTAAGCCAGACCTTTTGGTTTGGGTTGCGTGCCGTGCTGCTTTGCAAGCAAATAGAGGCCCGCGCCGCCTTTGAAAAGCTAAACGCGTTGCTGGGGGAAGCCCCACTCATAGCTGCCCCCCAACCCCTCGACACGCCGCCCGAGCCGGCCGACCTCGAAACCGAATGGGCTGACCTATTGAAAAAAGGAGTAAAATTCTCCCTTGCCGAGCTTGATGAACTGCTGACAAAAGCAGGGCTATTACTTGACGCTGGCCCCCGAACCCCCACCCCAGATTTTAAGGGTTCGGCGGTAGTCGGTATCATTGTCGCACTACGGGAGCAGGGCTATTTAAAGCATTCTAACAATGCGAAAATAGCCCGAATTCTATCCCACCACTACGGCGAAGATATAGCAAACAAACACACCCTTGCCCGTAATTACACGCCAATGCCTGAACCCGCCAGCCTGCCCTATACCCGTGCCCTGGCCTTTCTGCCTAAGCGGTGAATTTCTACAGTTCTACATTATTTCTACAGTCTGTAATTCTGTAAATTCTGCCCCCCGCTGGGCAGTCTCTTTACAACGCCAACCCGGTTCATACCCCCGGCTAAGCGTTGTAAAATGCCCACCCTAATAACAGCGGGAATAGACTACCCACAATTCTTTGATGACTTACGCGCCGTTATTCGGCACGAACTTCAAAGCCACGCCTCGGCCGCGCCTGTGGGCAACGCCGCCCCAGCCGATGAGCTGCTGACGGTGCGCGAAGCGGCTGAGTTGCTAGACGTGACGGTGCAAACCATTCACGAGCACAAGAGAAAAGGTATATTACCCTATAAAAAGCTAGGTTCTCGCACGTACTTTTTGCGGGCCGATGTGCTGGCCGCGTTGCAGGGGCACCAGCGCACGGTGAAAACCGGGAAGGGGGGCGGCCGTGGTTAAGCTCCCCAACACGAATTTGGTAACCGGCCGGGCGCTGCTGATGACGCGCCGGGGGCTGTCGGTCTTTCTTGACACGCTCCCCAGCCTCGACTTTTCAGAAACAGGCCGGGGCAACGTGGCCCGCCGTTTCGCCTTATCGGATGCTGAGCTAACCGCTGTGCTGGCTGCTTATCGGAAAGGCCGAAAGCAATGAGCGCCGTCGTATTGCCTACCCCCGCCCGGCCGTTCGGAGCCGACACGCTGGCCTGTGCCCTTGCCCTAACTGGCAAGGCCACGCCCACGGCTGTTGCGCTGGCTACGGCCCTGGCTGAAATGTACCCCGCCGGCACCGGCCCCGCCGTGTCCGACTTGCTGGCTGCTGGCTGGCTGGTGCCCACTGTCGACGGGCGCGGCCTACGCCAGCTGCCCCTGACCCTAGCCGAGCAAGATGAACGGCTGGCAGCGGTTGAAGAACTGAACACAACCGGACAGCCCAACGCGCCCGCGCAAGCCGAGGCCGTGCCCGAACTAGTAGAAGGCCCTGCCAGCCCGCCCGCCCCCCGGTTCAGCTACTACCGGGGCGGCATTGCCACTACCACGCCCGACGCGGCCATTACCCCGGCTCAGCTGCACACGGTACTGACCTCGCCCCGGCACCGCCCCCAAACCGATGCCCTACGCGCCGCCCCCGTGGGCAGTCCTGAGCGGGCCGAACTGAAAAAGGGACTCGACTACGTAACGCCCGCCGGCACCTTCACCCGGCGGGCCAACACGGGGCTGGAACGTTCGTCGGGCCTGCTAGTGCTGGACTTTGACCACGTGCCCGACCTGAGCGCCGCCCGCGCCGCGCTATTGACCGATGAACTGCTGGGGCCGGAACTGGTGCTGCTGTTCACCAGCCCCAGCGGGGACGGGCTCAAAGCCTTTGTACGCACCGACCCCACGGCCGCCCACCTCGACACCTTCCGCGCTTGTGCCGACTACCTGGCCGCGCATTACGCCGCCCTGGGGCTGGTGCCCGACGAGGCCGGCAAGGACGTAGCCCGCGCCTGTTTCGTGCCCTACGCGCCCGATGCCTGGCTGGCTCCCGCTTACGCGGCCTGACCCCTACACCCCCACTCTTAAGCTGGCAACAATGGATATTAACAAGTTACGGGCCGCAACGCCCGCTCCCCCGCCGCATTCCGCTACCAGTACGCGCGCGTACACGCGCCCGCCCACGCCCGCGCGTATTGCTCCAACAATGCCGGCCGATGACGTGCTGGGCTGGTGCCTGACCCACTACGAAAGCCGGCACGGGCCGCTGCCCACCGTGGGCGGCCGCAACCATTGGCTGACGGCCCTGGGCTACTTCTGCAACGAACGGGGCGTACCCCTGGCCGAACTGGAAAGCCACGCCCTGGCCAGCTACGCCACGCCCGACTTTGAGAGGCGAGAAATTGAGCAAACCCTACGCGGCATCTACACCCGCGAAGCCGCCGCCCACGGCCGCAAGCCCTACACAGCGGCCGGGAATAAAACCGATTTTACCGCCTATTCCGGACAAAAAGCAAAATTGCAGGCTGCGCCCTTGCCCGACACCTTCCCGGCGGCTGTGTACGACGCACTACCCGACTACCTACGGCGCTGCTGCCAGCCCTTCGAAGGCCACGAAAAAGCCGTAATGCTGCTGGGCACGTTGGCCGTGTTGTCGGGCTGCTTTCCGGCCGTGGGCGGCACCTACAACAAGCGCCGGTTTGGGCTGAACCTGTTTGCGTTCATCATTGCCCCGGCAGCCAGCGGCAAGGGCACCTTAGCCTGGGCACGGCGGCTGGCCTGGCCGTATCACAAAGAACTGACCGACGCGAGCCACGCGGCCCGTGCCGAGTACGAAGCCGAGCTGGCTGCCTACAAAAACGCCGGCAAAGCCAAAGCCAGTCTGAGTCCGCCGCCCGATGCCCCGCCGCCGCACAAGCTGCTGTACTTGCCGGGCAACACCACAGCCGCCGCGCTGGCCACGGCTCTGGCTGAAAACGACGGGCGCGGCATCATGTGCGAAACCGAAGCCGACACCCTGAGCGGGGCACTGGGGGCGGACTTTGGCAACTTCAGCGACGTGCTCCGCAAAGCCTTTCAGCACGAACCCGTGTCGCTGCTGCGCAAAACCGACCGGCAACACCTCGATTTGGCCCGCCCCGCCCTGAGCATTGCCCTGACCGGCACCCCCGGCCAGCTGCCCCGGCTGATGCCCACGGCGGAGGACGGATTAGTGAGCCGGTTCCTGTTCTACACCTTCGCGCAAGCCCCCGCCTGGCAAGACGTGAGCCCCAGCGCCGGCCCGCCCCTTGATCCGTATTTCGACACCCTGGCCGCTGAACTAACGCGCATGATTAAGGCCGCGCCCGTGCCCGACGAAACCGGCGCGTACCCCGTGGAAATTGCGTTATCGGTAAGCGACTGGCAGCGGCTGAACGCGGCCGGCGCGGCGGGCCTGACCGATGCCACCGCCCACGGCGGGGGCGCGGGAGCTAGCCAAGCGTTTCGGCTGGGGCTGATAGCCTTTCGGGTTGCCGGGCTGCTGACCGTGCTGCGTTGCTTTGAGAACGGCCAAGCCCCGGCCGGCCGCCTCGAATGCGACCCAATTGACGTGAGCACCGCCCTAGCTATTATGGACACAGCCCGCGCCCACGCTCTGGCTGTGCTAGCCGCCTTGCCTAACCCCCACGGCGGGCCCGGGGGCGGGAAGTTCGCCGCGAAGGCCGAGCAGGAAACGCGGGTACGCGAGCTACACGCGCAAGGGCTGAGCGTTCGGGACATAGCCGAGCAAGTGGGCATCCACTATTCCACGGTTTCCCGCTGGCTGAATCTGCCCTGAGTGTTGCAACTGTTGCACGTTGCAAAAGCGCAACGCAACACTTTGCAACACCACTTTTACCCCTAACGCCGTGGGCTGTGCCCACCTTCAACCCCAACCGTATGCGCTTTACTATTCTGGAAAAAATCAAGGCTGAAACCCCGCTGGCTCACTTGTTCAATGCCTACCTGAGCGGCCTTTCCACGCTGGAAATCTTCAGCACTCCCCGCGAATCAATGCGGGCGTGCCGGCTGGCGTTTGCAGCCGAGGCACGGGGCGACGTGCCCGCCCTCTCCATTCTTGACCAAGCCCAACGCTATTATGAGCTAACGGTGTTGAGCAACGCGCTGGGTAGTCTGTATTGGCACATCGAGCAGGCAGCCGAACTGCTGGATAAGTTCTATGCCGAACACGGGGGCGACCTGACCGCCTACGCGAAAGCCCACCGCCGGTATATGCTGACCGAATACGGGGACGGCGAAGATGCCGACTGGCACCACAACGGCACGGGCGACCCCGAAGCGGGCGAAGGCTGGGAAGTAACCGAAACCGACGACCCCGCCCGCCTGGCCGAATACAGCCTGCACCAAGAGTTGGGCCGGTTCTTTCCCGACCCCGAAAGCCACGGGGAATACATCGGCACCAGCAGCCCGATTGACTTTCATCGCTTTACCGTAGCCGTGGAACACCAAACCGACTTCGCCCCGCGCAAGCTGTTCGCGGCCGTGGGCGGCGTGGAAATGCCCCTGTATAGGCAAGATGAGAACGGCCATATGGTGCCTATTCCTGTGATTGACCAGATAGAGCGGGAAATAAATGAGGACGTGGCCAACGAACGGCTAACCGCTTATTTCTGCGCCGTACTGAACGCGGCTCAACACTTAGCCGAACTACACGCCACCATGCCCCCCGATGACGCGGCCGGCTACGCGCTGCTACACGAATGCCTGAGCAATATGCTGGCCGTGAAACTGGAAGCATACCCGCCATTTTAGAGCCACCGGGTAGGGGGTCTAATTGTCTAAAGCCGCCCACGCCCACACCGTAGAAGCCCGCCGCACACGCATACGTGCATAATAGAACCCCAAAAGTCCCGACGTATTTTCACTGTAAACAACAATAAAAAACAGTCCCATGCCCTACGAAACTGGAACCAGCGGCAACCCCACGGGCCGCCCCAAAGGAGCCGCCAACAAAGCCACGGCCGCCGCCCGCGAAACCATTGCCGCCGCCCTGGCCGGGGCCGATGCCGTGAAGCTGGCCGCCCAACTTGACAGCCTGACCGGCAAGGACTACATAGATGCCTATGTGAAGCTGGCCGAGTTTGTAACCCCCAAGCTGCAACGCACGGCCCTGGCCACTGACGAAGCAAACAGCCGAATAGAAGTCACCATGAACTTAGGCGACGCCAGGCAAAGCCTGCTGGACAAACTGATTGCAGCCAGGGGCGTTGTGGAATGACGGTCCGCCCTGGTAATTTTGTCGCCTTGTAAAAAAAGCCCCGCGCCCTCGATTGAGGAACGCGGGGCTTTTGCCGTAGGTGGAGCTGGCAACTACAACCTTTCGGGCTAGGGCAAATAAGCCACTTGGCTCATCTGCGGTTGTAGTAGGGATAATAATCTTAACCACCTTAATCATTGAACCAACAATTCTTCTACTTTTTTTCCGCTAAACTTATAGCTGTAACCCTCTAACTTGCTTATTACCGAATCATCGTATGTAATATATGCACCTGGCTCTATTTCACTTTCAACAATGATTGTCGAAGATGAGGTATTTAATTTCAAATCTTGATTTATAAAGTTATTTTCGTCTAACAAAATTTTCCCTGCAGACAATGGCTTAGTAGATTGGAGTCTACTAGCTAAATTCAAGCAATATCCAGATGATTTACTTTCCTTCGCAGGAAGAACTACATTAGTAAAAGCACCCTTTTGCGGCGTATTATTTTTATCAATATGAGTAGAGTCATAAGCGATTCCGTCAAAACTACTATGATTCCTGACCCACTGCAACAACAATTGAGGTAGTATATACTCTGGCTTGAAATTATCACTTGGATTCTTAACCTTAATTGTGCACAAAGCAATCAGAGGCCATTTCATTAAGCTATTAAACCAATTTAAATGATCCAAAGAATAAGCATCGATATCCCAAATTAGATTAAGGAATCTAACCGGTGCCTCTGGGACATGGTGCATTTGCACGTAGTGCAGTGAATTTAAATTCGGGCAGCCAAGTTCCTTCCAACAAGTATATAAATTATTAGATAGGTAAAGTGATGGAGTACCTGCAATACTGAACCTTTGATTTTTAACAAGTCCTCTTTTTGCAAATGAAATATGGAATAATTCATTCATAAAGAGCTCAGTTTCATTTGATACTCTTGCTCTATACAATGGAGCATAAAACGTGACTCGCCATCTTATGCCAGGCTGCTCCTTATTATCTATATTCAGTGTGTTATATAAAAGAATATAAGCAAGTGCTGGCTGGCCATCTAAATAAAGCTCAATAGTCTTAATTAGGCCATTAATGAATTTTTCTTGCCTGCTTATAACAAGAGACATATTTTCGCCACTTATACTATTACCATTGCCTTTACCAGTAATAGCAGAAACCGATTTCAGCTTTGTTAGATATTGAGTGAGTATTTTTTCAACATGCGGCAAGAAATCCCCATCGTACTCTGTAGGAGTATTGAAAATTGGATCTTTCAGTAAGTCATAGATACTTATTTCCATTGTTGTTACAACCTAGAACTTATAAAGGAGAGCCAGGAATTAGTTGACTAATACAGCATTAGTTTTTACAAAAATTTCCATTCGCAAAACTACTGTTTTCCTAACGATTTGCCTTTTCATGGAGGTTTTCCGAACGTCTATTCAGTCCCCAGCAAACGAGCGTTAATTGGATACAATGGAGTTCACGAAACTTATCTCCATTAGGCATTTCGTGAACTTTGATTAGTAGACGAGTTTCTTAAACTCGCCAGACGCTGCAGCAACAGGTAGGCCGCCTAATAGGGGCTGTTGCTAGTAGTTCAGAAAATCGAGCGTTCTAACTAAGGCGGGCTTATGGTGTAAGTTTGAGTTGATAATTTTTACTGTGGCGTCCTTCGCGAACATGCAAGCACTTTTACACCTCAAGGCCTGGCAACTTTTTGTTCTCTTGTTCGGGGTGCCGGTGGCGCTCCAAGTGGGGGTGATGTCGGTTCTCTTTACCGGACAGCCGGGGCCTTGGGCCGCGGTAGGCATTCTAGTCGTCGCGTTCCTGACCCTGGGGCTGCTGCTGGCGTGGTTTTATGCGCTGGGCACTCACCTGCACAGCCGGCTGCCCGCCACGGCTCCGATGAGCCTGAATCGGTTTCGGATGGCCGCCTTCCTGCCGGTGGCGTACGTGGGCCTGCTGCTGGGGTACGGCTGGAACGCCTTCCGCGGCGGGACGCCAGACGGGGTGAACGGAGGTGTGATTGCCGTGTTCGTGCTGCTCCACTTATCGTCGATGGCGGGCATTTTCTACTGCCTCTACTTCACCGCCAAAGCCTTGAAAACGGTGGAACGAAACGCGCCCGTGCCCCTAAGTGAGTACGTGGGAGAATTTTTCCTGCTCTGGTTTTATCCCGTCGGCCTCTGGATGCTGCAGCCTCGGGTGAACCAGTTGTTTGCTGCAACGCCGACGGAAACGACTGAATAAAGAAGCCGGGCTTGGTTGTTCACCACCGGTTCACAGAAAGGGTGGCCTTACTGCCATTGGTTACCTATTTGCAAATCCACTCGGCAATGTCTTTGATGATGGCCGCGTCGGCATACACTAAGCTGTGCCGAATGTTGCGTTTCGCCAACCGGCTAAAATGGGCTTCGTACACGTGCAGTTCATTCGCGCCCAAGTGGTAAGGGCGGGCGTCTACATCTGTCCGCAACAGGAAAATTTGCGAGAGGGATTCCCAGCCGAAAAACAACGGATTGGATTTGATGAGCAGAGAGCTCAGCAGTATAAACGGCACCAGCCAAAACAGGAGGGCAAAAACCGTCTGAAGGAACGACATGAAGTAAATGGAGGCATATGTAAAAGTTTCATCGGCTTTATTGTTCAATAATTCGCTCGCAATAACCGCTGCAACTAAGACAAAAAGCCAGAGCATAGCAATTGACGCAAAGCGATTCACGATGAATTGCGCCGCTGTATTTATGCGGCCGTACAGGCGCAGGAAAAAGCTGCCCATAAATTGAGAAAAGTGCAAGAGCATACCCGCTTCGTCTCCTTGGAATACAACCGATAACGAAGCATAGGTGGTGTCACCACCGATGTCTAAAATGGCTTTTTTTGCTTGCGCGGAGGCTTCCAGAACAGGGCCAAGATTCTTGAAAAATAGAAACCCCTTTTTGGCCAGTGGCCAGGTAACTCCGGGCAACGAATAGAAAACTCCAATGAACGTGAAGATCATCCCTGTTCCACCACTAAACCAAGCAATGTATTGGCCCAAATAGAAAAAAAATAATACATTAAGGGCAATGGTAAGCGTAAATAGTAACGGCCCAAGAGTCACCGCTGCGATATAGGGCAGCACCTGCATTGCCGAGGCCAGTTCCCGTACTTGTATATTCAGGAACGGCGTGGCCATAGTGACCACCTTCAGTGTAAACGGCAACACTCCCAAATTTTTGACGGCGTACATGATGACGTTGCCGCCGTGACTGTGCCCAATTACCACTTGTTCTGCCGTGGGGTACTGGTGGTGCATCCGCCGCAAATGCTCGGCTAAGTGGGCGCCGCCGTCCAGCCGTGCCGAATGCAGGTTTTCCCCGGACCAGTTGAAGGCGGAGATGACGGCCTCGTGCTGCAAATGCCCCGCCAACTGCTGAGCGAAGTCAGAGGCGGGCTGTATCCATTCAGCATTTTCGGCAAAGGTGCCATGCACCAGCGTCACCGCATACGTCGGATTTGCTGGGGCGGTAGAGTTGAGAAGCGTGGGCATAAGTCGTCGCCGAAGCTGGGTAGGGCACCTCAAAGCTAAGTTACGTCACTGGTGTTTCCTCAGCTTATCCAGCAGCTGGTGTCCGTAAGGTTAGCGGGTGGCTATCGCCTTCGCCCCGCCAAGGCTGTGCCGTTTTGTCCCATTTCAAAAGGAGGACAGTCATTAAAAAGCCCCGCGCCCTCGATTGAGGAACGCGGGGCTTATTAAATAATTAAGCGCCTTTAGTTAAGTCTAAGGGTTGTGTACGGAATGTAGATATCAGTAAAGCTGCCCTCAGATTCATTCTGCGTACGCCAAGATGTTACATTCTTTTTTTTATCTCGGTAAACACCTTCTGAGTCCGGCGTAAACCCTGTCATCATCGGAAGTATTAAATGATCCAGTTTTTCTTGCGGTAAATCGCCATAATAACGGCTAACTGCTATCCTTTCAAGACCATTTTTATCATTAAAGTATAGGTTAATTGACGTATTATGTAGCTTTAGGTTTTCATAGACAATGATATGGGTTGAATGCTTAAACTCGTCTACAACCTTCTTGAAGTTTTTGGTTAATAGTATTTGATTAGTAATCGCCTCTTCTTTTTTGCCCCAGTAACTATTAAAGTTTGTATCATGAAAATCATTATAACCCGTATCTGGACGCACAAAGCCTAGGTAGTTCGCATCTTGCGAGAAACAAATATTATTAGATAACAGGAACAGCAAAAATAGTATCAGCTTTTTCATAGTAGGTGAAGTATATCCATTGCAAGTAAGTAAGCTATTCTAACATAACAAGCAGGCTGCCCCTTCTCTCCTTTAGATTAAGTAACGCTTCCATAAAAAAGCCCCGCGCCCTCGACTGAGGAACGCGGGGCTTTTGCCGTAGGTGGAGCTGGCAACTACAACCTTTCGGGCTTAGGCAAATATACGCCCGGCAAATGTTTGCGGCTTTCCTATTAAAATGGGAGCTGACCAATAGCCAGAATTTCATCCTCGTAATAACAATCCCAGTGCGGCTCACCCAGCCAGTAAACGTTTACCCGATGCCGCCCGCCTGGGGGCCCCAGCAATAGTTGACCACGCCAACGTATTTCGATGAATGTTGTATCGCCGGGCAAGTGCACAATGTCACCTACGCGAAAGCGGTAGCCGTTGCCAAACATGGCTAGTTCGAATCTGGCAGCCAATCCGGTAACTTCACGAACATGGCGTAATCGGGCAGTCGGTCATCCTCGCTACCAGCTTCAAAAGCAAAAAGGTGCGTGACCCGGTTCTGGTCAGTGTCATAGTTCAGCTCAACAAAAAACCCATCGGGCATTTGGTAAAGGTTGACCGCTTGGTGAAAATCATCCCAGCGCCGGGCGATGTATATCCCTTCCCGGTACACATAAGCTTGTTGTACCTCGTTGGATAGGACATTGAAGGAATGGATGGTCATTTCACAACTCGATTAACCAAATTTGTCCTACATGCCGTCCTATGCACAAAGAAAAACCCCCTAAACAAGCTGTAAAGGGGGTTTTCAGTGGCCACGTTAGGAATCGAACCTAAATCAAGAGCTTCGGAAACTCTCATACTATCCGTTGTACGACGTGGCCGGGTCTGGATAGGAGTGCAAAAGTAGCCTCAAAAGCGAGTTTGACCAAATCTATTGCTACAATTCCTCAAGACCTTGCCAGAACTACCACAACCCAACGGGCTCAAATGCAGTTAAGCCAACAGTGCTTTCCAGTTAAAAACTTTCACTTTCTACACTCATTTATGAAAAAGAATCTGTACACGGCCGATGCCTCGGCCGTTGGTGGCCGTAGCGGCCACGTTCGTTCCGCCAGCGGCACCATCGACCTGGATATGTCGGTTCCCGAAGGCTTGGGCGGCAAAAAAGGCGCTACCAACCCCGAAGAGTTATTTGCAGCCGGCTACGCTTCGTGCTTTCAGCAGGCATTGCTGGTTATTGCCCAAAAAGCCGGCGACCAGCTCGACAATGATACCAGCGTAAAGTGTTCGGTCACGCTGTTTCAGGAGGGCGAGGCCTATGGCCTGAGCGCCATTCTCGACGTTGACTTGAAAAAGTTCGACGAAGCTAAAACCATTGATATGGTACGTCAGGCCCACAAAATTTGCCCCTACTCGGTAGGTACCAGCGGCAACATAGAAGTGGAGCTGCGCGTGCAGGGCAAGGCAGTACCGGTAGAAGCAGAAGAGAACATCGGCGTGGCCGAAGAAAAATAGATAGTTATGAGTTGTCAGGCGCACGCGTCAATGACCGCATGAGTAAATTAAAAAGCCCGTCTGATTACTCAGACGGGCTTCTTTATGGCCGATTATCACTGACAACCGACAACTATTAACTGACAACTAACTAGGCAGTAGCCAACACTTCTTTCACGCGGGCGGCAGCATCCTTCAGCAACACGGCCGAAGAAACCTTCAGGCCGCTTTCGTCGATGATGCGGGCGCCTTCCTCGGCGTTGGTGCCTTGCAGGCGCACGATGATGGGCACGCGGATGTCGCCGATGGCTTTGTAGGCCTCTACCACGCCGTTAGCAACCCGGTCGCAACGCACGATGCCGCCGAAGATGTTAATCAGGATGGCCTTCACGTTCGGGTCCTTCAAGATGATGCGGAAGCCGGCTTCTACGGTCTGGGCATTGGCTCCACCCCCTACGTCGAGGAAGTTGGCAGGCTCGCCACCCGAAAGCTTGATGATGTCCATGGTGGCCATGGCTAGGCCGGCGCCGTTCACCATGCAGCCCACGTTGCCGTCGAGCTTCACGTAGTTCAGACTGTTC
This sequence comes from Hymenobacter sp. B1770, assembly GCF_049896385.1. Lineage (NCBI taxonomy): Bacteria > Pseudomonadati > Bacteroidota > Cytophagia > Cytophagales > Hymenobacteraceae > Hymenobacter > Hymenobacter sp. B1770. Next base: position 18,951 of record NZ_JAFCUF010000015.1, read on the forward strand.
TGACTGGCTTCTACTTCCAAGGGGTCTTCCTCGTTGAAGTCGCGCAAGGCCACGAAATCTTTGTGACGGAACAGGGCATTTTCGTCCAACGTCACCTTGGCGTCAACGGCCAGGATTTTGTTGTCCGACGTTTTCAACACGGGGTTGATTTCGAACATGGCGCTGTCGGTTTCGTCGTAGGCCTTGTAGAGGGCGGTCACGAACTTCACCATTTCCTTTTGTGCCTCACCTTCTAAACCAAGGTTGAAGGCAATTTTGCGAGCCTGGAAGCCCTGCAGACCCACGCCCGGGTCGATGTGCTCGCGGTGGATTTTCTCGGGATGCGCCTCGGCTACTTCCTCGATGTCCATGCCACCCTCGGTGGTGTAGATGATGACGTTTTTGCCGGTGGCGCGGTCGAGCAGCACGCTCATGTAGTACTCTTTCGGCTCTGAGTCGCCGGGGTAGTACACGTCTTGGGCTACCAGCACTTTGTGCACTTTGCGGCCTTCGGCACCGGTTTGCTTCGTGACGAGCTGCATGCCGATGATGTTGCCGGCAATCTCCTTCACTTGCTCCAGGTTTTTAGCGAGCTTCACTCCGCCCCCTTTGCCCCGTCCGCCGGCGTGGATTTGCGCCTTGATGACGTACCAGCTGGTGCCGGTGTCGGCGGTGAGTTTCTCGGCGGCGGCTACGGCCTCCTCGGGCGTGTCGGCTACGATGCCTTCTTGCACGCGCACGCCGTATTTTTTCAGGATGTCCTTACCCTGGTATTCGTGAATGTTCATAAAAACGGTAAAGGGGTGGGGTTTATCTTCGCTGACCTTCGGTTGCTGACGCGAAAGTACGCCTTCTGGCTCTTATTGCCCATACCAACGCGACAGTACTGCCTCGGCGGGCTTGTGCTGAGGCGTAAAATCGGCATGACGCCGGGCTGGTCCATCAGCGGCCAGGCCGGGATACCATTTCCAGATAAACATGCCTTTCAGCCACGGCAAACCCCAACAGGTCCTAAATAAGGCTTCGTAACAACGGGCCTGGGTCGCCTCGTCGGGCGTGGCGAGGGCCGCCGTGCGCTCCGGCCACTCCCAGGGCCGGGCAGCAGCGTCGGGGGTGGTTTTGTAGCCCACTTCGGTGAAAACGATGGGCTTTTTAATTTTTTTCTGCCAAGCCGCGAGCTCCCGCAAATGGGGCTGCCAACCTTGTACCAACGCTTCAAGCGAAGGATTGGTCGCAGTGCTCAGCGGGAAATAGGCTTGAATGCCCACGTAATCCAGCGCGTCCCAAAACTTAATTTGCTGGTATTCGATGCTCCAGTTGGCAGCGTAGGTGAGCGGGCCGTGGTACACGCGCCGAATCTCACGAATGAGCTTGCGCCAGGCTTTTTCGTGCGCCGGCTCGGTGGCATGCAGCAGCTCGGTGCCGATACAGAGGCCGTCGAATTTCGCCTCCTCGGCCACCTTGGCGTAGTGCAGGATGTAGCTGGAGTAGCTGGCAAACCAGGTATCCCAGTCTTTCTGGCTGGTCATCTTGATGTCGCCGGGCCAGGTGCCGTTGCCCCGCACCCACAGGTGCGGCTTCATGAGGGTGCGGATGCCGTGCTTGTGTGCCAATTGGGCGGTATGGATAAGGCCGGCGTCGCTTTCGCCCCAGTAGCCACCGCGGCCGGGCCGCCGCTCCGTTCGCACCTTGATGGCCGGCTCATTGGCCCCGGCCTGCCAGCCGAAGGGCATTTGGGCTATCCACGTCACGTGGGCTTTGCGCAGGGGCTCCAGCTCGGCGGCCGTAGTGGAGTCGCCGCCCACCCAGCTCACGCCGCGCAGGCGAGTGCTGTCGTAGGCCAGGGCGGCACGCCCCTCCCCCTCCGTAAACAGGTGGCCATTGCCAGCAGCTGACAGCTCGCGGACCATGTTCGGGCCCGCGTTGCCAGGGCGGCGGGGCCACGACCATAACGCCAGCAAAGGCAGAATACCTAGACCCAATAAGGCCACTGGCCACCAGCGGCGCCACAAAAACAAGAGTTGGGGCATGGGAAATAGTCCAGTCACAAGCAGATAACTTTTACGCCAAACGGTTTGCTCGGTATGTACAAGCGGTCCAGCTTCGCTCTGCGCGGATTGTGCGTAGCTTTGCCACTACCGCATCACTCACGCTTATTCGTTGCCCGACGTTGCTGCAAGCTATCAACATTCATAAGAGTTATAACTCCCTGAACGTGCTCAAGGGCATCGATTTAACGATTGAGAAGTCGGAAATCGTCAGTATTGTGGGTTCTTCAGGTGCCGGAAAGAGCACCTTGCTGCACATTCTGGGCACGCTGGACAGCCCCGACTCAGGTGAAGTACTGTTTGATGGCGAGTCAGTTAGCAGTCTGGGCCGCAACGACTTGGCGCGGTTTCGCAACCGGCACATTGGCTTCATCTTCCAGTTTCACAACCTGCTGCCGGAGTTCACGGCATTGGAAAACGTGTGCCTGCCCGCTTACCTGGCCGGCCGCTCCGAAAAAGAAGTGCGCGTGCGGGCCCGCGAGCTCCTCGGCATGCTCAACATGGAGTTCCGTGCCGACCACAAGCCCAGCGAGATGAGCGGCGGCGAGCAGCAGCGCGTGTCGGTGGCCCGCGCCCTGATTAACTCGCCTGAAATCATCTTCGCCGACGAACCCAGCGGCAACCTCGACACCAAAAACGCTCAGGAACTGCACCAGATTTTCTTTCTGCTGCGCAAAGAGCTGGGCCAGACGTTCGTCATCGTCACGCACAACGACCAGCTGGCCGAGATGGCCGACCGCAAGATTGTGATGCGCGACGGCCACATTTTGGAAGGCGGGTAAGCAGCCCAGGACTTTTAAAAGGCTTTCTAATAGCCCATTTACCCTCGTCTAGGAATGGAACGCTAGAACGATGTAGAGACGCGACACTTCGCGTCTCTACATCGTTCAACGATGCCCGAACGATAGTCCCGTTGCATTTCCCTGATGGCGCGGACGCCGAGACGCGAAGTGTCGCGTCTATACATCGTTCTCGCATTCCGCACGGCACTTGCCCAAAACACTATCGTTAAAAAGCCGAAGCATCCTGAGATGCTTCGGCTTTTTTGTTCCTGTCTGTCATGCTGACGAAGGAAGCATCTCTACCGCTTCGTTAAAATCGTCTGTCATGCTGAGCCTGTGAAGCATCCTCTTACGCCACAACGATTTTGTTGGAATGTGAGAAGATGCTTCGCAGGCTCAGCATGACAGACGTTTGCTGAATGACCAGTGAAATGACAGTGGCGCTTGGTAACGCCTGCTCTCGGTTCGACAAGCTCAGCAGAAAAGGCAAGAGCATTTGATTATCAATATGATATTCGCTATCCTGCCCTCGGTGTGTCGCCTCACTATTTATCACTTTTATGACGACACTAATCAAGTAGTACAAGTGTTTCTAATTGGCGTCATTCATCCCAATGATGTTAGTTTTGACAATTTTTACCATTGCTGTTAATCAACTGACTTACAGTGATAAAATTTACTAAAAATTCTGGCTTTTCTGGCACGTTATTTTCTATCTTTGGGTTATACATACGAACATCAGTTGGACACATTACTAAAGAACACAGCCATGAACGAGGCAACCAAAAACACCAAGGACATTACCAAAAAAGCGAAAATCGAGAGCTATGACATCAGTCGCTCCGATGAGACGCTGGACCTGGCGAAGGACCTCGCTAAGTTCATCAAGGACAACAAGCTTACCACCAACGTGCAGGGCAAGGAGTTCGTGAACGTCGAAGGCTGGCAATATGCTGGTTCGCGCCTGGGTATTGTGCCCATCGTGGAGCACGTTATCAACGTGAGCAGCGACCAGGAAATGAAATATCAAGCCAAGGTGACCCTGTTTGACATCCGTCATCAGATTACCGTCGGCGCCGGCTTCGCCGTGTGCTCGAATAAGGAGAGCGGCAAGAAGTTCTACCAGGAGTTTGCCATCATGAGCATGGCGCAGACCCGTGCCATTGGCAAGGCGTACCGCAACTGCCTGGCCTGGATTATCCGCGCCGCTGGCTACGAGCCGACGCCTGCTGAAGAAATGGATTACAACACCAACACGCCCGCGGCGGCTCCGGCCCCGGTTGAAGCCGCAGCCAAGGCCGTACCTGCCATGCAGGTGGTGCCCGCCGAAGTCCCGGCCGTTGCTGCCGAGCAGGCTGCTCCGGTGCAGTATGCTACTGCGGCTCAGAAAGAGGAAATTATCCGCTTGCTGAACCACCCGGTGATTACCCGCCCCGAGAAGACCAAGATGTTGCTCAACATCAACCGCCTCGACGAGGAGCGTGCTGTGCAGGCCATCGCCAAGTTGCGCAAGGCCATCGACGACCGTGAGAACGGCGAGAAGGCAGCGGCCTGAGCTTCGGCTTAATCTATTTGACAAGCCCGGTACCGTGAGGTGCCGGGCTTTTTTGTTGACTTTTTTGAAGCATCGGGCTAAGATTAGCTTAAGCACCGTTAAGACGGGTTGGTCATGCCTTGAACTAAAGGTTGTTAAACTATCTAATGGCATTGAGCTCTGACAGCATTAAAAGGATAGAAATTCCACCATTTAGGTGAACAGCTACGTCTTTGGTTCTGGCCCTTGAGAGTAGTGCGGGTTGTCACGGGTCCGGCGCCCAATCGGTCAAGCGGTGGAGCGGTACCGCGAAGTAGGCACAAGCCCAGCATAGGCATTCGAAGTATCGTGATTCTTCATGGAATCCGGGAAACTTGCTGGCACCCCTTTTTATTCTAGGGAGAAACCCAGCGAATCAGCCACAACCACAAGCAAACCCAAGAACCACAACGCTGACAGAGTAAAGCGCTTGAATTACTGTAGCTTTGTCGTTCTCCTCCAGTGAAAACATTTAGCCCCGTTGCCATGCCTGACTCTCCGGTTTTGACCCATGACGATGCTGCCGGGGCCTCCGCTCCCTTTGCTGAGTTCGACCCGCTGCTGCGCGACCTGCTGGCGGTTTCACTCACGGCCGTCAACCTGTTGCGCCCATTGTATAGCCACACTGGGGAGCTGTACGATTTCGCCATTGAGTACCTCAACCCCGCTGGCCAGCGCATGACGGGCTTGCCCGAACGGCCCGGTGAAACCCTGCGCAGCCGCTTTCCCGAAACCTTCAGCAACGGCGTCTTCGACCTATACCAGCGCGTGTTTGAGAGCGGCGAAGACGGTCGCCTCGACCTCAACTACCAAGCCGATGATTTAGACAACTACTTCCACGTAGCCGCTCGGCGCAGTGGCGACTTGCTAGTGGCCAGTTTTACCGACACGGCCGACCAACCCCGGACGGCTGTGGAAGTGGCCTTGCGCGAGAGCCAAGCCGCCGAACGAGCCGCGCAGGCCGAGGCCGCCAGGAGCCGCCAGCAGCTCACGGCATTGTTCATGCAATCGCCAGCTTGCATTGCGCGGCTCGATGGACCCAACCACGTTTTCAGCCTTGTCAATCCCTTTTACCAGCAACTCACGGGTGGCCAGCCGCTGCTGGGACTCGCCATGGCGGAGGCCATACCCGAACTGATAGGTCAGCCATTGTTAGGCTTGCTCGACGACGTGTACCGCACCGGCGAAACGCATTACGGGCGTGACGTTCCCGCTACCCTCGACCGCACCAATACCGGTAACCTCGACGAAGCGTACTTCAACTTCATCTACCAAGCCATTCGCGATGACACTGACACGGTCTCGGGCGTACTGATTTTCGCCTACGATGTCACCGAGCAGGTAATGGCTCGCCATCATGTGCAGGAGCTCAACGAAGAATTGGCCGCCATAAACGAAGAGCTGCGGGCGAGTAACGACGAATTCCTTAACACCAACACTGCCCTAAGCCAGGCGCAGCAACAATTGCAGCAGCTCAACCACGAGCTGGAAACTCGCGTGCAGGAGCGCACGCAGGAACTGAAACAGGCCCACGGCGAGGCCGAAGTCGAACGCCACCGCCTGCGTTCCCTGATTGCCGAAGCCCCCACCCTCATCGCCCGCCTGCGCGGACCCAACCATTTCGTGGAGTTGGCCAATGAGCAGTTCCGCAGCTTGCTTGGCGGCCGCGAACTTGCCGGCCGGCCCTACCGGGAGGCCCTGCCCGATTTAGAAAACCAGCCTTTCTTCGACCAGCTGGACGCAGTTTACCGCACGGGCGAGACGTACTACGGCAAGGAGGTGCCCGTCTTGCTGGACCGCGACAATTCCGGGCAGCTGCGCCAGGACTACTTCAACTACACCTACCAAGCCACGCATGATGCCGCCGGCCAAATCGACGGCATCTTACTCTTTGCCGAGGAGGTAACCGAGCAGGAAATGGCCCGGCAGGAGCGCGAAACCCAGCGCGAGCAGTTGCACAGCCTGTTCATGCAGGCCCCCGCGCCCATCGTCATCCTGGATGGACCGGAGATGGTGTATCAGGTTGTCAACCCGGCTTACCAGCGCATCTTTCCCGGCCGCGAATTAGTCAACAAGCCCTTGCTGGAAGCCTTGCCAGAGTTGGCCAACACGCCGATTCCCGAAGTGCTACGTCAGGTGTACATTACCGGTAAACCCTACCAGGCGCAAGAACTGCCGATACGCTTGGCCCGTACCGAAAGTGGCCCCTTGGAGGATATGTTCTTCACGTTCACGTACCAAGCCCGACGCAATACCGACGGCGACATCGACGGGGTCATGGCCTTTGCCTACGAAGTCACCGAACAGGTGACGGCCCGTGGGCAGGTGCAGCTTCTGAACGAAGAACTGGCCGCCATCAACGAAGAAATGCATGCCACCAACGAGGAGTTGGGCAATTCCAATAGCCAACTCGTTAGCATCAATTCGGACCTGGACAACTTTGTTTACACGGCCTCGCACGACCTCAAAGCTCCCATCTCCAACATCGAAGGCCTGCTCGCCACGCTGCGCGAGGAGTTGCCCACGCCGGCCGCCGGCAGCGAGGTGGCCCTCATTCTGGACCTGATTCAGAACTCCGTGGAGCGCTTCACCCACACCATCTCCCTGCTCACCGACATCACCAAGCTGCAGCAGGAGTACAACCAGTTTGCCATCCTGGTAGCGTTGTCTCACGTCATCGAAGAAGTACGCCTGGACCTGGCCCCCCTGCTCACCCAGGTAGGCGGCCATCTGCACGTGAACGTCGCGGCCACGCCCACCATCACCTTCGCCGAGAAGAACCTGCGCTCGGTGGTCTACAACCTGGTCAGCAACGCCTTAAAGTACCACAACCCCGCCCGCGCCGCCGAGGTGACCATTCGCAGCCGCGTGGAAGCCCCGTATCTGGTGCTGGAGGTGGAGGACAACGGCCTCGGCCTGGACCTAACCAGCGACCACCAATTGTTCGGCCTCTTCCGGCGCTTCCACACCCACGTGGAGGGCTCGGGCGTGGGCCTGCACATGGTGAAGAAGCTGGTGGAAAATGCCGGCGGCAAAATCAAAGTAGAAAGTAAAGTCGGTCAGGGCTCGACCTTCTCCGTATACTTTCCCTGATAACCCGCTTTCCGCCGCTCGACGCTGTGCAGGGCTTTTTGGCCTTGCCAATCCCCTCCTATGTCTCAATTACGCTGCGTCCTACTGGTCGACGATGACCCGACCACGAATTATTTAAACCGCAAGCTGCTTGTCAAAATGGGCATCGCCGACGGCGTGCTTACCGCCCTGAACGGCCAAGAGGCGCTGGCTGCGGTCAATACCCACTGCTATGAGGACAGCCCGACGTGCCCGGACCTGATTTTCCTGGACGTGAACATGCCCCTGATGAACGGCTTCGAATTTCTAGCCGCCTACCGCCAGCTACCACCCGCCCAGCAGTGCGCCACGGTGATGGTGATGCTCACCACCTCGCTGCACCCGCGCGACGTCCAGCGCGCCCATCACCTGCCAGTGTCCAGTTTTCTCACCAAGCCCCTCACGGCCGAGAAGGTCACCGCGATTCTCCAGGCCCACTTCGCTGCTGCCGCTGACACACTGCCGGGCTAACCCCCCTTGCTTTCAAAACAAAACGCGGCCGGTCATCAACCTTGGGTCGTAACGTTGTCAAAACCCTCCTTTGGGAGAACGGTCGGGGTTTCGACCGTTTGAGTAAACTCCGGTTTATGTACGCATTGCAGCCGCGGTGAATTCCAATTGGGTTTGACCGTATACAACCCATACCCTTGTCAATGCTTCATCCCCTCCATGCCGGGCGCTTTGCCCTTGCCACGTTGGTCGAGGGCGGCGCGAAGTCACTTCTCCGGCTGCGCCGCCGGCCCACGGCCGTAGTAGTGCAGAAACATCATGCGGGGCTGGTCAAACAGCATGTGGTTGTGCACGGCCACCACTTCCAGGTTGTGGGCCCGCAGCATCTTAATCACCGCATTCACCTCGCTTTCCAGCATGGCAATGTCGCCAGCAATGTGCGCGTCGGCCTGCTTGCCGGCAAACGAAGCCCACGAGTTTAGCCCAATGGCGGCCGTCATCTCCGTGCCCATCATGATGGACTGCCGGCCGGCCCGGCCCACGGTGTATTTGTAGGTCGGCCCGTTGACCACCCCCTGGTAGCCCACCAGCTGGTCCAATGCTGGAATATCAAATAGCTCCTTGCCCGTCGGCGGCCCGGCGCTCGGCGTCGCGTTGTTGCCAGGCTGAGCAGGTGCTGCCGCCACGGCGGTCTTGGGCTGGTTGGCCGGCAGCAGCTTGGAGTCTTTGACCGTGGCGGCAAGCTTTTTGGCCAGCTCCCCGGGCTGCCCATGCCGTGGATGTGCATATAAAAGATGCGCGGTTCCTCGTAAAAGAAGTGGTTGTGCACCGCCCCAATCTCCAGCCCGTTGGCAAGCGCCGCCGACATCAGCGGGTTCACCTCTTCCTGCAGCAGCACCGTGTCGCTCATCAGCAGCGACGACTTGCCGTCCAGCGTGCGCTTGATGGCCACCCAGCCGCCAAGCCAAACGGAATGGGCACCGCCTCACCCTTGATGATGACCTTCAAATCGTTGCGCGGCAGGGGCGTGGCGTGCGTGGCCGGCGCTTCCACGTAAGTGCCCTTTTTGCCCATCGCGGCTTCGATGGCCGCGATTTCGCCGGCCGTCAGGGCCGGAGTTTTACCCGCTGCGGGCGTTGGTGCAGCAGCACTGGCGTGGTGGCCAAGGCCACCGTCTTGAGCCAGTTGCGGCGGGAAAAGCACGAATCGCTCATAATCGTGGAGGAAAGGGAAGATAGGAAGGTAAGGGTTACCCGAAGTAGGACGCCACTAAGTAGTACATCAGCCCTGCCCCGGCACTAACGCCTATCCACAGTATCATGTTCACCTTGAAGCGGTAGAGCGCCACCAGCGACACCAGCAGCCAAGTGAGGCTTGGCCAATGCACCTGCGCCAGGTTAAGCTGACCGGTAGGAAAGAGCACCGCCCGTCCCAGGTATACCGCCAGATTGAGGACCACGCCCACTACGGCCGCCGTGATGATGCTCAGCACCGCTTTAAGGGAGGAATTGTGCTGGGTGCGCTCAATCAGCGGGGCGCTTACCAAAATGAAGACGAAGCACGGTAAAAAGGTGTAGTACGTGGTGGTGAGCAACCCCAGCGTCCCGAAAGCCAGCGAGCCGCCAAAATGCGTGTAGCCGCCCATGAACCCCACAAAGGCCAGCACCATAATCAGCGGGCCGGGCGTGGTTTCGCCCAGGGCCAGCCCATCGAGCATTTGCCCTTGCGTGAGCCAGTGCAGCTTTTCTACGCTCACCTGCGCTACGTAGGGCAGCACGGCGTAGGCCCCGCCGAAGGTGACGAAGGCCGCCTGGGTGAAGAATGCGCTCAGCCCCTGCCAGAACCCAAAATCGGGAGCTAGCAGCCGGAACAGCACCAATGGCAGGGCCCACAGCGCTACCGCCGTGGCGAGCTGCCGCACCAAGCGTGGCCCCGAAAAGCCCGTGCCTGGCACCACCGACTGCGTCGTTAGGAAGTAGCCCTCCTCGGCCTGCGCGGCTTTGGCTTGCGTGGCAGCGGTGGCGGCTGGGGCCGGAAATAGTTTGCCAGCTACCAACGCCACCCCCGCCGCGCCAATAATGAGGAGCGGAAACGGCACGTTCAGCCAAAAGATGCTCACGAAGCTGGCCACCGCCACCGCGTAGTGCAAGGGGCTCAGCAAAGACTTCTGCCCAATCTTGACCATCGCCAGCACGATGATGGCCAACACCGCCGGCTTCAGGCCCATGAATACGCCCTGCAGGGCCGGCAGCGTGCCTAATGTCACATACACCAGGCTCAACGCCAGCAGAATAAACACCGACGGCAGCACAAATAGGATGCCCGCCACCAGCCCACCCCGCGTGCCGTGCAACAGCCAGCCGATGTAAGTGGCCAGTTGCTGCGCCTCGGGCCCCGGCAGCAGCATGCAATAGTTGAGCGCGTGCAGAAACTTGGCGTCCGATAGCCACCGCTTCTGCTCCACCAGCACCGTGTGCATGATGGCAATCTGGCCCGCCGGACCACCGAAGCTGATGAAGCCCAGCTTCAGCCAGAAGCGCAGGGCTTCCGCAAACGTAGGCTTCGTAACAGCGGTCGGAGATTGGTTCATAACAGCCCGGTTTACTGGTCAGGTGGCTCTTTTGCTGTAAAGAAAGCAGCGCCCCGAACCAAAACGAGCGGACCACCTGGCCCGCCCGTTTTGGTTTATTCCATAAATGTCGGCCTCTTGCCCGAAGCACAGCACTACAACATCATCCTAGTTGCTATCAATGACGCGTCCGGAGCCCGGCGTACTCGCCGTGATAACCGGCCGGCCCTGGTAGCGCACATTGCCGCTGCCCTGCACCACCGCCCGGAGTGCGGAAGTGGCCCACACTTCGGCATTGCCCGAGCCCGATACCATCGCGTCGGCATTGGCACTGCTTAGCCCAAAGCCGCGGTAGAAGCCCGAGCCGGTTACGATTACGTTTTGGGCGGCCGTGGTGCCGACGAGTTCTATCGGCCCCGAGCCCTTCACTTCCACGTTGACGCCCGTGGCCACCAGCCCCAGACTGATGCTGCCCGACCCGGTGTTGACGATGGACACGTCGGAAAAGGTAAACGGATTCGTTCCGCGCACGGTGCTTGGTCCGGTCAGAATCAGCCGCCGCAGCCGGGGCATGGTCACCTCAATGGTCATGCGGTCCTGGTCGGGTGCGTTGCCGTCAAACTCCACTTTCCACGTGCCGTTGTCCACGCCGGTGCGCAGTTGCTTCAGGGTGTTCTCATCAGCACCGCGCAGCTCCACCTTTTGGGTGGAGCCTTCGGTCAGGACCACCGTAGAGCCTGCTTTTATCTCTAGTCCCTCAAAGCTGTCGATGCGGATTTCCTGGTCCATCGGGTCGGCTTTGTCTTTGCCGCAGCCGCTGAGCAGCACCAGAGCCGAGAAAAACAGGCCCACCAGGCGCAGTGAGTAAGGATTCTTGTTCATAAGAGAGAAATAGTACAAGGAAGGGCAGCAGGAATGTTAGCCAAGCAAACGCCCCACCGCTCCATGAGCGGTCGGGCGTTTTATGTTTCTGGCTATCGACTAGCGCCGCGGAAATAAAATGTCGAGGATGTCGCGGCCTACGGTGCCGGGGCGGCGCCGGTCTTCTTCGCGCCAGTTATACTCGGCGTCGTAGGCGCGGTCGCCGTGCAGAATGAAGGCGCCGGGCTCTAGGCGAACACCCGCGAGGCGGTCGCAGCTGGTGGGCGGGGGCTGGTGCCCGGGAGGACGGTTCGGGTACCACACCCGGCACTCACCGGGCGGGGGGTAATGGCCGCGCGGCACGCCCGCCAACTCCCGCGGCCCGGCCGTGCCCGCCCGCGGCAGAATCACCCGGCCCAGGACGCCGCCCACACCGCCCGTGGTGCGTGAATTCCGGTCGTCGTAGCGGCCATTTTTGCCGTTCTTATACCGGTCGTCATCTTTGTCCCGGTCCTTGTACTCTTTCTCTTTGTAGTCTTTGTCCTTGTACCGGTCGTTCCGGTCCTTGTAATCCTTGTCCTTGTTTTCTTTTTTGTACTTGTCTTTGTCCTTGCCTTTCCCATCGTCTTGGGCCGAAGCAGCCGACGCTGACAGCACTAGGCTAGCGGCGAGCAGGTAATGAGTAAGTTTCATGAGGGTGGGAAAAAAGTGAATATGTATGCGCTTACGCTGCCTTATGGTCAAAGTTCGGGCCACAACCATTCTCCCCCACAGCTACCCCGCGAGCTTTGGCGCGGGAGCTTCGCTTTCCGTTCGGGAGAAAGCCGTTCTTTTGCCCTCATGTTGCACGATTTTCTCTTCGCGCCCTTCGCCGACCCCGCCACTGCACAGCTATATGACCGGCTGCTGGCCACGCTGCGCGCTGACCCCATCCCTGGCACCACGCTGCTGCTTGGCCACTTTGCCGTGGAGGACGAAGGGGAGCCGCTCGATGCCGTCCTTATCCGTCCGCACAGCGTCACCATTTTGGTGATGGTGCCCCGCGGCGGCCAGCTCCAGATGCCGGCCCTGGGCTACGGCGCCTGGCAGCTCGACGGCCGCCCTCTGCCCGGGTCCGGCACCGAAGCGGATAATCCCTACGAGCAATTCCTGCGTCAAAAGGTGGCTTTGGCGGCGTGGCTAGGGCCCCAGTTTAGGCCAGAACAGGCCAACTTGCAGTATATTTCCGGGCTGGTTGTATTCGGCGCACCCGTCACCTTCGGCCCCGAAATCGAACAATACCTGAGCCAGCTGCCCGACGGCAGCTTTCAGCTACTCGCCGACGCCAGGCAGCTGCCCCGCCGCTTGGCCCAGCTCGCACGCCCCGAAATTGACCTGCCCGATGCCGAACTCACAGAGTGGGCCCATAACCTTGCCGCTGATGAGGACCGGCAGCCAGATTTGCGGAACTCCTCGGACCTGCCTCCCACTGAACCAGCCCCGGAGCGGGGCTTTCTCAGCCGCGCCTGGAGTTGGCTCGGGGCCGACGACATCCCGGCCGACACCCCCTACGGCCACCCCGCCGCGCAAGCCGCCGCCAGCAGTGCCGAGAAACAACGCCTCGAACAGCTGCAGCGCGAAGCCCAAGCCCAGGTGCAGCAGCAACTCCGTGCCCTCGAGGCCCGCGAAGCCGAGCGCGAGCGGCGCATAGACGAGCTACGTGCGCAATTGGAACAGGCCCCGCCCGTGACCACCGAAGCCCAGGCCCTGCGCGACCGTCTGGCCGCCGAAAACCAGGAAAAAACCGCGCTGGAAGCAGCCATTCGTGCTTCCCGGGCGGAGTCAGACAGCCGCAACCGGGACCTGGACGCCAAGATTCAGCAGCTTGGCCAGCTCATCGAGCGACTAAACACCCGAACGGCGGAGCCCGCCGCAGCTGGAGCCCAGCGGCCGGCCGGGGCCTTTCAGTCGGCACCTCCTGCGGCCCGCGGCGGTACTCGGCCGTCGAGCAGACGCCGGCACCTGCCGCGGGCAGCTGCGGTGGTTGGGATTGCCGCCTTGCTCGGCTTGGGTACCTGGTGGGGCGTGAGCCGGATGGCCATTAGCCCGTCTTCGGCTACCGCGCCTACCGATACGGCTTCATCTAGCCGCTCCGCCCCTGCTGCGGCCACCAGCCCGACCCAGACTACAGAACGCCCGAAGCCCTCGGCCGAGGATGACGAAACCGAGTCAACGTCAGCCAACGACGACACTGCGCCCCCCGCTGCCGACCCCTACAAAGCGCGCTACCCATACGCCGACGGTTACGCCCGGGTGCGGGTGAAGGGGGCCTACACCTTTATCGACGAGGAAGAACAGGTGTTTCCCACTACCTACTTGGAAGCCCGTGACTTCTCGGAAGGCTTCGCGGCCGTGCGCGACCAGCGCGGCTGGCACTACATCAGCGGGCCCGAAGCGGAAAACCCGGCCACGCCGCCCTTCTTGTTTTTGGAAGCCTATTCTTTTCGCGAGGGGTTGGCCCGGGTGCGCCTCGAGCCAGGCTACACCTACATCACCCAAGGCAACCTGGCCGGAAAAGGCCCGTCGGTCTTTCAACTGTACGAGGCCGCCACGGATTTCCAAGACGGCCGCGCCCAGGTCACCCTTGAAGGCCGCCGCCTCACAATTGACACGACGGGGCAGCCAGTAGAGTAAAGCCAAGGCCCGGCTACGCCAACGGCCGAACTACGCCTTGCTCGAAAGCCAAGGGATTACGGCGTGGATACCGGTCTTTGGCCAGTACAAGTCCGAACTTGAGGGCTTCGCCTACGACCGGGCCACCGATGCCTTCACCTGCCCCGCAGGCCAGGCGTTGCCCTTTCAGAAGTACGACACCAACCAAGACGAGGGCTGGCACAAAATCTACTGGGGCCCGTGCCGCACCTGCCAGCAGTGCCCGCGCAAGCCCCTCTGTGCGCCGCGGGCCAAGCGCAAGCAAATCAACCGCACCCTCTACGACGCCGCCTAACGCCGCGCCTAGGAACGGCAACAGACCCAGCGGGGACAACGCAAACGCCGGGTCCGCCAGGGCACGGTCGAGCCCGTGTTCGGCAATCTGCTGCATTACTACGGCCTGCGCCGGCTCAACGTGCGCGGCCACGCCGGGGCCCACAAAACCATGCTGCTCGCGGCCGTGGCTTACAACCTCAAAAAGCTGCTCCGCCACCGCCCCAACCGGCAAGTGAGCGTGGCCGTGGCCCTGCCACGGCCCCTGTAGCGGCCAATCGGCGCGCAGGGCGGCAAAGCTGGCGCATCGAGGCGACAACTTGGGCACTGGCAAAGCCGCTAACCAGAAGGTGAATCATCTAATCCGAGTTCTGCAACAGCCACGACCGTCTCCCTGAACGACCACTGTAGCGCATGCACCATTCTCAGCCTGAGCAGGCGAATACGATTATCGGCCATCGAATGCGGGGGACGCACGGGTTGCGGTTGCGTGGAACACCTTCTTCATGGGGGAACTTGGCCACGTTGGCAAAGGCGCACAGGCCCACGATAAGCGCCGCGAGCGCAACATTCTTCCACCGGGTCACCAACCATTTCAGCGTAAAGGAATCACTTGGTTATTTCGCTCAAAAGCCCAGCTTATATACTGAAAGTCAATAGTTAAGCAAACAAAACCCACGTATGTACCGTCTTAGATAAAGTACTGTGAATTTTGTACCCTTCGACCCTATCCTCTTGTGCGACACTTAACGCTTTCACCACCGCTACTTTCTTGCTTTCTATGAAAAAGATATTCCTCTCCCTGGCCTTACTCACGGGCGTGACCGCAGCTGCCCAGGCCCAATCTACCGCCGGTGGCGGCACCCGCTTCGGTCTGAAAGTGGGCGTGGTGGCCGCCACGCTGGCCGGCGACGACAAAGACTTCCAAGGCGACGTGCAAAACCGCTTTGGTTTCCAGGCCGGCGTCACGACCACGACGAGCTTGGGCGTGGGCGGGCTGTTCGAGCTGCACCCGGAGTTGCTGTATTCCCAGCGCGGCTACCAAATCGAGGACGTGTCCAAAACCACGTTTCACAACCTCGACGTGCCGCTGCTGGCCCGCCTCAACGCCGCCGGCCTGGTCTTCGAGGCAGGTCCGCAGGTGGGCTACTTGTTCGCCCACAAGACCAAGTTCGAGGATTCCGCCAGGCCGGACATTACCACCCGGGGCCAGCTCAACAAGCTGCAGTTCGGCTACATCGTGGGCGTGGGTTACCAGCTGGAGAGCGGTCCGAATGTGGGCGTGCGCTACAACCGCAGCATCACCCGGCTTTATGACGAAGACGCCGCGCTGCCCGGCGGGAATAACATGTACAACTCGGTGTTTCAATTCCAACTGGGCTTTGCCTTCCCCGGTGGCCGCTAAGCCCCGGCGCTTCCCTGTAAAAAAGCCCCATTCCCGCCTTGGAAATGGGGCTTTTTTATTACCTGCGTGGCATCTCGTAGACCAAACAGGCCCGTGTGGTTGTGCAGCCTGAAAAATATTGCCTTTGTTTTGCTGTTCGGACCCTTTTCTTGAACACCGAGCACATGTCATCATCGGGTAGCAAGTGACGTCCGGGCAGGTGTCTTATTCTGCAAAACTCACCGCCCGTGCTATGCAATCGTTGCCGGCAACGATTGCATAGATTTAGTAGCGACGGTTGGGGTATAAAGTGGGGGCGCCGTCGTACCATTAGGCACAGTTATACAGCGACCTACAACAGCTGCGCTGCCTTCTTGGCGGTGCACTGGACGAAAACGGGGACGCGCCCTTTCTAAATCGCTGACCGCCGCCCTTTCTGCCTGCCGCAGCAGGCGGTTCTGGTTGCTGGTGGATGGGTTTTTGTGTTTGATTCTTTCATTTCCATTTTTCCCAACCCCATTCCACCAACCCCAAACCCTATGAAAGCAAACTGTTTATCCCTCTTCACCCGATTGCTACTGGTGCTGCTCATCAGTTTTGAAGCAGCAGCCCAAACCTCGCCCACGTGCGATGTGGTGGGCTGGGCCACGCAAAACGGGGGCACCACCGGTGGGGGCTCGGCCACGCCCACGGTGGTCACCACGTACACCGAGTTAAAAAACGCCATCACTTCGGCCACCGTCAAGGTGGTGCATATCTCCGGACGCATTGTTATCCCCGCGGCGGGCCGCATCACCTTTCAGGACCAGACCGGTAAAACCATCTACGGTCTGGCTGGCTCCAGCCTGGTGTCTTCCGACCTGACGGCCGCCGGCTCCGGCATTCTGTATATGAAGCGGTGCAACAACGTCATCATTAAAAACCTTACGTTTGAAGGCCCCGGGGCCTACGATACGGGCGGACACGACAACCTGACAATTGAGCAATGCGTCAACGTTTGGGTAGACCACTGCGACTTTCAGGACGGCATTGACGGCAACCTCGACATCAAAAACCAGGCGGACTACATCTCCATCACCTGGTGCCGCTTTGTGTATCTGAAGCCCCCCATCGCCGGCGGCTCGGGCGGGTCGGCCGACCACCGGTTTTCCAACTTGTTCGGCTCGAGTGATGGCGCCACCGCCGACCGGGGCAAGCTGCGCATCACGATGCAGAACTGCTGGTGGGCCCAAGGATGCCGGGAGCGGATGCCGCGGGTCCGGTTTGGCCAGGTCCACCTCGTCAACAACTACTTCAGCTCGGCGGGCAATAACCATTGCATCCGCGCCGGCTACGAAGCCGACCTGCGGGTGGAAAGCAACTACTTCGAAAACGTCAACAAGCCCATCGACCTGTTTGAGAACAACTTCACGGCCGTTTCTGCCGTGAACAATGTATTCATCGGCACAACCGGCAATACAGCGGGCAGCGGGACCGCTTTTACTCCGCCCTACGCTTTAGCGGTGACGCCGGCGGCCGATGTCAAGGCCCAGGTTACCTCCACGTGCGGGGCCGGCGCCACGCTGAGCAGCCCGACCAGCTGCTGTGGCTCCACCACCGCCAGCTACACGCTGACCACCGCGGCCAGCCCCACAGCCGACGGCACCGTCACGCGCAGCCCCGACGCGAGCAGCTACCCCGCCGGCACGGTGGTCACCCTCACGGCCACGCCCGCCAGCGGCTACACCTTCACCAGCTGGAGCGGCGCGGCCAGCGGCACTAGCGCCACCACGACCGTTACGGTGAATGCCAATAGCACGGCCACAGCCAACTTCACCCCGACGTCGACCACTACCTACACCCTTACCACTTCGGCGAACCCAGCAGCGGGCGGCACCATTGCACGCAGCCCCGACGCCGCCTCGTACGAGCCCAACACGGTGGTCACGCTCACGGCCACGCCGGCCACGGGCTATACGTTCACGGGCTGGAGCGGCGCTTCGACGGCCACCACCGCCAGCACCAGCGTGACCATGACCGCCAACCTGGGCATCACGGCCAACTTCACGGCCAGCACCAGTACCAGCACCACCCTGCGCATCGAAGACGCCGCGACGGCCACGAGCGGCTACTGTGGCGTCAACGGGTCGCGTCAGAACAGCTACTCTGGGGCCGACAATGGCTACTACCTCAACCTCTCCAATTCCTCTGGGCAAGGCATCGACTACCGCGTGAGCGTGCCGGCCGCGGGCACGTACACGCTACGCTTCCGCTACGCCAACGGGGGCAGCAAGAGCGCCACCACGGCGCAAGTGTTGGTAAACGGTGCTTCGGCCGTGGCTAGCGTGCCGTTCCCCAAGACCGCCTCCTGGTCCACCTGGACCACCACCACGGCCACGGTGTCGCTGTCTGCGGGCGTGAATGCCATCCGGTTGGAAACTACGGTGGCTTCGGAGTTTGCCAATATCGACTGGCTGGAGGTAACGGGCAACGGCCCAACCGCCGCCGCGTGCACGAGTAACCGGCTGGCCGCCCCGGCTACGCAAGCAGAAGCCACGCGCGCCCAAACGTTCGCTGCTCGACTCTATCCCAACCCGTCCACCGACCAGACGGTCGTTGCGTTCGCCTTGCCCGTGAAAAGCCTGGTTTCCATCCGTGTCTACGACTTCATGGGAGTGTGCGTGCGCACCCTGGCCGACAAAGTATATCCGGATGGCTCCCAGTCCGTCCTCGTGAGCACCGCGGGCCTGAAACCGGGTGCCTACACGGTGGTGGTGAATACCAAACTTCGCAAGCAAAGTCTGAGGCTGGAAGTGCGCTAAGCGAGATAAAAGAAAGAAAAGCCCTGCGTCACTTGGTCGCAGGGCTTTTCTTTTTTCAAGGCACGTCCCGTTTTTAGAATGCTTACCCTTTGCGTGAACACTCCGAGTGAAGCTCTGCTCTGCCTCCGTACCACTTCCGGGCATCAGGAGCAGCGGGGTATAAATCAGCGCGGCTTCACGTTCGGGAACACTAGCCCACTTAATGGAGCGGCACTTAAACGTGGCAACAGCGGATTCGCTAACCGGTCTGCTGAATCCACCTGTGGCGCCGCCCATTCCAGTAAGTCATCCTAGCCCTTGCTCTGCCCAAAGTTCAGGGGGGGATGCTTCAACGTCAGCCTGCAGGCGCCTCGCACCTCTCCTGCTTTGGTCGGCTACCTTCCGGGCTTAGCCGAAGCCCGGCTGAAAATCAGCCGTTACCTCCCCTATTACAACGCCGAACGCCGCCACGCGGCCCTCGGTTGCCGCGCCCCCAACCTTATCGAAGCCCACCTTCGAAACACGTCGCAACGCGGGCTGGCTCCGCTAGACCTCCTCAGTCCTGGGCCCAGGGGGGACAGCTTTTGTGCTAATGCCCAAGCTAGTGGCAAAACCCACCGGGCTGCTCTTACCGGGCAAATGGCGGCGAATCCACCGCGGGGCTATAGGGCGTGGTCGACGGGCACATCCTGCCCTGACCAGATTTTCTTTGCCGTCCAGTCCTGGGCGGGGGCGGCCCAAAACGGGTCGGTGGCGGGCAGGCCCAGGGGCAGAAAGGCCGTGGTGCACAGGTACAGACTGCCGGTGGAAATATACGGTTCGCCGAGGCTGGGCTGGTGGCCGCACAAGCCAATTTGGAGCCAGCCCTTGCTGTCAAACGTACCCTTGGGCTCTATCGTGCGCCGAATCACGGCCGTCAGGGCGCTGCGCACCTGGGCGGGGGGTAATTCCGGCGGCAGCTGCTGCTGCAGAGCCACCTGGGCCAGGTGCTGAAAGGCCCCGCAGCGGTAAGCCAGGGAGCGGCCAAAGGCGGCAAAGGAGCCGTCCGGCCCAACCAGGCGCTCCTGCACCATGGCGTAGCGCCGGGCGCGGGTCCGCAGCGTGGCCAGCAGCTCCGGCCGTTCCTTGCCCGCCGCCACCAGGGTGCCGACTATATCCAACAGCATGGGCTGAATGACGTAGCTGTTGTAATAATCCCAGTGGAAATCGGCGCCGTCGCCGTAGGTACCGTCACCCTTGTACCAGGTCTGGTGCTCCTTGATGGCGTAGTCCATGCGCATCAGGTCGCCCTTGCCCGTAAACTTGAGCAGCGCGGCTTCGATGATGGCGCTGAACAGCAGCCAGTTGTTGTAGTAGGGCTTGATTACGCGGCTGCTCTGCAGGGCCTGCACCAGGTGCTGTTGGGTGGCGGGGGGCAATTTTTCCCACAGCTGGGTGGGCGCCCGTAGCAGCGCGTGAGCCAGAAAGGCCGCATCGACGACCGGCTGGCCGCCCGTCGTAAAATTTAGAAAATCAGCCGACTGTGGGTTGGTGGCGTGCCCGATGGCCTGGCGGGCTAGGTCGGCGAACCGCTGCTGGCGCGCCTGCTCGGCGGCCGGCACGGCGGACAGTTCCAGCCAGGGCGCCAGACCCGTCAGCGTACGACCCAGCGCCTCCAGGTGCGACACCTGGCGCCGCCCTTCCTGCTGGCCCGCCGCCGCTTCGATGGGCATGATCGCCTTCAGCTGACCCCGGGCACCCGCCGCCAGTACGGGCTCGGCGACGCGCAGGAGGGTGTCCAGCCAGTAGGCGCGGTCCGTGGGTTTGGCCGCGGCGGGCAGCCCTGCCGCTTCGGCAGCGGGCCCCTGGGCGGCCCAGGCGGGGAGGGCACCGGCCGAAAGGCCCGTGAGGGTGCCGGCAACAAAAGCACGTCGTTTCATGCAGTCAGAAGAAAAAGGGGCAGGAATAAGGCTACTAGGGCTTCAGCTTGATGACTTCCGAGCCGGCGAGCAGAAAGGCCCCGGTGCCGTACACCTCCCAGCTGTCGGCCGAAAAGTCGCGGCGCGGGTCGGCGCCGATGGGCTGCACCCAACCCACCCGGCCTTCCGGCGAAACACAGTTGTTGAGCGCCACCCAGGCCTTTTGCACGGCCGGCAGGTACGTGGCCTGGTCCAGCAGGCCCTGGTTGATGCCCCAGGCCATGGCGTAGCAGTCGAAGCCCGAGCCGGAAGCCTCGCCGCCGGGGTAAGCGGCCGGGTCGAGCAGGCTGGCGCGCCACAGGCCATCGGGCTGCTGCAACTGCACCAGGCGGGCACTCATTTCCTTAAACAGCTTCACGTAGAAAGGTCGGTTAGGGTGCGTGGGGGGCAATTCTTGCAATACCTGCACCAAGCCGCCCATGACCCAGCCGTTGCCGCGGCTCCAGAAGATGCGCTGGCCGTTGCTTTCTTTTCGGCCCTCCCCGGCCTCGTTCCAGAGGTAGGCCGCATCGCGGGCAAACAAGTGCTCCTGCGGGTTGTAAAGGCGCCGGTAGGTTTGCTGGTAAAGCGTGTCGCTCAGGGTCAGGTACTGGGGCCGGTTCTCGATTAGCCCCAGCTTCACCAGCACGGGCGGACCCATAAAGAGGGCGTCGCACCACCACCAGGTAATGCCGTGGGCTTGCACCTCGGGGCCGGGTTCGGTGCGCAGCTTTTCCACCACCTCAATGGTGGGCTCAATCATGCGCCGGTCTTTTTTCAGGCGGTACAGATTCAGGTAAGTCTGACAGATAACGATGTCGTCGGCGTGGTCGTAGCGCTTGTCGGGGCGCCACTGCGTGCGCTCGCCCATGGCCATCAGCGAGTCGAGCAGGAGCTTGGACCGGGTGGCTTGGTACGCGGCAAACACCCCGGAGTAAAAGGCGCCGTTGGTCCAATCGGTGAGCGCGTGCTTGGGGTGAGCCAGCTGCCAGCGCGCCGTCTTCAGCAACTGCTGCTTGATAAACTTGGGCTTGAAGACGGCCTTATCAATGGGGGCAGCCAGCTGCGCGTGGCTGGCGTGTCCGAGGGCGAGCGTTAAGAAAACGGCGCAGAATAGCAGTCGGGGAGGGAAGCGTAAAATGCCGGTCATGGGGAGGGGAATGAATTAGCAATACTAACAGAATAATTCCAGAGCGCTGGGGCATTTTCAGGCCTGACGGGAAATATGGCGCGTCCGGCCACAGCCGCTATACACGTGGAAGGGTTAATCCTGCCGGCGCTTTACAGGCCGGGGTGATAAACCGGCTTGGTCTTGACAGGCAGGTAAAATAGGCCGCAATTTGTCGGCTGTCGCGTGCGGCGGGTGTCAAGTCAGGGCCGGAACCGCGGCCGGCGGATAGTAATTTTTCCAGCGTTGCACCGGCGGCCCTTCTTGCACGTGAGCCGGACTCGGCGTGTGAGGTCGCCGGCGTCGGCTCGCAGGCGACCTCCAGGGGTATGCTCATCAACCCGTACCGGAACGCGGGAGCGCGGCGGCCCCTAGGTGGTTAGCGGCGAAAAACGATTCCCATGTTTTGCTTTTCGGACCATCTTGATGACCCTAAGCCTGATGGGGTGGGTGTTAGTGGTCGTCATTCCTCTGCTGATGGCGCTCAAGTTCTTTGCGCAATTAGACCGAAAAGCTGAGTAAGGTCTGGCAGCAAAAAAACTGCTTCAACTGAACGGACTGCGTTTACGGGACCACCGTGGCTGTTGCAGAACTCAGCGCCCTGCGCTCCAGAAGCCGTGTACTCACTCGGCACCTTCCTAAAACGTGCTTCTGACGCCCTTTCCGTTCTCTGTAAAGCGAATGCAACCGGTTCTGGAAGCGTATCTGAGACTTCTGCAACAGCCACCACCCTTTTCGTGGACACACTTGTGGCGTTGTTCCAAGCCGGGAAGGTCTTGTTAAGGTAGTTTTGGAGCCAGCCAAAAATTACTACGATTTCCTCCATCATGAAGACCAAAATACTCTTCGAGTACACTGATTTAGCCGGTGACTATGCCTTAGAAAGTGCGTGGGCTGAGCCGTGCGAAGCCGGTACGTACCGCCTAGACAACATCTTGTTTTATGCGCCGGAGTACGCGCTGGGGGACGTGGTGTCTGTAGAGGAGCGGTCAGGCGAGTGGTACGTCACAGGGTTGGTTGCCGAATCCGGCCATAGTACCGTCCGCGTCTTGTTCACCGAGGAAAGTGCCGTTCGTCCAACCCAGTCCGCGTTACTGGCGCTAGGGTGCGACTCGGAGCTCAGTAATCTGCCGGTCCTCTTGGCCGTCGATATTCCGTCCAGCGTTTCGTATGCTGAGGTCAAGCAGTACTTAGAAGCAGGCGTCCTGGACAACAAATGGGGCTATGAAGAAGCATGTTTAGCGCACAGCGTATAGCATTTGGCTCGTTTTACTATTCGGACCGTTTTGATAAACGTTGCTTCTAGGGGGCAGTGGCTGGTGCTTCCGACCTCGAAGCAGTACGGCCCTGCCGCCGACCTGCAGTTACCCCGCCGCGGTCCGGGCGTAGCTTCGCCGGATGAAACTCCTCCTGTGCTGTCTGTTGTGGGCGTCGGCGCCCGTTCTTGCCCAAACCCCCGCCCCGGCGCAAAGCGCGGAAGCCCAAGCCGTGGTGGACAAAGCCACCGGCGGGATTCTGCCCGTAACGGACAGTGCCCGGGCCGCCCGCAAACGCGGGGCCGTGAAAAGCCCCACGGTTCCCGGCAAAAGCAGCGCCACGCGCAGCCGGAAGCTGGAGGCCCGCCAGCGCCGGGCCGCGCGGAAGCACTAAGCGCGTCCCCGCGACGCAGCCGCTGTGGCACGCCAGACCTTTGCGAAGCGGCCAGACTACTTCTTACTTTGAACAAAGCAAGTTCACGGCACGATCCTTTTGCTGAACACTTAGCGCTTGTTCCGTCGGTAAGCGGCTATCCAATTCTTGCCCAACGTGACGGCGCCCCGGAGAACTATGTGCAGAAAGTAAGGAAAGGAAGAGCAACCCCAGCTGAGCAAGGCCGATGGTGAGCTCGTTGGGGTAGGCCACGTACAGGGAGGCCAGGCAGCACGCCAGCGTGGCGACCAATCACTATCAGGGAGATGACTCACTTCCATGCCTCGTAAATGATTTATGGAAACACATCGGCGTATGGCGGCAGTTGTGAAACCCGCGAATGGCGAGCGTTTCCTCCCTGTTACAAAGGCTTCACCCCAAAAAAGTAAATTTGCTATTGCGCTGCTTGATTTTTTACTGCGCCTTGGGCGCGAAGGGAGCGTACGTCAGTTCCCGAATCAAAAAGCTGGAATCGGCAGTGAGCCGCAGTGTGGAGATTGGTTCTGTCGGAAAAAACAGCTCACTCATCAACGTGAGGCCCTGGTCGGCAAATACTTCCACCGAGGTGGCATCCACTAGCAGCGTAACATCGGCCTGGGGCGACGTCGCAAGCCGGGGAGCCGTGTGGCGGCCCGCAAATTTGTCGCTAAAGCCCAACTGGCCCGATTTGGTGCGGTCGACAAAGTATTGGTTAGTCGGCTGGTCGTAGCCAATTATCACCTCTTCCCCTTTGCCATTGCTCAGGACCAGCGAGAAACTGGCCAATTGCTGCGCCTTGAGTTTAAGTTGAAACTTGTCACCAATGCTCTTGAGCTTGGGGGTGAGCTCCAGGGTTTTGTTTACGGTCAGGTTCTTAAGCGTGGTCGCCGATGGAAAGAGCTTTGCGGTTTCTTTCACCGGCTGTGAGATTAAATAAACCTGGTTCCCGACCTGCTGGAGGGCCAACTCCCGGGCCACCGTGGTGCCACTGCGCCACGGAGACGTGGGCACTTGGTTGGCATAGGTCCAGTTGCTCATCCAGCCCATGAACAGGCGCCGGGTGCCGGTGTTGTTCCACGTCACGCCAGCGTAGTCATCGGGGCCATAACTAGCCCATTTGGTGTCGGTGCTGCTGGGGGTGAAGGTTTTGCCGTCGAAATTGCCCACGAAGTACTGCGTGCCCGAGCCGCCGTTGGGACCACCGGGGTTCAGGTTGACGATGAGCACCCAGTGGGTTTTGCCGTTGAGCGTCATTGGAAACAGGTCTGGGCATTCCCAGACGCCGCCGTGGGCCCCCAGTTTCTCACCAAACTCGCTTTCCTTGGTCCAGTTTTTCAGGTTGGGCGACGAGTAGAAGGTGATGCGGTCCTTGGTGGCCAGGGTCATTACCCACTTCTTACCGGCCTCGTACCAACTCACCTTGGGGTCGCGGAAGTCCGCGATGCCGGGGTTGGGCAGTACGGGGTTGCCCTCGTACTTCTTCCAGGTTTTGCCCGCGTCCAAGCTGTAGGCCAGGCTTTGGTACTGGTGCTTGTTTTGGCCTTTCTTTTCTTTTTCGGGGTTGTGGTGGGTGAAAATCGCCACCATGGCGTTTTTGCCGAACCCGGCGGTGTTGTTCACGTCAATAACCGCGCTGCCGGAGAAAATCATACCCAGCTTGTCCGGGTACAGGGCAATGGGCTGCTCTTTCCAGCTCACCAAGTCGGGGCTGGTAGCGTGGCCCCAGTGCATGGGCCCCCACACCATGCCGTCGGGGTAGTATTGGAAAAACAGGTGGTAGGTGCCCTGGTAGTATACCATGCCGTTGGGGTCGTTCATCCAATGGGCAGCTGGCGTGAAATGATAGGCCGGCCGGTATTGCGGAGTGGCTGGCGGAATGGGCACCGCCGTTTGGGCGTGACCGGCGAAAGCGAGGGCTAATACGCTACAGGCCAGTAAAAATGACTTTTTCATAAGCAAGGATGTCGCAGCAGAACTGCTTGAATTAGGATTGGGACGACACCGGTTGAGACTGCCGCAGCCGGGCCACATCAGCGGGGGTGATAGCGGGCGTGGCGCCCTGATGAGTAGCGACCAGCGCGCCGGCGGCGCAGGCAAATTGCAGGCATTCCTGCGGCGGTTGGCCCGCCAGCCACCCCGCGAGCAGGGCCGCTAAGAAGGCGTCGCCGCTGCCGATGGTGTCGGTGACTTTGACGGGAAAACCGCTGCTTTTGTAGAGCTGGCCGTTGGTGTACAGCTGGGCCCCATCGGCGCCCAAAGTGACACACACCGCCTGCAGGTTAAAGCGCGCCGCCAGCCACTCCAAGGCCGAGTCCTCGTCGGCCTTTTTCCCAAACCACTCCAGTATTTCGGCCAGCTCGTGGTGGTTCATCTTCACCAGGTCGCTGTGTTCCAGCAAGTACTGCACCACGGGTCGGGTGTAGTGCGGCGGGCGCATGTTCACGTCGAACACCCGGAAGCGGGCCTGCGGCAGCAGGCGGTAGAGGGTTTCGCGGGTGGCGGGGGTGCGGGCCGACAGGCTGCCGAACACCAGCATGGCGGCGTCGGCCACCAGCTTGCTCAGGCGCTCCTCGTACTGAATGTAGTCCCAGGCCACGGGCTGCACTATTTTGTAGACCACCTCGTTGCGGTCGCCCACGTTGGCTTTCACCACGCCCGTGAGGTGGGTCTGGCCCTGCTGCACGTATTCGGTGCTCAGGCCGCGCTCGTGCAGGAAACCCACCAATTCCGCGCCCAGGTCGTCGTCGCCCACCCGGCTGATGAGTTCCACCGGTTGGCCGAGCTGATGCAGGTGCACGGCCACGTTGAAGGGGGCCCCACCGGGCTGCTTGCCCGAGGGCAGCACGTCCCACAGGGTTTCGCCAAAACAAACTATTGTTGGTTGCATGATGCTGTGATTAAGCAGTTAGTGAACGACCAGCGTCTTTTCCAGCTGCTCCAGGCTGGTGCCTTTGGTTTCGGGCATAAAGCGCCACACAAACCCGAGCTGCAGCACCATCATGGCGCAGAAAAAGGCAAACGTGTTGCCTCCGCCCAGCTTCTCGGCAAAGTAGGGGAACGTGAAGGCAATAAGGGCCGCCATCACCCAGTGCGTGCTCGAGCCCAGCGCCTGGCCCTTGGCCCGCACGGTATTGGGGAAAATTTCGGAGATAAACACCCAGATAACCGCCCCCTGCGAAAAGGCAAAAAAGGCGATGTACACGAACAGCAGCACCGGCACGAGCACGCCGCCAAACTGCTGCGTGTAGAAGGCCCACGACACCAGGCCCAGCGTGGCTATCAGCCCCACCGAGCCGATGAGCATGAGCTTGCGGCGCCCAAACCGGTCGATGAAGTTCATGGCCAGCAGCGTAAAGGCGAAGTTCACCAGGCCCAGCCCCGCCGAGGAGAGCAGCGCCGAGCCTTTGCCCAGCCCTGTCATTTCAAAGATGCGCGGGGCGTAGTAGATGATGGCGTTGATGCCCGACACCTGGTTGAACACGGCGAACGTAATGGCCAGCAGCACCGGGCCGCGGTAGGCCCGGGCAAAGAGCGAGTCGCTTTCGGCGGCATCAGCAGCATTGGTTGTTAAGATGCTGGTCACTTCGTCGTTGGCTGTTTCGGGGTTGATGAGGCGCAGCACTTGGCGGCCTTCCTCCACGCGGCCCTGGCCCAGCAGCCAGCGCGGGCTTTCGGGAATGCGGAACAGCAGCAGAAAAAAGGCCACGGCCGGCACGGCCTGAATGCCGAGCATCCAGCGCCAGTCGTGCTCGCCGGTGCCGGCCAGCAGGTAGTTGGAGAGGTAGGCGGCCAGGATGCCAAACACGATGTTAAACTGGAACATGCCCACCATGCGGCCGCGTACCGCGGAGGGCGACACCTCCGCGATGTAAAGCGGGGCCGTGACCGACGATGCCCCCACGCCCAGCCCGCCCAGGAAGCGGAACACCACAAACAGCGTCCAATTGCTGGTGAGCGCCGCGCCCAGCGCCGATATCAAGTACAGGGCGGCGATGAAGAACAGGGTTTGCCGCCGGCCCAGCTTATCGGAGGGTATGCCCCCGAAGATGGCGCCCACCACGGTGCCAATCAAGGCAATGGCAATGGTGAAGCCGTGCTCCACCGAGCTCAAGCCCCAGAGCTGTTGGATGGCTTTTTCGGCACCGGAAATCACGGCCGTGTCAAAGCCGAACAGGAAGCCGCCCAGTGCGACCACCAAGGACCAAAAGAATACGTTGCGGTTTTTCACTGTGGGATAGATTAAGAGTATAAGGAATGGGGTGTTACCCTGGAAAGAGCGTTCGGGGTGCATCCAGCAGCGGCAGTGCGTAAGCCTCCTCTGGCGTACCAAGCTTATGCAGCCGGTAGAGAGGGCTTGTGTCCACCCACCACGGTTCGGCTCTGCCGCTACCGGATGGTTCCACGTATTTGTTCGCTGTTTACCAGCCCGGATTCTGCTTGTATAGCCCTTTGCTGAAGTTAATCTGGTTGATGGGGATGGGTAGGTACTCGTCGCGGCCTTTCGTGAAGCGCGCGTCCTTCAGGTACAGGCGCTTGGTCTTTTCCTTGTCGAAGTAGGTGTTCAGGTAGTCGCCGGCAATGCCCCAGCGCACCAAGTCAAAGAAGCGGTAGCCCTCCATGGCAAACTCCAGGCGCCGCTCAAAGCGCAGGGCTTCGCGGGCGTACGGCTGAGTCCATTGGGCGGCGCCGTACTGCCCGATGTTGTAGTTGGAGGTAGCGGTGCCGGCCGTGGTTTTCAAGCGGCCTGTGCTGTTCTGGGCCCGCTGTCGGATTTGGTTGATGATGGGTAGGGCTTCGGAAGCGCGGTTCAGCTCAATCAGGGCTTCGGCTTTCCACAGCAGCACGTCGGCGAAGCGAATAAGCGCCCAGTTCTTCGAGGAATTCATGAAGGGCGGCGTCTTCTGGAAGCTGGGGTCGGAAGGCAGCACCGTCTCCTTCATCGACATGTACACGCCGTACGTGTTTTGGTCGCGCAGCCAGGAGGTTTCGAAAATGAACGTCGGCAGGTACTTGTAGGGATGCGACGGAATGGCAACGGTGTGGTCGAGGCGCGGGTCCACGGTATTCACCTGGAAGTCCGCCGGGGTCGTCAGGTCCGAGTTATTGAACGTGTTGAACAGCGGCAGGCCCTGGGCATCGGTCTTGAAGGAGTTGACCAGGTTCTGACTGGGCTGGTGGAAACCGCAGCAGCCGTAGTCGGGATTCATGGGGTAGTTCAGCTGGCTGCCGCGGTTGGTGCGGCCCTTGGGCGTGCCGTCGTTGCGCGAGAACTGGATGGCAAACACCGACTCTACGCCATTGTCGCCGGCAGTTAGAAAGTTGGTGGCAAAATCGGGGTGCAGCGAGTACTTGCCCGAGGCAATAACCTGGTTGGTAAGCGTTACTACTTCCTGCAGTTTGGCTTGGTCTACCGACGTAACGGCGTGGGTTTCACTCTGCACATAGGCTTGGTAAAGCAGCGTTTTGGCCAAATAAGCCTGGGCTGCTGATTTCGTTACCCGCCCCGTTTCGGGCTGAGTATCGGGCAGGTTGGCCACTGCAAAGCGGAAGTCATCGGCAATCTTGGTCCACAGGTCCTCATTGCTCAAGCCAACATTCGACACCTCGCCGTACTTGTCCGTGGGCACCGACTGGTCGATATACGGCACGCGCTTGAACAGCTCCTTCAGCAGGAAGTAGTAGTGCCCGCGCAGGAAGCGCACTTCGCCCTGGCGCACGGCTTTGGTGGGCATGGCGGTAGCATCGACCCCGTCGAGGCGGCGCAGGGCGTCGTTGCAGCGCGACACGCCGATGTACAGCAGGAACCACAGCTCGTCGGTGTTGCCAACGTCCACGCGGTTGAAGGTGAAGGTTTCGTAGAAGTGAAAGGCGTCGACGTCGGCCGTGCCGTTACCGCCCTTGTAGGCGTCGCCGCCGCGCACGTTGCCGTAAGGCCACATGGAGGTGTAGGGGGCGCGGTACACGTCGTTGCCGAGCTGGGAGTAGGCGGCAATTACCTGCTTTTCGATGTTGGCGGCAGTGTTGAGCTGCTCGTCGCTGAGGGCGCCAACGGGCTGCACGTCGAGAAACTTATTATCGTTGCAGCCGGAGGCGAGTGCGAGCAGCGACAAAGCCACCGCGCTGATTTTAAATATTTTCATGGCAAAAGTGCGGGTGGGTGGTTAGAAGGAGACGTTGAGGCCGGCGGTGAAAATGCGCGGCAAGGGGTACTGATAATTGGTCACCTCGGGGTCGGCGCCGGTGTACTCTTTGCTCTTGACCGTGAAAATGTTCTGGCCCTGCACGTACAGGCGCACGCCCTGTAGCTTACCCCGGCTCACCCAGGCACTGGGCAGCGAGTAGCCCAGCTGCACGTTGCGCAGCTTCA
This sequence comes from Hymenobacter sp. B1770, assembly GCF_049896385.1. Classification (NCBI taxonomy): domain Bacteria; kingdom Pseudomonadati; phylum Bacteroidota; class Cytophagia; order Cytophagales; family Hymenobacteraceae; genus Hymenobacter; species Hymenobacter sp. B1770. Next base: position 48,592 of record NZ_JAFCUF010000015.1, read on the forward strand.
TGTAAGAAGCGTTTTCGATGAAGTAGGTGGAAGCGCGGCCTTCGTTGTTGGTGTTGATAAGCGTAGCGGCCGGAATAGTCGAACCGGTGTTGGTCGGCGTCCACGCATCCAGCAGGCGCTGCCCCCAGTTTTCGCCCGAAGCCAGCGACGAGAAGTCGGTCCGGAATTTGGCGTTGTTGAACGCGTCCAGGCCTTGCACCCCCTGGAAGAACACCTGCGCATCGAAGCCCTTGTAGCCGGCATTCAGGTTCAGGCCGTAGTTGAAGTTAGGCACGCCTTCCGTCAGCCAAGTCTGGTCGAAGTTGTCCACCTTGCCATCGCCGTTCAGGTCCTTGTAGCGGATTCGGCCGGGGGCGGCGCCCACTTGCGTGGGTCCACCACTTACCTCGGCGGAATTCTGGTAGAGGCCATCGGCCACGTAGCCGTACACCGCGTTGATGGAGTGGCCCAGCCGGGTTACGTCCTGCCCGTTACCGCCGTAAGCGTTAATCACTTCATCGGGCAGGTAAGTGAGCTTGTTGCGGTAAGTCGAGAGGTTGCCCGTGATGCCGTAGGTCAGCCCGCCGGCCAGCTCGTTTTGGTAGCTGAGCAAGAACTCCCAGCCCTTGTTCTGGATGGAGGCGCCGTTCACGAACTGGTCGCCGCCTTCGCCCACCACTGCCAGAAAGGGCAGGTTCACGAGGATGTCCTTACTGTTCTTGACGAAGTAATCGACCGAGCCGGAGAGCTTGTTTTGCAGCAGGCCAAAATCAACGCCGATGTTGGTTTGGGTCGTGGTTTCCCACTTCAGGCCCGGGTTGGCGCGCTGCACGCGGCGGTAGCCCGAGGGCAGGTTCGTGTCGTTGCCGTAAATGTCGTAGGCCGTGCCGCGGTCGTACTCGAAGTTGGGGTCCAGCGTGCCCAACAACGACTGATAAAGGCCGCGCGAAGCGAAGTTGGCAATGTCCTGGTTGCCGGTCTGGCCCCAGCCGGCGCGCAGCTTCAGGTCCGACAGGATGGGCAATGCGTCCTTCACAAAGGTCTCTTCGCTCAGGCGCCAGCCCGCCGACAAGGCCGGGAATACCCCGAACCGCTCGTTTTCGCCGAAGCGCGACGAGCCGTCGCGGCGGAGGGTAGCCGACAGCAGGTACCGGTCGGCGAAGGAGTAGTTGATTTTGGCGAAGTAGGAGGCCAGGCGGAAGGCGGTGGCCCCGCCGCCGTTGTCTTTGTTAGCAGCTCCCGCATCGAGGTAGGCGTAGTTGGGGTCTTCGCTGGCGAAGTTGGTGCGCGAAGCAAAGCTGCTCTCGTCGTAGTAGCTGATGCGTTCCGTTCCGGCTACCACGCCCAACTGGTGCTTGTCGCCCAGGGTCATGTCGTAGTTGAGTGTGTTCTGCCACACCCAGTTACCCCAGAAACGGTTGTTGTCGGTGACGCGGTTATTCTGCTCGGAGAGAAAGCCTGCCTTGTAGGTCTTGTAAATCTGGCGGTACTTGAAAAGGCTGTAGTCGATGCCGAAGCTGGTGCGCAGGTGCAGGCCCTTCAGGATTTCGGCGTCGGCAAACAAATTGCCAAACACCCGGCCCGTGTTAGAACGGTTCTGCTTGTTGTCGGTGAGCAGGCGCAATGGGTTGTCCCGGTCGCTCATGCCCGCCACCGGCCCGCCCCAGCCCACGCCATCCACGGTGCGCACCGGCACAATGGAAGGGAGCTGCGTGGTGCGGTCGCGTACCAGGTTCAGGTCAAACTCGGCCCGCTGCGACTTCACAATAGTCAGGTTTTCGCCCACTTTCAACTTGCCTTCCAGGAAATTGTAGTCGGAGTTGAGGCGAGCCGTCATGCGGTCGAAGCTGGTGTGCTTCAGGGTGCCGCTGTTGTCGTAGTAGTTCAGCGAGAACAACGCCCCGCCCCGCTCCCCGCCGCTGCTCAAACTCAGGTTGTAGCTCTGAATCAGGGCGTTTTGCTGGGTTTCCTTGAACCAGTCGGTGTTGGCGGCGCGCTGGGTTTTGTCGGCGTCGATGAACTCGGGCACCGTCACGCCATCCAGCACGAGCCGCCCGCTGGCGTCGCGGCGCGTCTGAAAATTGTAGTAGGGCAGGCTGGGAACCGTGCCGTCGTTGATGGCCGCCTGGGCGTACACGCGGCCGTAGTCTTGGGTGTTGAGCAGCTGGATGTTCGGCCCTGGCTGCTGCACGCTGAAAAAGGTGGAGAAATCTACCCGCGTCGCGCCGCGCTTGGCCTTCTTCGTCGTGATGATGATGACCCCGTTGCCCGCCCGCGAGCCATAGATGCTGGCCGCCGAAGCATCTTTCAGCACCTGAATCGACTCGATATCGTTCTGGTTGATTTGGTTGATGCCCTCCTTCGTGGGAATGCCGTCGATGACGTAGAGCGGGTCGTTGTTGCCCAACGTACCGATGCCGCGGATGCGCACGGTGGCCGCGCTGCCCGGAGCGCCGTCCGTGTTGACTTGCACGCCCGGTACGCGGCCTTGCAGGTTGCGCGTGACGTCGTTGGAAGCCATGTCCTTGATTTCATCGGTCTTCACCACGGCCACGGCACCGGTTAAGTCGGCCTTGCGCTGGCTTTGGTAGCCGGTCACGACTACTTCATCCAGCGCTGCGGCGTCGGCCACCATTTGCACGGCCACTGTCGTCTGGCTACCCACCGCGATTTCCTGTGTCTTGTAGCCCACGAAGGAGAGCGCCAGCGTGGCGTTGTCGGGCACGGTGAGGGCGAAGCTACCGTCCGGTCCGGTGCTCGTTCCAATTGCTGTGCCCTTCACGAGCACCGTTACGCCGGGTAGGCCTTCGCCCTTTTCGTCGGTCACGCGGCCCGTGATAGGACGGTCCGCCACGGCAGTCGGTGCCGCAAAAGTCTCACTTGAGTGGGCCCCGTCGGGGTGCGCGGTGGCCAGCAGGGGCACGGCGGCCAGCAGCGTCGGCAACAACAGCCGGCGCGCCAGGAGTACTTGTTTGCGCATGGGAATTTGGAAAAGTGAAAGTGGAAAAATGCAGCGTTTGCGCATCAAGCCACACTCCTTCAGGGGCGCTTCAATGCTTACCCCGCTCGTCCGGAAACGATTGTAGGCAGCAGGCAGCTCGGGAGCTGCAGCAGAGAAGGCAGGAAAAGTAGGGAGCAGGCACAATGGCTTCATGTCCCAAAGGTGGGGCAGCGTCGGGGCCAGCCGGTAGCGCGATTATTCCAAATAGTATCACTATTCGTTCGCCTACAGAAAATAAAATAACCTGCTGATAATCAGAAATTAAGCAAGAGCAATTTAGCATAAGCCGCTTACAGCCTATCACTCATGTTACCCGACTATCAGAATTGATTCACGCGCTCGGCGTTGTGTGCAGCGCCCGGAACTCGGAGGGCGAGATGCGGTACTTGGCCTTGAAGCTGGCCGAGAAGTACGAGGGCGAAGCAAAGCCCAATTGGTAGGCCACGTCAGCGATGTTCAACTCCGTGTTGAGCAGCTGCTGCCGGGCTTTGGTCAAGCGAATGTCCTGGATGAAGTCGGTAACGCCCGTGCCAAGCAGGGCCTTGGTTTTGCGGTAGAGTTGCACCCGCGAAGTGCCCAAGCTGCGGGCCACGTCTTCCACGCTCAACTTAGAATTGCTCAAGTTAGCCTCCACTATGGCCGTGAGGTCGGCCAGAAATTTCTGGTCCACCCGCTGGGGAGCTACGGTCGCCGTGTCCACGGAAATACCGCGCCGAAAATGTTCGCGCTGCCGCTCCCGATTGCCGAGCAACGTGCGCAGGCTTTCGAGCAGAAAGGTCGGGTTGAAGGGCTTGGTCAGGTAGAGGTCCGCCCCGGCCTGCACGCCTTCTACCTGTTGCTCGGGAGCGCTGCGGGCGGTGAGCAGCACCAGCGGAATGTGCGAGGTGCGCCAATCGCTCTTCAAGGCCGCGGCCACGTCCAGGCCACTGAGCTCGGGCAGGTTCACGTCGCACACAATGAGGTCCGGAATGGTCTCACCAGCCAGGCGCAGGCCAGTGGCGCCGTCAGTGGCGGTTTGCACCTGGAAATGGGCACCCAGCTTTTGGGCCAGGAAGGCGTTAACTTCTTCGTTATCCTCTATCACCAGCACCAACTCCTTGCGGTCCTTGCTGGGTTGGCCGGCGGCAAGCACTTGGTCAGGTGCTGCAGCCTCTTCCACCGCGGCCAGCGCCAAAGGCGAAGCAAGCGCCTCCGTGCTGCGTAAGGCTGCGGGCAGTTCCTGGGGCAAGGTCACGGTGAAGGTGCTGCCCTGGCCCGGGGTGCTGGTAAAACTGAGCTCTCCCTGGTGCAGGCGCGCTAGGCCCATGGCCAGGGCAAGGCCCATGCCCGACCCTTTGGCGCTGCCCTGCTGGCCTTGGTAGAACCATTCAAAAATGTGGGCCCGGTCCTGTTCGCTGATGCCGCGGCCCGTGTCTTCGACGCTGATGCGCACCTGACGCTCGGCTGGCAGGGGCTGGATGCTGACGGTAATTTGCCCGCGCTCCGGAGTGAACTTCAGGGCGTTGGAAAGCAGGTTAAAAATGATTTTATCGAGAATGTTCACGTCAAACCACAGCCGGATACTGGGCTCAGCCGGCAAAAACCGCAGGCTGATGCCGCGCTGTCGGGCCGGCTTCTCAAACACGTCCATGATGTCGCGTACAAAGGCCACTACGTTGCCTTCCGTGGCCCGCACGGGCATCTTGCCCACGTCGATTTTGCGGAAGTCGAGGAGCTGATTGACGAGTTGCAGCAGGCGCTGGGTATTACGCCGGACCAGGTTCAGGTCGTGACGCTGGGAAACCGATAGGTCGGCCCCGTTGGTCAGCAACTCTTCCACGGGCCCCATGATGAGGGTCAGGGGCGTGCGCAACTCGTGCGAGAAATTAGTGAAGAAGCGCAGCTTGGCTTCGGTTTCCACCCGCGCCTGCTCGGCCAGCAACTCAATCTGGTTGCGTTGGGCACGGATTTCATCGTTTTGCCCAGCCAACTTGCGGCTGATGCGCCGATTAAACTGAAAAGCGCGCCACAGCACCACCCCCAGCACCAGGGCCCCCACCAGCGCGGCCACCAGAATGTAGAGCACGGTGCGCTGGCTGGTATAGGTGACCAGCTGCGCCTGGAGCAGCTGCTGCTGCCGCTGAATATCCTGCTGCTGGTCAGCCAGCTTTTGGGTTTGCATTCTCATGGTCAAGACGTTTGTCGAGTCGATGACCATGGTGCTGAGGATATTCTCCTTTTCAAAAGGTTGCCGAAGGAGAATCTTCATGGCGGTGCGAATGGCTTCTTCCCCACCGGGAGAATAAAGCAGCGTGGCCGTCATCACCTTGTCCTGCACCATCTGGATGCCGCCCTGCGGTCCCGGCAGCCCGTCAACGCCTACAATGCGGATGCGTCCGGCCAAGCCCAGCTGTTTACACACTTGGTAGGCGCCCAGGGCCATGCGGTCGTTGTGGGCAAAAATCAGGTCTACCTCCGGGTGGTCGCGGAGCACGGCCGGCAGGGCTCGTAGCACCGAGGGGTGCTTCCAGTCGCCCTGCACCTGGGCGGTTCGTCGAATGCCGGGGTAAGCAGCCAACCCCTCCACGAAGCCCCGGTGGCGGTCCACGGCCGGGGAAGAGCCCGCCGCCCCCAGGATTTCCAGTACCTCGCCCCGCTGGCGCAACAGGCTGCTGATGTAGCGGGCCGCCGTCTGGCCTACTTCCTGGTTGTTGCCGCCCACGTAGGCCGTGTACAGCGGGGAGGTGGTGCGCCGGTCCAGGATGACCACGGGAATGCCCCGGTTATAAGCTTCCTCAACGATGGGGGTAATCGGCTCGGCTTCGTTGGCCGAGACGATGAGCAAGTCGATGCCTTCGCGCAAAAACTCGGCAATGTGCTCACGCTGCACGGCGCTGTTATCGTGCGCATCCTTCATTCGGAAGGTCACTTGCGGGTAAAAGCTGAGCTCTTTCTGCATGCCCGCCATCATCGCCAGCCGCCAGGCATCGCCGTTGGTGCACTGCGAAAAGCCTATGCGGTAGGGCTGGGGAGCCGGAGCGGAACAGCTAGCTGCGGCAAGCAATAACAGCGGCAGCGCGGTGCTTTGAAATAGCACCGTAAGATACCGGAACGCAGCAGCGAGTGATAGCATGAAAGAAAAACAAGATGATTCGCAAAAAGGAAGCCCTCGATAAATTTAAAGGTAGGCAGTCTGGCCACATACTGATCACATTATGGCATCGCCGGGTCAAGGCCTCGCAGTTGGGAGCCCCCGCCTTATTGTCCGCATCGTGGTGAGTACTATGTAACAGCTCATTTACTAGAGCCTGCCGCGCGCAGGATGGGGAGGCCTCACCCATTCCCACACGAAAGTATCGCTCGTTTGCCTCAACCACCGTGGCTGTTGCAGAACTCGTGACCGAGCTAACGCTCCCAAGTTATTTCACCGGACCAACCGCAAGAACGGCCGTTTATGAGGCTTATTTGCCTCCGAACGCGCCATCTCCCATGATTTCAGGCGCCACCCACGTGTTCTGCAACAGCCACCACCGTTTTCTTAAACCAGGTAGCGGCTCACAGCTGGATGATGGTTGCCCAGCCTTTGATGGCAGGCATGTAGTAGAGGGCCGTGTCTCCGGCCGCGTAGGGGGCCGAGCCCTTCAGCCAACGCACCGCTAACCATCGTGGGTTCACCTTCGCCACCCAGCGCAAGTCCCAATCCCCGGGCGGCAGCGGGCGCGCGTAGCCGTTACCCAGCGTGTCGCGCAACTGCCGGTAGAGGACCGTGCCCTGGGGCACGTGCAACAACCGCGGATTCATCAGGCCGTTAAGGGCCTGCTCAACGTTTGGCGGGGCGGGCAGCACGGCTTTACGCGATGGCAAAGGCGTCTGCGCCCGAGTTGGCAGGGCCGGAATCATCAGAACGAGCAGAAGCAATGCTTTTACCATACACCAGCCTAAAGGTGTCACAACATACGCTCCTTTTACTATTCGGACCGTTTTCCTGAACGTTTAGGAGCAGGCAAAATGCCCGTGTTGGTGCACTCAGGGGCTGCTCAGTCGGCGCGGACCAGTCAAGCAGCAAGCCCGCGTTAACTTGCCCCGGGAGCCATTGCTCCGCCCTCGTACCATGACCAAAAAATCGGTAGCCCGGTTCCTGTTTTACGGCGGCCTGCTGCTGGCCTACCTGCCGCCTGTGCTCGTGCCACGGACCCTATCCCTGGCGCCGTTTGCGTACACGGTCCTCGGCCTGCTGGTAGCAGCCGCCGCCGCGACCGCATTGGCGTTTGGCACGCCCCACCGGCGTATAGCCGGCACGGGCCTGGGCTATGCTTAAGGGGGGCTGGCCGCCGCGGGACTGCTGGCTTTTGTGTACCCGGCGCTGCAGCAAGCCGGCGACTACGTGGATTTTCTCGGCCGCCGGGCGCGCTTGGAGGCGCTCGTGCTCGCCCGCAGCCACCCGGCGGCGCAGGGGGAGGGGCCTGGCCCGGCCCGGGCCTTCGCCGGGCCAATTGGGCCATTCGCTGGGGCACCGGCCAGCACGGCGGACGTGTCCCTGAGGCAGCGCTCGGACGTGCAGTTGTTCCCCACGGGGGGACAAGCCAGCTTTCACCAGTGGGGCTACGCCTATTCCCCGACGGGGGAGAAACCCAGCCCAGGAGCGGAGCAGTACACGTACTGGCACCAGATGGAGGGACACTGGTACCGCTGGGTTAAAAGCGACGAGTAGCAGTACAATCCTCCTTAATTTAAACGGAGCGCGTTTACGGCACCACCGTTTATGTTGAACGCATCATCTGTGGTGAGCTTCCTTCCACAAGGCCTCAAAGGGCGCAGTAACCATGAAACCGTATAAATCCGAAATCACGGGCCATTTGGACCTTTTTGTGGCAGACAATAAAGAGTTGGTGGAAGGCGAAACCGAACAATGGCAATCCGTCCTGATTCACGGCGACCCGGAGGGCCTCCGCTCGTTTGCCCAACTCTTGCTCCGTTTAGCCGACCTCGAGCAAGACGCGTTCCCGGCCCTGCCACCGGGCGCACGAGCACACATTTCTTTGCGGCCCAACCTGGACCTTAGCAACAGTTCAGTGGAAGTTGTTGTCGGCCGGCTGGACGCCAAAGGGACCGGTGCTTTTTATGATCGGTACCTATCGAAAGGCGGCGACAAGTAACCAAACGCGTGACAGCACCTCGTTTACCTTGGGACCGTTTTCTTGAACGGAGAAAGCCGCTTCCTTTGTGTGATCACCTTTTTAGCCATGGCCAAAAGTCTACCTCTTCTGCTTGGCTATGCCTGGGCCCTGGTGGCTGTCCTGGGCAGTGGTTGCCACGAAACTTCGTCCCCGCACCGACCGTCCGAGGTGGGCGTGGTCTACGATTACATCGTTCGCCAGGACGACCTCCTTCGCCAGGAGGGGCACGACCACCTCCTTGGCCAGGGCCGGGCCCGCGGCCCACTTCCGCCCAGCATGTTCTCTTATGTGGTGCCCGCCCGTTTTCACCGGTTCCCCGAGGAAACGGACTTCTCCAATTTTGCGGCCCGAAGCGAGAAGCTAGGCCGCAATTTGGACGCGGGGATGGCGCTCACCGTGCGGGCGGAGTGTTTGGCCACGCCTAACGCCTCGCCCGAATGGCAAGCGTTGCGCACCCAAGTCAACGGTCCCGGCACCGCAGCGAATGCCATCCTGTTGGCGTTTTCGGCCCGGTGCGACGGCCGGGACGGCCGTCACTACTATTACGTGGAACGCACCGGCGTGGAAGGCGGCAGACCTTCGCGCTATGCCCAGGGGAACGTGTACCAAGTGTATCAGGGACGCGTCGAGCGCGAAATTCCCGTGTGGATTACTTAGTAGCCATCGGCCGTGGGAAGAGGATGGTGTTATAATACTCCTTATTTTGAACAGCCGCGTTTACCTTGGGACCGTTTAGGTAAACGCAAGCTCTGTCTCAATTCCGTGCGGCTGCGCTAGACTACCCCAATAAAAACAACCCCAAAACAGAAAAGCCCGGTATCTGCTAGTCTCTCTGTTTTCATTGGCAAGGAATAATGCCCCGCTTAAAGTTGATTGCCGATACTTCCGGGTCTTGCCTGCTGTAAATGATCTCTATGCAGTCCCCGATCGAGGGATATAACCCCTCCTCTGCTTTCTGGTTGCCTTCGAGTTGTTTCCCATCAACAGTAAATTTATAAGTGATGAAAGGGTAAAGTGATACTCTTACCCCTTTGGAGTTACGTAGGTAGGTAACAACTCCTTTCGCATAACCTGGTTCCTCCATTACTTTTTGCCGATAGAGATAGTTGTTCACTCCCCATATTATCGCTACTGTAAAGAAAAGCATCATTATCAGCCTATAGGCTGTAAATTCTATTCCTGCTAGTTTACATAAATACGTCCTTTTCATTGTTGTACCTTATCAGGGGGTTGCTAAACAAACTGGGGGAAACCTCCGACCCGGCCGGTTACGCAGCCGCATTTCGGGCCGCAGGCCGCTATGCCTTGGCAAGGTAGTTCTTCAGGGAGAGGCACTTTCCGTACTTGAGGTGCACGTCCACAATGGTGGTCTGGGTTAAGAGTTTGGTTCAGAAGTTAAGCGAGACGCTCCTTAGAGTGAACTCTGTTCATAAGCGCTTATCAGCTTGGCAAAGCGGTCCTACGGTTCAGATTGAGTTTAAGAAACTCGTTCACCTTTCAAAGTTCAGTAAACCCGATAAGTCGATGAGTTTCGTAAACTCCCTCGGAAAGCGTTTTTTCAGCCACTTGGCTGTCTTATTAGGCAACGCAGAGGCGGCAAGGCAAACAACCTTTGGTTAGTAACAGGTGGCAGTATCTTCGCCTCCATGCCCTCCCCTCCTACCGAAACCTCGCCCCTGGCGCTGCTGCGCGAGCATTGGGGCCACACAGCCTTTCGGCCGGGGCAGGAGGAAATCATTGCTTCCGTGCTGGCGGGGCACGACACGCTGGCGCTGCTGCCCACGGGCGGCGGCAAAAGCATCTGCTTTCAGGTGCCAGCCCTGGCGCGGCCGGGCATCTGCATTGTGGTGTCGCCACTCATCGCGTTGATGAAGGACCAAGTCGACAACCTGCGCAAGCGCGGGCTGAAAGCTGAGGCCATTTATGCAGGCATGAGCCACCAGGAAATCGACCACGCGCTGGACAACTGCGTGTACGGCCGCAACGTGAAGTTCCTGTACGTGTCGCCGGAGCGGCTGCTGACGGAGCTTTTTCAGGTGCGGGTGGCGAAGATGAATGTGGGGCTGCTGGCCATCGACGAGGCGCACTGCCTTTCACAGTGGGGCTATGATTTTCGGCCGCCCTACCTGCGCATTGCGGAGTTGCGCGAGAAGCTGCCGGTGGGCGTGCCGGTCATTGCCCTCACGGCCACGGCCACCGCCCAAGTGCAGGCCGACATCGTGGAGAAGCTGAAGTTTCGGGCCGGCTACGGGGTTTTTCGGCAGAGCTTTGCACGGCCCAAGCTGTCGTATTCGGTGCTGCACACCGAGGACAAGCTGCGCCGGCTGCTGGAGGTGGCGCGCGGCGTGGGACCAGGCAAAACCGGCATTGTGTACGCCCGTACGCGGCGGCAGACCGAGGACACGGCCGCTTTTCTGCAGCAGCATAAGTTCTCGGCCGCGGCCTACCACGCGGGTCTGCCTTCAGACAAGCGCACCCATGTACAGCAGGATTGGATTGCCGACAAAGTGCGCCTCATCGTGGCCACCAATGCCTTCGGCATGGGCATTGACAAGCCGGATGTGCGTCTGGTGGTGCACCTCGACGCGCCCGATACCCTGGAGGCTTACTACCAGGAAGCCGGCCGGGCCGGGCGCGACGGCAAGTACGCCTTCGCCGTGCTGCTGGCCGGCCCTAACGATGCCGACGAACTGCGCCGCCGCACCAACCAGTCGTTTCCGCCGCTCGACACGGTGCGGCGCGTGTACCAAGCGCTGGCCAACTACTCGCGCACGGCAGTGGGCGGCGGCGAGCTGGCGGCGTTTGAATTTGACTTGCAGCAGTTTGCCGAAACCTACCGCATCAAGGCGGTGGACGCGCACAACTCGTTAAAAATTCTGCAGCGCGAAGGCTTCATTCAGCTCAATGAGGCGGTGAATACGCCGGCCCGGGTGCACCTGATACTAAACCACCAGGACTTGTATGCTTTTCAGGTGGCCAATGCGCAGCACGACCTGCTGATAAAGTCTCTGCTGCGGCTGCACGGCGGCGAGCTGTTTTCCGATTTCCAGACCATTTCAGAGAACTCCCTGGCCACGCACCTGCGCCGGAGCGTGGTGGAAGTGCGCCAGCAGTTGCGCTACCTGCACACAGCCGGCATTCTGCATTACCAGCCCCGGCAGGAGTCGCCGCAGGCCATGTTTACCACGCCGCGCTTCGATGCGCCCAAGCTGCCCATCGACCAAGTGCGCATGACGGCGGCCCGCGACTTGGCCCGTCACAAAACCAATGCTGTGGGGCATTACTTAACCGGCACGCGCTGCCGGCAGGTGCTATTGCTCACTTATTTCGATGAAACCGACCCAGCCCGCTGCGGGGTGTGCGATACCTGCTTGGCCGAAAAGAAAGCGGCTCAATCGGCGGCCGACACCGGTTCGTTGCGCGAGCCAGTGCTGCAGCACATCCGGCAGGCGAGCCAGAGCCCAAGGGAATTATTGGCGGCCTTCGAGCCCCGGCAGGCAGGGGCCGTCACGGCCATGGTGCGCGACCTGGTGGACCGCGGCGAGCTGACTTATGCACCCGATGGCAAGCTGCAGCTGCCTTAAATAATTTCCCCGGGTTCGGCGGCGAGCCCACAGCACCAAAGGCTGCAGGCTCGCCGCCGAACCCGGGGAAAATTTGAGTTTCGCAATTATATACCTGCGGCCATGTAGGCCTGGAAGCCACCTTCCAGGTTGCGCACGTTGGTGAAGCCCTGCTGGGTGAGATAGGCCTTCGCCGAGGCCGAGCGGCCGCCGCCTTTGCAGTGCACAATGACTTCCTGGTCTTTCAGCTCGTCGAGGTCGTCGAGCTTTTCGGGCAGAGAATTGAGGGGAATGTTTTGGGCGCCGGCAATGCGGCCTTCCTCGTGCTCCCAGGTTTCGCGCACGTCGATGATGGTGGGGGTTTCGCCGGCTTGCTGGCGCTGGTGGAGTTCGGCGGGGGTGATGTCGGGCATGGTGGAAACAGGGAGAAAGTGAGGGGAATGAGCTGGGCGAAAATACGTCTCAACTCGCTTCGCAATGATAATGCTTGCGTTCAGAACCAAGCACTGCCAAAATCCTACCTTTGCTGTTCAGCTTCTTCGCTATCTTTTTTGAGTTCCTGCTTACCTCACTTTTAGCTCGCTATTTCATGAAACACTTCTTCGCTTCGTTGCTTGTTGTGCTGGGGCTGCTGCCTGCCGCGCTACAAGCGCAAACAGTACCGCCCATGCCCGCCGCGCCGCCCTCCAACCTGCAAGGCGTGGCCCTGCGCGACTGGTACCGCGCCAATTGGTACGATGGCAAGCGCATAGTGCTCGACTACAGCACGGCGCGCGGCCGGATGTACAACTACATCGATAACTTCAACAACCAGGTAACGTGCGTGTACTCGGGCTACACCGAGAACGTGCCCTACAGTGCCACCAACACCAGCCCCGGTGTGGTGAGCGACATCAACTGCGAGCACTCCATTCCGCAATCGTGGTTTAACGAAGCCGTGCGGATGCGCACCGACATCCACCACCTATTCCCCACGCGCATTCAGTGGAACTCGGACCGCGGCTCCGACCCCTTCGCCGACATTCCAGATGCCAACACCCTCGGCTGGCTGCGCGGCACTACCCGCCTCACCACCATCCCGACCAGCAACATCGACGAGTACAGCGAGGACACCAACAGCCAGTTTGAGCCCCGCGAAGACCATAAGGGCAACCTCGCCCGCGCGGCCTTCTACTTTTATACCATGCACGCCAACGAGACGTTCGACCCAGGCAAAGGCGTTATTACGGCCTTGAGCGACCTGGCAACGCTCTATCGCTGGCACCTCGCGGACCCCGTGGATGCCCGCGAAATTGAACGCAACAACCGTGTAGCCGCCAGCCAAGGCAACTTCAATCCCTACGTGGCTTACCCAGCCACCGTGGCCACGGCCTGGGAACTGGCCATGCCCGGCCCAGTCTTTAGTTTCGCCACTGCCACCGGCAGCATTGCCGAAGGCAACAGCGGCACCAGCACTTACACCTTCACGCTCAGCCTAAGCCCCGCCGCTACTGCTCCCGTCACGGTACAAGTCAGCCTGGACGGCACCAACTCGACGGCAACCAGCGGCACCGATTTCACTTTTGCATCGCCCGCCACCGTCACCTTCCCGGCCGGCAGCACCAGCCAAACCGTCGCCCTGACCGTGAACGGTGACACCCAGCCCGAACTCGACGAAACCGTAGTGCTGACCCTGACCAACCCCAGCACCGGCAACAGCGTGGGCAGCCCCGGCACCCACATCCTTACCCTCACCAACGACGACGGCCCCGTGCCTACCCTGGCGTTTGCAGCGGCCACCGGCAACATCCAGGAAGGCAATTCCGGCACCGCTACGTACACCGCCAACGTTACCCTGGTCAACCCCAGCACCCTCACCTTCCCCATTACGGTGCCCGTGACTGTAGATGCGGCGGGCACCACCGCCACCGCGGGCACCGACTACACGCTCGTCACTACCAGCGTTAATTTCCCCAGCGCCACGGCCCTCACCCAGCCGGTGACCGTGACGGTGGTGGGTGACCTCACCTACGAGTTCAGCGAAACGGTGCGCCTGGTATTGGGCACTCCTTCGAATGCCACCATTATCATGGGCGCACCCAATGCCCATGTGCTCACCATCGTGAACGATGACGCCGCTCCAGTTGGAGCTTCCTGCACCAAGCCGTACTTCTCGCGGTACATTGAGTCGGATGTGGAGAACACCAAAGTGCTGGAGATTTATAACCCCACCTCTGCGCCCATGCCGCTAAGCGGCAAGCGGGTAGTGCTGTACTCCAACGGCGCCAGCACGCCCACCACCACGCTTCAGCTTACGGGCACGCTGGCCCCCGGTGGGGTTTACGTTATTGTGAACACCAACCCTACCAATACCACCATAGGAGCCTTGGCTAATGTTCAAAGCAGCGTGGCTTTTTTCAACGGCGACGACGCCCTTGCTCTTTTTGACGACATCGACACGCTGGATGTAATTGGTGTAATCGGCCAACGCCCCACTTCCTGGACCGTTCCCGGCGGCTCTACCCTGAACAACAGCCTCGTGCGCCAGCCGACTGCAGGCCAGGGCGGACGCTGGAACGGGCCGTTTGGCAGCGCTACGTGGACGGCGACTGGGGTAAACAACTTTACGGGCGTGGGCAGCTACACCAGCGCGGCCTGCTTTGTTGTAACGAGCACTCGGGTCACCAGCCTGCTGCGCAACACCCTCGAAATCTACCCCAACCCAACGACGGGTACTGCGCAGCTGCGTCTGCCTGGCGCCCCTGCCGCCCGCACCGCTACCATAGCGGTGTTCGACCTGCTGGGGCGCCCCGTGCGCCAGCACTCGGCCCAGCTCAGTGCCACCGATGCTACCCAGCTCGACCTGCGCGGCCTGCCTGCGGGCATCTATGGCGTACGCGTTACTTGTGCCGGAAAAGAGCACACGGGCCGTGTGGTGGTGCAATAGATGTCTCAAAGCAGGCAAGGCAATTGAACACGCATAGGGCTACTTAGCCAAACCATCCTGCTTCCAACTAAAACCCTTCGAATGTAAAAAGCCCCGGCTCTCGGTAGAGCCGGGGCTTTTTGCTGGGGTCTGGCAATGACAGGGCCCTCAAGCCAGCATATCGGCGTATTCGGCGTTGTGCCGCTTAACGAAGCTGGCCATGAAGGTGCAGCTCGTTTTCACTTTCAGGTTTTTATCCTTTGCGAAGGCCAGGCCGGCGCGGGCCAGCTCGTCGGCCACGCCCTGGCCGCGGAGGCCCTCGTCGACGAACGTATGGGTGAAGTCAATAACCCCCTCGGCGGGGTAAGAATAGGCCAACTCGGCCTGGTGACCTTTCCGCAGGGTTGTAAATTCCTGATTCTGGGCGTTGTGGTCAATGGACATGCTCATAGCTTAAAATGAAAAAGGATGGAATGGGGGTTAAAAAAGGGAACCTCTCTGCGCCGAAATAGCCGGCGGCGGCTGGTTTGCGTAAAGAACCAGAAAGATGGGCTTAGCCCATTTACTTCCTTCTTTTCTTCTTTCCCATGAATACGCAAAACACCTCCAGTCCGCCGGACAACGATTTCCGCCCCGAAGACCAGCAGGAACGTGCCGCCGCGGCCCACCCCAACCCCAACGACCCAATGGTGCATGCCCACCAGCCGAACTACGGGGACTTCGGCGGCATCGACCCCAACAACCCGGTAGCTGGCCAAGCGCCCTCAGTAGCGCCCACTAACCAGCAAGCTGGCCGCGATGGCTCGAACGATAATCCGGACGAGTTCAGCGAATTCCGTGACCGCGAAAAGGATGCTCGCGACGCGCCCGCCAGGGCCGAAGACCAGCCCGGCCACGTGGAGCAAAACCAGAACCCTGCCGCCGTGCGCGCCACCAAGGACGAAAACTACGAAGAGCAGAAAGCCGCCTGGGCCCTTGACGACCCGCGCTATGCTGGTGGCGGTACCCACAACACCCGTGACGAATCGGCCAGCACGAAAGACAACCAAGACTAAGGCAATCGAGGACAGTGAGCTGTTAGAAAGAGCACCTCATTGATAACTGCTCACCGCCAACTGTTCATTGATAACTGAAATACCATGTCTCCACAAAACGACGACCAGAACGACGCCAACAGCCAGGACCCGAACATCGGCGATGGTGCTTCCACTCCCATGCTCGAAGCCGAAACCTATGGCCAGATAGTTGACGATAACAAACCCAGTGGCGGCCAAACCCAAGCCGACATGGAGGACGACTCCATGCGCATGGACCGCGAAGCCGCGTCGGCCACGGGCCCTGCCCGCGCCAGCGACGAAAACCTGCCCCGCGAGCTCACCGACCCCAGCGACCGGGCCTTTACTCTGCCCGAGGAACAAGGCCCTAACTAGCCTTGCGATTCCCAACGCAAAACGGCTTCCATCACCCGATGGAAGCCGTTTTGCGTTTGAGGCCTGCCCTGCTTGCTACCAGCGCCATCCCAGCTGCACCCCCGTGTACCAGGCGCGGCCCGGAGCCGGCTGGAAGTAGCGCCCCCCAAAGGCGTTCAGGTCGTTGCCAAGGCTGTAGTTTCGGCCGGTGGCGTTGTCGATACCGGCGTAGACATTGGTTTCGAGGTGGCCCGCCAGGGTGCGCCGCCAGCCGCCCCGCGCCCCGAGCACCCAGTAGCCCGGAGACTCCTCCGTGTTGGCATCGTTGAGCACCACGCGGGCCTGGTGGCTGAGGTTGGGGTTGAAGTAGAAGCCGAGGCGCTCGCTGAAATCCAGGCCGGCGCTGAGGGTGTGCGGCGTGGTGCCGGTGAGGCGGTTGCCCCGCAGGTCCTGGCCGCCGCTGGAGTAGCGGCCGAAGCGGAAGTTATTGTAGGCATAGCTGGCCCAGGCGCGCAGGCCAGTGCCGGCGGCTTGTGCCTCGCTGCTGGTGGCGGGCACGGGTTCCACCATCCGCCAGAGCCAGCCGCTCAGGGCCGCTTCGAGGCCGCGCTGACGGGTGCTGCCGGTGTTGCGAAACACCACCACACCCAGGTCGGTTGTGCTGCTTACCACGGTTTGGCGCAGCTCAAAATCAAAGACATTGACTTCGTAGGTGAGGCGGTTGGCGAAGAAATTGCCGCGTGTGCCCACTTCGTAGCTGGTGCCGCGCTCGGCCTGCAACTCGCTGTTGAGGCTGGCATCCGAGGGCCGGATTTCCTCAATGGTAGGCGGCGAAAAACCGGTGCTGACGCTGGCGTAAACTGACAGGTTGGGCCTAAACTCTTTAAGCAGCGCCACCCGCGGCGACACCTCCGGCCGGAAGCTGCGGCTGAACTGGTAGTTGCTGGGCTGGGCCACGGCATTGCTCACCCGCGCAATGCGGTAGTTGAGGCGGTTGTAGCTGGCGGCCACGGTCAGGAGCAGGTCGGCGGGCAGGGTGTAGTCGGCTTGCCCAAACACAAAGCCAGTGGTGGTCCGAATTTCGTCGTCGTAGCGCAGCACACCGGGCGTACCGCGGTTGTTCTGGTAGCTGCGGCCGTTGGCGAAGCTACCCTGAAACTCGCCCCCGCCCTGCAGCCGGAGCACACGGCCGGCCAGCGCCGTGCGGTAGCTCAGGGCCGAGCGCCCGCCCGTACCCAGGGCGGTGTTGCGTTCGTAGTCGACCAGAAACGGCGTGCGAATGGCCGTGCCGCTGCCGTAGAGCGTGGTTTGTAGTTCGAGCCGGTTGGTGAAGCGGTACTCGTGGGTGAGGCCCAGCAGGCCGGTGCGCGAGGCGTAGAACGCCTGCTGGGCCACGGTGCCGGGCGCCGTGGGCGTGCTGGGCCGCGCCTGCCGCGGGTTGGCGGCAAACTGCGCGCGGGTGAGCCCACCCGGCAGCTGGTAGTTGATATCGGTGTACAGCAGATGCGCGGCCAGGGTGGTTTTGGGCGATGCTACGGTGCGCACGTCCAAGGCGAACACATCGCGGCGCAGGGCGCTTTGCTCACGGTAGCCGTCCAGCTCCTGGTGGGCATATTGGGCACGCACGCTGCTGGTGGCGCTGCCCGTTTCGGCCAGTATGGTGTTGCGGCGCAGGCCGAAGCTGCCCACTGTGGCCCCGGCGGCCACCCGGCTGGTGCCAGGCGATACTTCCGGCGTGCCAAACAAGGCTACGCCGCCTGTGCCCGCTCCGTACACGCTACCGGCCGGTCCTTTTATTACTTCCAGCCGCCCAATGATGGCGGGGTCGAGCAGGTTGAGCGGGGTGCTGCCACTGGCTTCGGTGTAGGGAATGCCGTTGTAGTACACCTTCACGTTGCGCACCCCAAAGGGCGAGCGCAGCGTGCTGCCCCGAATGTTGAGGCGGTAGCTGGCCGTGGCCCGCTCTTCCAAACGCACGCCAGGCAGCGTGTTCACGGCCTGGGTGAGGGCGGCAGGGTTAAATTGCTGAATAAAGCGAGCATCGATAACGCCGATGGCGGCGGCTGTGCGGCGGAGCGGCAGCCGCTGGCCGTAGCCCGTTACGGTGGCCTCGGGCAGGGCCACGGCGCGGGTGGTATCAGCGGGGGTTTGGGCGAGACTGGAAAGTGCGGGTAGCACCAGCAGGAGCAGCAGCGAGAGGTAGCGAGATGGCATGGGAGCAACGAACATTGGAGCAAGCAAGCAGTGGTGTACGAGAATTGTTGCTAAACCATCGGCTGGTCAGTGGGCTTTCTCCACCTACTGCATGGTCCTACTAGCGATGGCACTGCAGGTCCGGCAGCCATACGTACCTCTATTCGGTGGCATCTTGCCGCATGAAATTTCTTTTGCCACTTTTGGCAGCGGCTGGTGGCTTGGTTTCGCTTCCGGCCGCGGCCCAGGTTAGCCGCATCAACGACTTCAACGCCATCGGCTGGTATGTGTACCAAGGCGACCACCAGTTGGGCGAGCGTTGGCAAATCCACACCGAGTACCAGCTTCGCCGGGTCAACTTCATCACCGACCGGCAGCAGTCGCTGCTGCGCGGGGGCTTTGCCTTCAAAGTAGTGCCCCGGTTTAAGGTAGGCGGCGGCTACACCCGCCTCGTCACCCACCCCTACGGCGAGCACCCCGTGGCCGATGGCGGCAGCTACCCCGAACAACGCTTTCACGCAGACCTGGAGCTGAGCGACGAGGTGGGCCGCTTTGCCCTCGACCAGCGGATACGGCTCGAACAACGCTGGATTGGGGTGCCCGGCGCCAGCGGCAGCCTCGGCAATTCGGCCGTGTGGAGCCGCCAAAACCGCGTCCGCTACCAGTTGGCTCTCACCTTCCCGCTGCAAGGCCCCACCCTTGATGATGGTGAATGGTACCTCACGGCCTTCGATGAAGTCTTTCTCAACTTTGGCCGCGAAATCACCACCAACGTCTTCAATCAAAACCGTATTGCCGGCGGACTGGGCTACCGCGTCCACGACAATTTTCGCCTCGAATTGCAGTTCCTCAACCAGATTACTCACCACTTCGACCCCGACCCCCGCACCGGCTTCCCGGTGTATGAATTCAACAACGGGTTTCGGCTGGGCCTGACGTACAACCTGACGCTGATAGAATAAGTGGTTAGATAGAGGCGTTTTCAGCTAACCGTTGGCTTTTGATTTACTATTTAATTTATGTGCTTTCAGCCACTTCGCCGTCTTCGCCGCAAGCTGTTGTAGTTCATCTATGGGTTTTGGCAGTTAAAACGCTGCTCAGTGGCTGGCGCATCGTTCAAGGTTGGCGCACGGCTTAGGTCATCTAATTTTGAGGGACTATTCCGCCGTCGTCTCACATGCCTGCCCTCTCCCCCGACCTGCGCAAAGCTTTGTTCCAGCTCCCGCAAAAGGAAAAAGACCAACTACTGGCCCGACTCGTGGCCCAGGATGCCGTCCTGACCGAGCAGTTGGCTTATCGCTTGCTCGAAGGCCCCGACGCGTTGGAAACCCGCCGCCGCGTGCTGCGCGCCCAAGTCGACGACCCCGTGCGCGGCTTCCACCAAACGCCCAATGACTTGCTGGTGATTCTGCGGCAGCTGCAGGCGCGCCTCGCCTACCACGCCAAAATTACCGAAGACGTATATGGCGAAACCGAACTCAGCTGGCGCCTGCTGGCCAACGTGTTTCGGCACCAGCCCGACATCACAGCGCGGCTGCACGGCCCCACGCAGCCCCTACTCCAGCACCTTACCAAGCGCACCCACGAGGCCCTGAAGCAAACCGCCCGCCTCCACGAAGACTACCACGTGGAGTTAGCCGAAACCGCCAATGCCGTGCTGGCCGCGCTCTGGCAGTCGGGCGCTGCGCCCCTGGCCCGCGAAGCCGGAATACCCCGGACGTTTGACAATTAACAGTTAGGGTTTAACAATAAATAACCTCCTCGCAACACGCCCGAAGAGCTATTGATTGTCAATTGTTAAATACCTCAAAGGGCCCGGAAGGCGATTGGCATGGTAAGGGTGACCCACACGGGCTGGCCGTTGATTTTGCCGGGGTTCCACCAGGGCATGAGGCGCACGAGGCGCAGGGCTTCGTCATCGAGGCCAAATCCAAGGCCGCGCACTACGTGGGGGTCATGAAGGCGGCCTTCCGGGTCTACGGTGAAGGTGAGGTAGACTTTGCCCGAAAGGCTGCGGTCGAGGGCCGCGGCTGGGTAATGGAGCTTGCTGGCCAGAAATTTCAGTAGGGCTGCATCGCCACCCGGAAAGGCCGGCATCTCGTGGGCAGTAAAGTAGACGGTGGGGGCAGCCGGCTGCGCTGGGGGAGCGGTGGGGCTGTGCTCAGTAGCGGGGGCCGTGGCGGCCACTGAGGCTGTTTGCCCATTGGCCCGCCCTGCCACAGCAGTTGCCAATACGTAGGCCAGTGTAAAATGTCGCAGCATACGCCTTTCCGGATAAAATTCAACAACACAAAGCTACCGGCACCGACCACGGGCAAGGCTTACTTAGAATTATCCTTTCGTTGCGCTTATGTTGGTAACATTGGGCTCCCCCCGGCAGTAGCCCACTAAGGCATCTTTTCGGCGCTGAAAACAGTACAACACGAAGCTTCATACCCCACTGCCTTTTCTTTCATTCCCATGTCCAGCACCCCCGGCCCTGATGCCCAGCGCCCGCCCCAGCTCTCGGTACACGACTTACACCAAGCCCTGGCCGAACTAGACGCCAAAATCCGGACCCTGCACAACCGCGCCCACGCCACCGCTGCCGGCTCGCCCAATACCTACCAGGCCCACGCCGAAGCCCTTGAAGCCAAGCGCGCCCGCTTGGCCGAGCAGCTTGGTGCTGCCCCTAGCTCTCCCGCCGATGGGTCGGAGCCCAGCGTTTGGGGCCAGGTTCGGCGCGGCATCGAGAGCCTGCGCGAAGATTTACGAAAGATTTTATAATGGCAGCGGTCAACCTTAAAACACCGTAACCTCCTGGCCACTGGCTGCGTTTCAAGGAGTAGTTCAGGCCGATAAATGGTCGGCTCAAGCGTTGTTTTTTTCCACTGCATCCCCTATGCATCTAGCCTCTACTCGCCATGAAAAAGTTACTTCTTTTGCTGCTCTTCCCTTTCCTTGCTACAACGGCCACCTATGCCCAGGGCCAAGGAAAGAAACCCCGCCTAAAAGCAAAGCATCACTACGAGCATGCCTCTGAATCGTCGAGAGGCAAAGCCTCCAAAATGCGCTTCCGGCCGGTGAACAACATTCGCCCCACCATTGACCTAAACCCAAGAAAGCAAGAGAGATTTAAAACCACCAAGGCCCCCAAAAACTGGAAATGGACCAAAGGAGTTTAATCAAAAAAGGGCCGCCGCTTCTGTTGAAGCGGCGGCCCTTTTTTGTTGACAGTTATTCGTGGTCAGTTGTCAGTGTCAAACACGCAGTTCTCGCCACTCACAACTAACCTACGCTGGCTCGCGGAAGCCCACCCAGGTGAAGCGCTTGATGACGAACTCGGGGTTGGTGAAGCTGGCGTTGCCGGCGGGGTTGCCACCGGTGACGTGGAAGTCGGAGAAGCCGGCGTTCTGGTTCACGTAGATGCCACCGGTGAGGTTGAAGCTGACGGGCGTACCAGCCAGGCTCATCTCGTCCATGATTTGCTCCTTCATAGCGGGGTCGGTGGTGTAGGCGCCGCACGAAATGGCACCGTGCTCGCGGGCGAGTTGGGCCGCCAGGTGCACGCTTTCCTGCGTATCCTTGGTTTTGATGACCAGCATGATGGGGCCGAACAGCTCCTGGCTGTACTGCTCTACACGTCTGGCATCGACCTCAAAGATGCTGGGCGTGCAGGTGCGCGCGTTCTTAAAGGTAGGGTTGTCCACGGTGCCGTGGGCCAGAATGCTACGGCCACCATCAAAGGCCAGTTGCTTCACCCGTTCGTGGGTGGCGGGGTTCTGAATGGCGCCGAGCACGTGCGAGCCAGCCTTGGGGTTGGTGGCCAGGCCTGTGACGGCGGCCGAAATCTTCTGCACCACTTCCTCGTAGGGCACCATGGTGTCGCCCACTTTTACACCCGCTTCAGGGATGAAGAAGTTTTGCGGGGCCGTGCACATCTGCCCCGAATAGAGGCTCACGGAGAAAGCCAGGTTCTGGGCCACTTTGTCGAGGTCGTCGCAGCTGTCGAGGATGATGCTGTTAACACCGGTTTTCTCGGTGAAGACGGTTTTGCCCTTCAGGCTCTCCACGTACTCGCCAAACTGCGAGCCGCCGGTGTAGTCAATCAGCTTGATGGCCGGGTCCTCGGCTAGGTCCTTGGTGATGAGGCGGTCGTCGGCATCCACGGCCAACTGGCAAATGCAAGGGTTCAGGCCGTGCTCCTTCAGCACTTTCTGCACCTCGGCCACCACAATGGCGATGGGCAGCACGGCCTTGGGGTGGGGCTTGATGATGGTGGGGTTGCCGGTCACGAGCGAGGCAAACATGCCCGGCACGGTGTTCCAGGTGGGAAACGTGGAGCAGCCAATGACCAGGGCCAGGCCCTTGGGCACGGCGCGCCAGGTTTTGTTCAGGGCCAGGTTGTACTTGCCCATGGGCTTCTCCCAGCGGGTGTCTTCGGGGAAGCGGGTTTGCTCTTCGTAGCCGGCCGCGATGGCCTCGAGGGCGCGGTCGGCAGCGTGGGGGCCGCTGGCCTGAAACGACATCATGAAGGCCTGCCCCGTGGTGTGCATGGTGGCATAGGCAATTTCGAAGAAGCGGCTCTTCATGCCGTCTAACGCCTCGGTGAGCAAGGCCGCGCGCAGGGCCGGCTTTAGCTTGCGCCACTCATCAAACCCGCCCTGGGCATTACGAATGAGGGTTTCGGGCTCGTAGAACGGGTATTTGATATCGAGCGACTGCTGCTCGTAGGGCGATTCTTCCTGACCGGCCCAGCCTTGGGGCTCGCCCTGCTGCAGCTCGGCGAAGTGCTGGCCGCGCATGGCGGCGAATTTCTCGCGGCCCTGGGCATCGGCGTCGGCCCCGTAGATTTCGGGGGATGGGTTTTCGGGAAATGCGGCAAAGAACGTGCGCCCGTGCAGGGCTTGCACAGCGGCATCGAGAGTGGCTTGGTGCTTAGCAATCATCGTGGGTGGGCGAAGTAGGAAAGGTGACGAACGAACGGCAGAACCGCCGCGCTGCAAGTTACAGCAGGGCGCTGACCCTGCCACGGACATGGCGGGTAAGAGAGCGCAAAACCGGTGTTTATCCTCAATTATTGGCAGCCGAAAATTCTTTCACCCAGCCCCTTTTATCGTCGCCTGGCTTTTCGAATTTAACCGACGCACCAAGCCCACAATAAGCCCGTATTAAGGTATCTTTACTCCTATCCTATGGCCTCGGTATAGCCTTCCTTTTTACTCGATGGAAAAAACTCTACGCTTCTTATTTTTCCTGGTTTTAGTTGGGCTGGGCTGGGCGGCGCAGGCAGCGGCCAACCCGCCAACGGTGCCCGGGCGGCTGGTGCTGAAGCTGAAACCAGGCCAGTCGGCGGCGGCGCTGGAAACCGCTTTCCGCACGCTGGATGTCAGCAATGTGCAGCAAAAATTTCCGCGCGCCATTGCCCCCAGCCCCGAAAAGCCGGGGAGCGTGGAGTTGCGCGGCATTTATCAGCTGCAGGTTCCTGCCACCCTTAGCCTCGACCGTGCCCGGGCCGTGCTGCTGGGCACCGGACTAGTAGAGTACGTGGAGCCGCTTTATATCCGCCTTCCGCAATATCAGCCCAACGACCCGGGGGCCGACTCCACGCTGACCAGCCTTACGACCAGCCAATACTATTTAAAGCAAATCAAAGCGTACCGGGCCTGGGACATCACGCGGTGCGACAGCTCCATCGTCATCGGCATCACCGATGGCGGGCTGCGGCTCACCCACGAAGAGTTTCGCCGACAGATTAAGTACAACTACGCAGACCCGGTGAACGGCGTCGACGACGACGGCGACGGCTACGTGGATAATTTCAACGGCTGGGACCTGGCCAACAACGACAACGACCCCGGCTACGACATCAACATCACGCACGGCTCGATGGTGGCGGGCGTGTCTTCGGCCCACGCCGACAACAGTGTGGGCATTGCCGGCCTGGGTAATAAGTGCCGGCTGCTGCCCCTCAATATTTATCCCAACACTCCCTCCGGCAGCTTTGCGGGCGTGGAAGCCGTGGTGTACGCTGCCGACCACAACTGCCGGGTAATCAACATGAGCTGGGGGGCTGTGGGCGGCTACTCGCGCTACGAGCAGGATGCCATGACTTACGCCGCTGTGAACCGCGACGCCGTGCTGGTGGCCGCAGCCGGCAACACCAACGCCGACCTGCTGTTCTACCCCGCCTCCTACGACCACGTGCTGTCGGTGTCGGGCGTGAGCAGCACCGACCAGAAGAGTCCTAGTGCCACCTTCAGCCACCGCGTAGACCTGGTGGCTCCGGGCGTCAGCATCCTCACCGTGTCGGGCTACCACGCCACCTGGAGCGGCGGGCCGGCCGATGCCGATTACGTGGCGGTGGGCGGCACCTCGTTTTCGGCGCCCCTGGTGGCGGCGGCGGCGGCCTTGGTGCGGTGGCAGTTTCCGCAGTATACGGCCGCCCAGGTAGCGGCTCAGCTACGCCAAACGACGGATAACATCTACGACCTGCCAGCAAACAGTACCTGGATTAACCGCCTGGGCACCGGCCGGCTCAACGTGCTTAAAGCTCTGACTAAAACCAATCTGCAGGAGGCCCGCGTGCTCTCGACCACTTTTTCGCCGACTCGCGTTGTGTACCTGCCCGGCGACTCCATCCGGCTGATGGTAACCGTGCAAAACCTGCTGCAGCCCATCGCCGACCTTACTGTTACGGTGACTTCGCTCTCGCCCCACGTAACGGTGCGGCAGGGCAGCTTTGCGGCGGGTGGCTTGGCCAGCCTGGCCCGTACCAGCAATACCACCACGCCCTTCCGCCTAGTGGTGGCCAATAGCGGCATTCCGCTCAATACAAAGGCTACGTTGCGCTACCGCTTAAGCGGCGCGGGCGGATTTCAATTCGACCAATTCGTTGACATCTTGCTCAACCCCGACTACGTGGTGCTCGATGGCAATGACATGGCCGTGACCCTGACCAGCCGCGGCAACCTGGCGTTTGATAACCTAGCGGGTACCGTGGGGGCTGGCGTGACCTACCGCGGCAGTAGCAATATCCTGAGCGAAGGCGGCCTGCTGCTAGCTACCAGCCCCACCCGCGTGTCGGACCGCCTCCGGACGCGGGCTGGGCAAGCCCGACAGTCGTTTTTCAGCACGGCCCAAGTGGTTCGTGTGCATCCCGGCCCGCGCGCCGACCAGGAGGCCCGCGCCTCGTTTCAAGACAGCATTCCCGTGGCCGGCAGCCTTGCCCGGAGCGTGGGCGTGGCCGTGCGCCAGCGCGCCTTTGCGTGGGCCAGCCCTGGCCGCCGCGATTTTGTGGTGCTGGAATACACCCTGAAGAACATTACGGCCGACACCCTGAAACCGCTTTATGCCGGCTTATTTATGGACTGGGACATGCCTACGTCCGATGGAACGGGGCGCAACGCGGCCGCGTGGGACAGCACCCGTTCGCTGGGCTATACCTATGCTCTGGGGCAGCCGGCGCCCAACTTGCCCGCTGTCTATGCCGGGGTGAAGCTGTTGCGCGGCGGCGCCCCAGCGGTGTACTCCTTCGATAATAACGCGCCCGTTGGCGCACCTGTGCGCCTGGCCGACGGCTTCTCGCCTGCCGAAAAATTCCTAACCTTAAGCAACGGTACTACCCAGCGCACTGCAGGCCTGCCCGGCGGCGCCGATGTCTCGCAGGTAGTGGGCGCCCGCTTAACCAAGCTGGCCCCCGGCGACTCGACTACCGTGGCGTTTGCCATGATGTCGGCGCCCTCGTTGCTGCAGTTGCAGGCCGCCGCCGACGCCGCGTCTTTTGTCTTTGCTACCCTCCTGCCCACGCGGCTGGCCGGGTTCGCTTCGGCCTTCAACGCCTACCCCAACCCCACCACCGGGCAGCTGCAGCTGCAGCTGCCCGAAGACTTTGGCCCCGCCACCGTACTGGTCCTCGACCTGACGGGCCGGCAGGTGATGAGCCTACGGGCCCTCGGCCGGCAAGTGGACACCAACCTGGCGGGACTGACGCCGGGCTTGTACCTGGTCCGGGCTGTTGGCGCCAGACGGGTGCTTACCCGCGCAGTGGTATTGCAGTAGCAAGGGACAATTCCCAAAGGCGGTCGTGCTAAGCTGGTTGAAGCAGCTTAGCACGACCGTTCTTTTTCAGCCCATTGGGCGGGGCGCTAACAAAGCTATTCGCGTAGGGGCCCGACCGAAGCACCATCTTCATTACAGATTACTTCCTCCAAAGCTTTCTTTTATGCTGACAAGCTCACTCATCACTCCTCCCGTCCTTTGTTCAGCTCAGCTTCCAGAAAATAAGCCCCGCGCCGAACCAACTGCGTTGTATCGGGCAAGGCCTCGAGCGGGGTAATGACCACGTCGCCGTTTTGCGTGGCACCAGTTTGCACCTGGTAGCGGCGGAATCGGTGACTGCCGACGGAGCCCTGGCGAGCAAAAATATAGCTCTGCTCGCCGGCCTGGATTACGGCATCTTCGGGCAGGGTGCGGTGCCGGGCTCCGGCCGTTTGAATGTGGGCCGCCACGTACTGGCCGGGCAGCAGCGTAGCCGAAGGCTTGTGCAAATGGGCGTGCACCCGCACGGTGCGGGCATCGTCTTCGAACGCCTGTCCGACCAGAAACACTTCGGCTTCCAACTCCTGGTTTTGGCCGCTGTTGGGCACTTTGAATAGCACGCGTTGTCCTTTCTGGACTCGGGCAATGTCTTTCTCAAACACCTTCAGTTCGAGGTGCAGGCCGGAGCGGTCCACCACTTCCACCAGCACGTCTTGCGGGTTCACGAACTGGCCGGGGTTGATGTTGACGGCCTTTACGTAGCCCCCAATGGGCGTGGTGAGCGACACGCTCGGGGTGAGCGACGTGGCGCGGAGCCGCTCGGGCGAGAGGCCCAGCAGACGCAGCTGGCTGGCCAGGGAGCTTTTCGTGGCCTGCTCGTTCTGGAATTCTGATTGAGCCTGCTGCAGCTTGCGCTTGGCGCCTACATCTTCGGCTTCGAGGGTTTGCTGGCGTTGCAGTTCCTGCCGCAGAAACTGCAGGCGGGCGCGGGCCTGCAGGTACTCCTGCTGCAGCTTGAGGTAGTCGGGGTGGCGGAGCACCGCTATCACGGCGCCTTTGCGCACCTGCTGGCCAGGCAGCACCCTCACCTGCTGCACGTAGCCGCCCATCACCGCACTGATGGACACGTGGTTTTGCGGGGGCACGTCGACCACGCCATTGGCCTGCACGTCGGAGGTCATGTTTTTGTAAGTAAAGCTGCCTGTCTCAATGCCCGCCGCTGCGAATTGAGCCGGGCTGATGGTGAGCTCACCCGGTTTGGCAATCGGCTGGTTCGTTGCGACTTCCCGCACGATGGCCGTTTCGCCCTTGCTCTGGCAAGCAGGTAGCAAGCCCCCGGCCAGAAGCGCTGCCGCGAGTGCAAGCCCTGACCACTTAATGCCGTGGGCAGAAGCCAAGCCGAGCTTAGCGAGCTGAAAAAGCGAAGACAACTGAAAATAACGCATTGGTATAGTAGCAAAAATGGGGTACCCGAACGAGCTATTGGCTATCGGTGCCGGCCAGGGCCTGCAGCGCGATGACGAATTCATTGTATTGCCCAACCTGGTCGAGGTAGGCGGACTGGATTTGCCAAGCGGGCTCGGTGTTCACCACGTAGGTCACGTAGTCAATGTCCCCGGCGCGGAAGATTTTTTCGGCGGTGCTCAGAATCAGGCGGGCCTGGGGCAGGGCGGTCTGTTCGTAGTAGGTGAGCGAGGCCTGGGCACGGGCCAGCTGCAGTCGCAGCCCCCGCAGTTGGCCTAGCAGTTGGGCCGTGGCATAGGTCAGCTGAGCCGCGGCCACCTGCTCGCCAATTTGGGCAGCAGCCACGCGGTTTTTCTGCACCCCGCCCAGCAGCGGCAACGACACGCCCAACTGCCCCACCTGGTACCCGCCCTCATGGTTGATGGACTGGTTGAAGTAGCCAGCCCGAATGTCGGGCAGGCGGCGTAGGCGCTCTACTTTGGTTTGCTGCTGGCTCACGGCTACTTCCTGCTCCAACAGTCCCAGCGTCGGGTTGGTGGCGGCAGTGAGGCCAGCGGTATCGGCGGCTGCCAAAGGGGCCAGCAGCTGCGCTGTGGTGTCGATGTTAACTGCCCCACCGGTGTTGAGCAGCACGCCCAGCTGCTGGCGCTGTACCTGCAACTGTATCCGGAGCGTAGCCAGCCGGTTTTGCAGCTCCTGGGAGCGGGCGGCGGCCGATACTTGTTCCAGGCGGTTGGTTTCGCCGGTGCGGTAGCGCACGCTGGCCGCCCGAGCCGCCCGGCGGTACAGGCTGTCCTGCCGCCGCAGCAGGCTGAGACGGCGGTGGTCGGTGAGTAATCGGTAGTAAGCCCCGCGGATGTCTTGGGTCAGCAAGCGGCGTTGCAGGCGGGCGCGTTGCTCGGCGGTAAGACTTTGACCTTCCAGCAGCTTACGTTGGGCCGCGTATACATTTGGCAGCGAGGTTTGCTGGATAATGTTGATGCTACGGTCATTAAAAGGCCCCTGAATTTTCCCGTACTGCACATCCACCAGCGTACGCGGCACGTCGTAGCCGGTGCGGGTGAGCGCGCGCTGTCGCTGCACTTCCAGCGACGAGCTTTGGAGCTGCAGGCTTTGCTGCAGGCCCGTTTGCAAGGCCTGCGCTAAGGTCAGAGGCGGGCTGGCGTTGGGAAGAGTGATTTGCGCCTGGGCAGACTGGCTCCCGGCTGCTAGCGCCAGGACGAATATCAGCAGCAGGCTGCTGAGCCGGCCGGTGCCGGCCACCAAGGGCTGCCGGACTACGGCTGGGGTTTCGGGCAACTCCTCATCGTCAGTGGGGCTAGGCTCGCCGTCGCGGGTGAACAGCGTGTAGAGGACCGGCAGCACCACCAGCGTGAGTAAGGTGGCCGAAATCAGCCCGCCGATGACCACCGTGGCCAAGGGCTTCTGCACCTCCGCCCCAGCGGAGTTTGACAGGGCCATGGGCAAAAAGCCCAGCGAGGCCACCGCCGCCGTGAGTAGCACCGGGCGGAAGCGTTCGGCCGTGGCCTGCACCACGCGCTTGCGCACCGAGGCGACACCAGCGCGGGCAAAATCGTTGATAATGGCCATTAGCACAATGCCATTGAGGACGGCCACCCCAAACAGCGCAATAAAGCCCACGCCCGCCGAGATGGAAAACGGCATTCCCCGCAGCGACAAGGCCGCGATGCCCCCAATGGCCGCCAGCGGGATTCCGGTAAAAATCAAGGCTGCCTGCTTCACCGAGCGGAAGGACAGGTAAAGCAGCAGGAAAATGAGCAGTAGCGCCACCGGTACGGCAATCTGTAGCCGTCCCTTGGCTTGCTGCAGGTTCTCGAACTGGCCGCCGTAGGCAATGGAGTAGCCGGTGGGCAGCGTCAGGTTTTGAGTAAGCAGCTGCTGAATATCATCCACCAGGCTTTCCACGTCGCGGTTGCGCACGTTCACGCCGATGTTGATGCGACGAGCGGCATTGTCGCGCGAGACCTGCGCGGGCGCGTTGCGGAAGGCAACCGTGGCCACCTCCCCTAGCGGGACTTTCTGGCCGCTGGGCAGGTCTACGTACAGGTTATTAAGGTCGGTGAGGCCGCGGCGCTGCGAGGAATCGAGGCGCACCACGAGGTCGAAGCGGCGCTCACCTTCGTATACCTGGCCGGCCACATCGCCGGCAAAGGAGGCGCGCAGCAGCGTGTTCAGGTCGGCTACGTTCAGGCCGTAACGGGCCAGCTTCTGGCGGTCGTAGGTCACGCGCAGCTGCGGCAGGCCTACCACCTGCTCCACTTTCAAATCGCCCACGCCGGCCAGTGGCCTAATGAGCGCGGCAGCCTGGTTAGCCTTTTCGTATAGAATACCCAGGTCATCGCCGTAAATCTTGATGCTGATATCCGACTTCGCGCCACTGATAAGCTCATTAAAACGCATCTGAATGGGCTGCTGGAACTCCAGGGTAATGCCCGGAATGCCGGCCAGCGCCTGCTGCATCTTGTCGGCCAGCTCCTCGCGGGAGTCAGCCGAGGTCCACTCGCTCCGGTCCTTGAGCACCACAATCTGGTCGGAGTCTTCCAGCGACATTGGGTCAGTAGGGATTTCGGAGGTGCCAATTTTGCCCACCACCTGCTCTACTTCGGGAAATTTATCGAGCAACACCTGCTGCACTTTCGTGGTAGTGGCAATGCTCTGGCTCAGGGAACTGCCCGGCTTGAGGGTCACATTCACCGCGAAATCACCCTCATCGAGCTGGGGCACGAACTCGCCCCCCATGCCCAGAAAAATCACTACGGCCAGCCCGAGCAGGCCCAGCGCCACGCCCACCACGGCCAGCCGCAGGCGTAGTGCGCCCTCGATGACGGGCCGGTAGCCGCGGTACAGAAAATTCATAAACCGGTCGGCCAGGGTGCCCTCTTCTTTGATATTGAGACGCAAGGCCCAAGCCGATACGGCCGGCACGTAGGTGAGCGAGAGCAGCATGGCCCCGATGATGGCGAAGCTCACCGTGAGGGCCATGGGGCGGAACATCTTCCCCTCAATGCCCGTGAGCGCCAGGATAGGGAAGTAAACAATGAGGATGATGAGCTGCCCAAACAGGGCCGAGCGCATCATGCGCGTGGCGGCGGTTTCGGCTACCTGGTCCATGGTTTCGTGCTCGAACTGGGCGCGGTGGTGCACGAGCTGGAATATCATGGCCTCCACAATAATCACGGCCCCGTCCACGATGAGGCCGAAGTCCAAAGCGCCCAGGCTCATGAGGTTGGCCGACACGTTGAAGGTGCGCATCATGCCCAGCGCGAAGAGCATGCACAGCGGAATCATGCTGGCCACCACCAAGCCGGCACGCAGGTTGCCGAGCAGCAACAGTAGCACCAGCACCACAATGAGGCCGCCCTCGAGCAGGTTTTTGCTGACGGTGTGAATGGCTCGGTCGATTAGCTTGGTGCGGTCCAGAAACGGCTCGATGGTCAGGCCCGGCGGCAGCATTTTCTCAATTGCCTTCACCTTCGCTTTCACGCCCTGGATGGTTTGCTGTGAGCTAGCGCCTTTGAGCATGAGCACAATGCCGCCAGCGGTTTCGCCCTGCCCGTTGCGGGTCATGGCACCGTAGCGCACGGCGTGGCCAAAGCGCACGTCGGCCACGTCGCGCACCAGAAGCGGCGTGCTGCCGGCCTGCTTCACCACAATGTTGCCAATGTCCTGCAAGTTGCTGACGCGGCCCTCGCCCCGGATGAAGTAGGCGTTGGGCCCGCGCTCCAGGTAGGAGCCGCCGGTGTTGGCGTTGTTGGCCTGCAGGGCGCGAAACAGCTCGTTCAGCGACACTTCGGCCGAGTTGAGCCGGTCGGGCACCACGCTCACTTCGTACTGGCGCACCATGCCGCCGAAGCTGCTCACATCTACCACGCCGGGCACGCCGGCCAGCTGCCGCTTCACAATCCAGTCCTGTACCTCACGCAGCTGGGCCAGGGAGAACTTCTTCTCGTAGCCCGGCGCCACGCGCAGTGAGTATTGGAATATCTCGCCCAGGCCCGTAGTGATGGGCGCCATTTCGGGGCGGCCCATGTCGGCGCTGAGGCTGCCCTCGGCGGCTTTCAGCTTTTCGGCCACCAGCTGCCGGGTGCGGTAGGTGTCGATGTCGTCATCGAACACGACGGTGATAACCGACAACCCCACCCGCGAAGTAGAGCGGATTTCCTGCACGCCGGGCACCGTGCGCAGCTGCAGCTCGAGCGGCACGGTGAGCAGTTGCTCGACCTCCTGCGCCGCCAGCGCGGGCGACTGGGTAATGACTTGCACTTGGTTGTTGGTAATGTCGGGGATGGCATCGAGCGGCAGGTGCGCCACCGAGTAGCCGCCCCACACCATGATGCCGATGACCAGCAACACCACAAAAAGCTTGTTGCGGATGCTGGCCGCAATTATCCAAGAAAGCATAGGTTAGAGTTGCCGCCGGCCGCGTAGCGAACCAGCACAATGTCAGCAATAATTGAGAAGGAGCCGGCCCACAGGCCAGCGCAGGAACGATGCCCAAACCACCGTTGACGCCTATGGTTTCCGGCAGTGACTAACCACTACCAACCTGCGCATTAGCTCCTTGGCTTAGCGCAGACCGGGCACACTACTTCCCGGAGCGCCTCCTTCCTAAGCTCGAGGCGGCTGCAGCAAACCCGCCGCAAAGGCATAAGAATAAGGCAACGCAGCCACTGGGCGGTACGCCGGGGCCAGCCATTGCGGCTTCCGCAGGTGTACTACCTGCTGAATAGTCGGCACTACATACTCCAGATTGGGACTCCGGTGTTGCCCGTGAAATGGCAATTTCTCGTGTTCCGGCGCGGGTGCGCAGTTGTAGGCCGCTTGGCCAGCACCGTAGTGCAAACTCAGGAATTGCCCGAGCGACAAAGAACCGCCCGCCGCGGAACTGTGGTATTGGTAGTGCTGAAAAAGCTGCGGCAACTTGCTCAGTTCCTCTACATCGTTCTGCGGCATCAGGCCGCCAACGAACATGATAAGGCTCAGAAATAAGGCTGCTGCTTGTTTCATTCCAAGCGCAAAGATAGGCCTCGCTGCCGGTTGCCAGTCAGGCGATGTATGGCCGATGTAGAGACGCGAATTGTCGCGTCTCTACACAGTTTTTACCGCAACTGCCACAACTCGCCCCAGCCCGTGGTATACAGCGGCGAGCGGTGTGCCGACCGCCCGGCCCAAGCGGGCTCCTTTATCTTGCCATCCGGCTTTTTGGCAACGCCAGCCGCGGCAAGGCGCACCAGTTGCCGACCAAAGCGCGCATTCAGGTTATCCAACGTTTTCATCAGCTGCTGGCTGAGCTGTTGGTCGGCGGCAGTGCCCGAAAACAGGCCTAGTTGGCCTTGGCCTGCTGGTTCGAGGCCGCTGAAAAGCACCCCGGCCCGGCGATAAGCCACCCCAGGGCGGCGCAAGCGGTGCAGGCCCTGCAATGCCGTCTGGGTGAGCAGGCTTACGTCGTAGCTGGCGTTGGGCAAGGTCACGGCAACGGAGTGCGTGGCGGGCCCCGCCGCTGCCGCAAATTTATCTGTACCCAGTATCACGGTCACCAGCTGCGCAACCACGCTGTGTTTGCGCAGCTTCTCAGCAGCTTTGGCGGTGAAGGTGGCCACGGCTTCGCTCAGCACCGCAGCGTCGTGCTGCGGCCGGCCAAACGACCGGGTACACGTCACGCTGTAGCGGCTGGCCTGGGCGGGCTGCAGCTCGTCGTTATCGTCCCACTCGGTGGGGTTCCACTCCAGGCAGGACTGGCCATGCAGCTCGCGCCTCAGCCGCTGGCCCACCACGCCGCCCATGTGCTGGCGCATCCAGTGCTCGGGCATGGCCGCCAGTGCTGCGCCGGTGCGGATGTCCATATCGTACAATTTGTGGGCGTAGCGCCGGCCCACGCCCCAGATGTCTTCCACGGGGGCCAGAGCCAGCGCTTTCTGCCATTGGGCTTCGGTTTCGAGCAGCAGCACGCCATTTGTACCATGCTTTTTGGCCAAACGGTTGGCTAGCTTGGCCAGGGTTTTAGTGGGCGCAATGCCTACGCAGGTCGGAATACCAGTATCGCGCTTCACCGTGTTTTTCACTTTTACACCGTAGGCATGCAGGTCCTCTTGCAGCATCCCCATGCCATGAAAGTCCAGAAACGCTTCATCGATGGAATAGACCTCCACCCCCACCGAGAACTCGCTGAGCACCCGCACCACACGGCGGCTCATGTCGCCATACAAGCCGTAGTTGGATGAAAACACGTGCACCTTATGCTGCTCCAGTAGCGGGCGCACCAAGTGGTAAGGCTCGCCCATCTTCAGGCCCAAGTCCTTCGCTTCCTGCGACCGCGCAATCAGGCAGCCGTCGTTGTTAGAAAGCACCACCACGGGCCTGCCCTCCAGGTGCGGCGAAAAAACCCGCTCGCAGGACACGTAGAAATTATTGCAGTCGACGAGAGCGTACATAAATCAGGTGAAATGAGGCAAAATCCGGTTACAGCTTTGCTACCTGGTGGGTGCCCAGCGCGTGGATGACGTGCGTTACCACCCCCCACACTATCAGGCCGGTCTCGCGGTCCACGGGCACGGGCGGGTAACGGGCGTTTTCGGCCACCAGCCAGCGCTGCCCGGCTCGCTCCTGCAGGCGCTTAATGGTGTGTTCGCCCTCGATGACGGCCCCCACGATGCTGCCGTTAACGGGGCGCAGGGCGCGGTCCACGGCTACCAAATCGCCGGGATGAATGCCGGCTCCTATCATGGAATCGCCGCTTACCCGGGCCAGAAAAGTGGAGGCCGGATGCCGGAACAGGTGCTTGGTAAGGTCGAGCGGAGCGTCGAGGTGGTCGGCGGCGGGCGACGGGAAGCCCGCCGGGATGGGGCAACCGAAAAAAGGCAGTTCCCGAGTGGTGAGCTGGGAGGCAGCAATGAAGTCCTGAAGTGATGTAAGCATAAGGGCTCGCCCACGTCTATGATGACGAGTTGGGGATGCTATTTACTAATTAATTTAGCAGATTGTTTTCGCGCACCTCAAAAATCCACGAAGCACAGCATAACGTATGTGGCTAATCTCCACAACATAGTTATGCTGAGTTACATGTATTGAACAAATACTCTCTAAAAAAGACTAAAAAGTTATTTCCAAGCTTTTTAGTTTATTGTAAATTTTGTATCTTTGGTCATGTCAAAAGTAAAGCTCCCCACGCCGCTGCCCGTGCAGCAATTTGCCCGTTGCGTGAACGATGCCCAACGCCCTGCCGACTACATTGGCGACTGGCCCGAGGCCGGCCGCGTGTATGCTGTGCGCGTGTTGCCGCACGTACGCACTGGCCAGCCGCAGGTGCACATCCTCGGCTTTTATGCCGAGCGTCCCTACGGTGCTTTCGCCGCCCACCGCTTCGAGCAGGTGGCGGACGTATGGCTCAACTAAGCCGTCCTGACCGTTGGCACGATGGTTCCACCCATTTTGGCCCCGTTGGCTTTGCAGCCGGCGGGGCCGGTTTGTTTTTGGGGAAGCTTATCTGGCCGGGAGGCACGCGCGGGAACTTCACCCCTACCGGCGTTACTTCCCGTACTGGTAAAAAATCCCCGTATCAGAAGGCGTCCAAAGACAGGCTTTCTGGCCGCTAGCCTTCAGGGCGTTGTTCGTCCAGGTGTTGCAGGTGTAGATGAAGCTGTAGACGCGGTGCGCTTCGTAGAACGCGTCGTTGTTGCCATAGCTGTGGCCTTTAATGTGCTGGGTGCGGCCGGCCGCATCGTAGCGAAAGCTGCGTTGGATGTAGGCGATGAGTTGGGCGTATTCATCCTGGCTGAGGTAGAGCGGCACCGTGTCGGGGCCCGGTACCAGGCTGTGCAGGTAGGTGGTGTGCATGGCCGAAGAACCCAGCCAAAACGCCGCCACGAGTGCCGTGCTCACCTTGAGGTCGGCCCAGGTGGGTGTGTCGAGGTAGAAGCCTTTGTCGCCCCAACCAAAGGCGATGTAGCGCATGGAGGTATCGCCCGAAGGAATGTTGCTGAATGGCAGTTGCTCGCTCCAGTCTATCTGCGGGGTTTTGATGGGCACTACCATGTCGGTGTGCACGCCGTTGGTGTGCAGGTACACCAGCACATCAGGCGAGGCATTTGGGTTGGCCTTGGGTACCGTGATGCGCGAAAGCACAAAGGCAGTTCCGAGATACAGCCCCGCTGCTGCTACCAGCGCCCCGGTCGCGTAGCCTACCGGTTTCAAAACTTTGCGAATTAGCGACGGCATGTGGAAATAAAGGAAGGTGAAGCAGACAAACACCGTAGCAATCGGGTGATAAACCCAACAGTATTGGTTCTGCAGTACGGAGCAGTGTTTAGGTCGTTGCCTGTCGTGGCGCGAACTTGTAGTTCGCGTCTCAGAACGACACTGATGCACCCCCAACGGCTTGGGGGCGCGAACTACAAGTTCGCGCTACGGTACCCAGCGCCTAGAAAAGGTCGCAATACCAAAATCCGGTGTCAAACGGACTAGGCTCGTCCTGGTCGCCGCAGTCGTAACCAGAGTCGTCGGTTTTGGGGGCGGGCGTGTACTTGCGGTACACTATTTCTCCCTTTTCAAAGGCAATGGGCTGTTGGAAAATCGGCCCATCGAACACGAAGGTGTGAAACTCGCCGTTCTCCCCGCAGGGGTCGACATTGGCGGGCAAGTCGCGCAGGAAATCCTCATCAATCACCCGGCCCACGAAGCTTTGGTCAAGAAATTTCTCGTTGACGCAGGTGGTGATGGTCTTGAAGCCCAGGTCCAGAAACTCGCGCATAAGCTCCGTGGTCGGCACGCCCCACAGCGGGAAGGCGGCCTCTATGCTCAACCTAGCCAGTTGCTCTTCGCGGTAGCGCCGCAGGTCTTCCAGGAAAATATCGCCGAAGATGGACACCGTAGCTCCTTGGTGCTGGAGCTGCCGCAGTGTGGTGGTCATGTGCTGCTCGTAGGCCTCCATGGTGGGCGTTTCGGGCAGGAACAGCTTGTGGCAAGGCAGCCCGAGGCTGGCTGCTTGCTGGTCGAGCAGGTCCACGCGCACGCCGTGCATGGAAATCCGCTGGTAGGGTTCGCTGACGCTGGTAAGCAGCGTGAGCACCTCGTATTGGGCGGCTTGCTGCACTTTGTAGAGCGCCAGTGCGGAGTCCTTACCCCCGCTCCAATTGAAAATTGCTTGTTGCTTCATTTCAGGCAAAGAAACCGGGTAGCGCGGACTTTTAGTCCGTGCATGAGTACGCCACACGCGGACTGAAAGTCCCTTCGGGTACGACCGCGCTACCTTCACCTAACAACTTTTTCTGGCATTAGCCGAACAAGGGAGCCATGCATTTTGCCATCATCACCCCCACCCACCAGCGTCGGGCCTTGCTGCCCGAAGCCGTGTCCAGCGTTCGGGCCAGTATCAGCGCCCCGCTCGACTTTTCCTTCGAACACCTGATTAACGACAACGGCTCGCGCGACGGCACCGCCGCCTACCTGCGCGAAGCCGCCGCCCAGCCTGGCCCGCCTCTGCGCCTCTGGCACCATTCGGCCCGCCAACTCGCCGGCCTGGCCCGCAACCAGCTCATCCAGGAAACCGTGCCGGAGGCCTGGGTAGTGCCCCTCGACGACGACGACATCATGCTCCAGCGCACCCTCTACCACTACGCGGCCCAAATCAACGCCAACCCCGACCGCCCGTGGTTTGTGGCCGACTTCCTGCGCGTGGACGAGCGCGGACGCTACCTTCCCAACGAGGACTATTACGCCTGGCAGTTCGACACGCCCACCGATATGCTCCGCGCCATTTTCCGGGCCGAGCACTTCATTCAGGGCAATGTCTGCTACAGCCGCGCTTTCTTCGACGAGGTGGGCGGCTACGACGGCGAACTGCCCATGGCCGAAGACCTGGACCTGTACGTTCGCTTTCTGCTGGCCGGGCAGCTGCCGGTGCTGTGCCCGCACATCAGCCACCTGCACCGCTTCCACGCCAGCAACGTGAGCATTGGGGTCGATGCCGACAAGCACAACGCCGACCTGCAGGTGATTTACGCGAAGTACGCCAAGCAACTAAAGGCCCTGGGCATCGAGGCGCCCAGGCAGTAAGTCGGCGGGCATCCTCTCAACGCAAGCCTGGCACCCCACGTAGCTTAGGGCAACCATCCTTACTCCAAGCCCATGTCTTCTGAGGAACAGCAGGCCCATGCCGAGATGCAGGCCTGGCAGCAGCGGATGCAGCGGCCCCCGTCTTTCATGAACCGCTTTGCCCGCCACATGCAGGCCCGGTTCAATGCCCTGCTGCCCGAGCGGGTGCACAGGGCCATCACGGCCGCCATCAAGCAAATGGTGCGCGGCGTGCTGTTTGGCTCCACCCACACCACGCGCCGCCCCCTCCCCGACGGCACCCTCCCGGCCCGCGAAACCGCCGTGCGCACCCGCATTCGATACTACCGCAACACGGCCTCGGCCGAAGGCGCCGTGACGGGGGCCGGGGGCTTCCTGCTGGGCCTAGCCGACTTCCCGCTGCTCCTGGGCCTCAAAATCAAGCTGCTTTTCGACATTGCTGCCCTCTACGGCCACGACGTGCGCGACTACACCGAGCGGCTCTATATGCTGCACGTCTTTCAGCTGGCCTTCAGCAGCCAGCATACCCGCAACGAAACCTACCGCCGCCTCGCCACCTGGGACAGCTACCGCCACACCTTGCCCACCGATGTCAACGAATTCGACTGGCGCACCCTGCAGCAGGAATACCGCGACTACATCGACATCGCCAAGATGGCCCAGCTTCTTCCTATCATCGGCGCGCCAGTGGGCGCCATCGCCAACTATAAGCTAATGGAGCAGCTCGGCGAAATGGCCATGAACTGCTACCGCATGCGCTACTTCGCCGCGGAAGATGCTAGGCTAGCGCGGGCTTAGTGCAACTCTACCAACCGCTTTGGCGAGCTGGCACTCTATTTAACCGCCTCAAAAATCTTGAGGGGCGGCGCATTAAGAAGACATATTTCTGTCGCCGATTTCCTGAATTGCTGGTTGAGATAATCCTTCAGAAAACGGTCTAGTTGAAAGAACGTCTGGTAAGCCAGGAGCTTGCCGCCGGGGCGTAGGCACTGGTGCGAATTGCGAACAATGGTTTCGCGCAGCTCAGGGGGCAGAAACGAAAACGGAATACCTGACACGATGTAATCCGCCTGTTTTTCATTGCTGCGAGCTAATAGATGCCTAATGTTCTCGGCGCTGTCATGGTAAATAGTCAGGCGCGAATCCTGAAACGTGTCGTGCAGTATCTGGACAAATCCCTCGTTCCGCTCAATCACAATCAGCACCGAGTCGGGTGTTAGCCGGCCAAGGAGGTAACGGGTGAATACGCCTGTACCCGGCCCAAATTCCACGACGATGTTTCGACGGCTGAAATCGATTTTACTGCACACCTTTTCGACCGCGAAACCCGAGGTCGGCATTAGAGAAGCTACCTGCTTGTCGCGCAGCATATTCTTCAGATAGACGATGGTATCCATTGTGCTAGCGCGCTGGTTTACGGGCTGATAGTAAAAAGCTTGTACGGCAAGCGCCCGTGAAAGTGCCAAAACCAAACAGCTGCCTCAAATTCCTGGAGTGGCTGTTTTTCTTAAGCTCCTAAAGCGAAAGAAAAGCTGCTAATGCGCAATAGAGGCCCAGCCCACGTGCCGTAAATGGTCATGAGTTAAGCTGCGTTGAGCTCACACCAGCCGGGGCAATCAAACCGCTTTGCATATTTCAGGTATGATTTGTAACTTAAAGAGTTCACCTAATTTTTTAACTCACAGACTGGCTTGTCCTTCTGATACCGCAAATTGTTGCTATCTAAACGACCGTAACGGCTACTACTAACAGGATGGCCGCTGACCTAACCAAACCGGAATGGTCCTGTAACAGACACTGGAATACGCCCATGGAGCTTGTCGGTCCCGGCAGATGTAAAACCACTGGGATTTGATTGACACGTTGCTGAAAAGCTATACAAGGAGATTGCACCTGCCAGCATTGCCCCTGGTTACAGCCTAACCCTTTTCATTCTGAAACTCCCCTTATGGTGGGGATTGCACCCACCCCTGAGCAAGCCAAAGCGCTCAGACCAATCGACTTAACCAGGCATTTACTTTCTCTTAAAATCATGCACCGTGAATACGCTCCGCATTCTGCTGCCTCTGGTCCTATTGGTTGTCTCCGCCTGCCAATCAAAGGAGGACTATGTTGCCCCTACCTCAACGCCAGCACCCCCGCCCACCATTGTCGTTGCTGTTAATGGCGCACCGGGCGAGCCCCTCACGCAGGTACGCGTGGAAGCGGCTGCTATCATCGGGCCAATGAGCCATTTGTTTCTTACCGGCAACTTATCAGACGGCCGCGTCTTGCTTTTGCGCTACCAAGCAACTTCAAGCCAATCAGCAAGCAGTACAATGATTCCGCTTGCTGAAATAAGTCTAGCCAGGCCCTATTCTATTTATACTGATGATATGGAAATAGGAAATTCGGCGATGGTCTAATACGTGGTGAAAGGCGTATAGGTGCTCATGGTTTCAACGCAACATCTTTGCGCCGTATGCGGCA
>NZ_JAFCUF010000016.1:0-53030 GCF_049896385.1 Hymenobacter sp. B1770
TGGCCCAGCAGGCGGTTGGGCGCGGCGCGCACGGCCGCGTCGGACTCGTGGGAGGTAGTGCAAAACGCTCGGGTCGTTTGGGACAGCAAGCCGTGCGCGTGGAGCACGCGGCGGATGCGCCAACGGCCCACGGCATGGCCTTGGGCCTGCACCTCGGCCCGCAGCCGGCGCGTGCCGTAGCGCTGACTGTGATAGGCAAAGGCTTCGCGCACGGCCACTTGCCAGGTGGGCTCGGCCAGTGCCTGGTCCCGCTGTCGGTGCCAGGCGTAGTAGGCGGCTGGGGCCACGCGCAGCACCTGACAGAGCTGGCGCACGGGCACCTGTGCCTGGCGCTGGGCGATGTAGCAGTAGGTGCTCACGGGGTCGGCTGGGCGAAGATGGCCAAGGCTTTTTTTAAAATGTCGAGCTCCTGCTCGGCCCGCTTGAGGCGGGCGCGCAGGGCGCGCACCTCCGGGTCGCGGGCCACTTCCACGCTGCCTACCTCGGCCACGAGCTGCGCTTGCTGCCAGCGGTAAAGCAGTTTGGGGCTGATGCCCAACTCACGGGCCGCGGCCTGCGTGCTGCGGCTCTCGCTGGCCAAGCGCAGGGCCTCGGCCTTAAACGCCTCGTCGTATTTGCGTCGTTGATCGGGCGACGACCCGCTCTTTTTAGCTGTCATAACAGAAGAAATATACGTCCTTCTTCTGTCCGGCATTCCTAAACCACCTCACAACACACAGCACTATGGCATACTGTTCACGAAAACGGTCGGAGATGAAACGAGGGTTAATACTCGTGCATGGCCCCGTTACTGATGACATGGTACACCCAATAGCAGGCCGTCAAGAAGTAAAATAGCATGAACGCCAGGGTGAGGCTTGAAGGCTTCTTCCGGTATACGACCAGCATCCCAAATGCACGGGCTCCGTGCACCAGCAGCAGCAGAACGCTGGTGACTAGCCCGAAGAAAATGCCATCGTCATTGTAGTACTGGTGCGCAATCGGTCCGTACTGCAGCTTGTAGGGCGAACAGAGAAGCCAGAGATACAACGCCACTAGGGTGGACAGCACATACCCCACAACCCGCAGGGAAGGGGTTACGGCCCCATCCTCGCTGCCGGCGGGGTCGTTTATCAAGTCGTTGTGAGGAGTTACGATAGTAGTTCCTGATTCAGGGGTGCAGAGCAGCAATCTTTCGAAGACAGAAAAGCAGCCAATGCACCTAACAGTGTTCAAAAAAACAGTGATTTGAGTAGTGTGCACCCCCTTCGCAAGCTGCAAACATCCATTAATAACACATGAAAAACATGACTTATAGCTCAGCTATTTACGTGTTATTTTAAAAAAGCCAGCAGCACTTGGTGAAACTTCGCCGTTGCCTCCAGGTGCGGAATGTGACCAATATTCTTTAGCTCCACCAGCTTGGCGCCTTTAATCTGCGCGGCGGTGCGGCGGCCCAGCGCCGGGTACTGCCCCATTTGAGCCAGCACTTTGGGGTCTTTAATTAAGCCTTTGCCCACTACCGTGCGGTCTTCCTGGCCAATAATGAGCAGCGTGGGCACTGTGATGCGACTAAACTCATGGCTCACCGGCTGCTGGTAAATCATGTCAAAAGTGAGGGCATTGGCGCGGGCGACTTTGGCGAAGTCGGGGCTGCGCGTTTGGGCGGCGAAGGGTAGCAGCCACTGGTCGTGCGCAGTGGGGTAGCCGTTGGGATAGTACGTCGCGTGGTATTTGCGGATGCTGGCTTCGGTGCTTTTCAGCTCGCCGGCTTCAGCTTGGTCTACGCTTTGAAATGGCACGCCCATGCGATAATCCTCCAGGCCGATGGGGTTTTCGAGCACCAGCTTTTCGGTGGTTTCGGGGTACATTAGAGCGAAGCGGGTGCCGAGCATGCCGCCCATGCTATGGCCTAAGATGACGGCTTTTTTCACGCCCAATGTGTCGAGCAGTTGCCTGGTATTGCGGGCCAGCTGATGGAAGGAATAGTGGATATCGGCTTTATCTGACTTACCGAAGCCAATCTGGTCGGGTACTACTACCCGGAAGCCTGCCGCCGTGAGTGCCTTGATGGTCTCGCGCCAATAAGCCCCAAAGAAATTTTTGCCATGCAGCAGCACGATAGTGCGGCCGTTGGGGCTGGCCGTGGCGGGCACATCCATATAGGCCATGCGCAGGGCCTGTCCCTCAAGCTTCAGCGGCAATATCTTAACCGGAAAAGGATACTCGTAGCCGTCGAGCGTGGCGTTGAGTGGAGCAGTTTGGGCTTGGCCGGCAGTGGACGCGAGTAGTAATGGCAACAGTAGCAGCAGAAAGAATCGGAGCATGGAAGGCAAGTAATTGATGCTTATTGATTACGCAAAATCCAAGGTTAACGCTCGAGCTGCTCCTTTAGGAACTCATTACGGGCCGTGAGAAGCTGGGTGAGGTAGTTGGTCAAAAACAGCCTTTCGACCCATTGCCCCACAATTCCGGCCGGACTACTGAACTCAAACACGTCGCGCACGCGGGTACCAGTTGGAACGGCCTCGAAATAATGGTCGTGGCACAGGGTGCGAAAGGCTCCTTCTACCAGTTCATCCCGAAAATGGTGTGGCGGCGAAGCGGCCGTTATACGCACCGTTAGCCGCTGTCGAAAGCCAAAATGCCGTCCCTCCCACGTCACCACATCACCGAGTTGCAACTGGCCCGTAGTGGGCCCCGCC
Organism: Hymenobacter sp. B1770; assembly: GCF_049896385.1. Lineage (NCBI taxonomy): Bacteria > Pseudomonadati > Bacteroidota > Cytophagia > Cytophagales > Hymenobacteraceae > Hymenobacter > Hymenobacter sp. B1770. The sequence continues at coordinate 2,685 of NZ_JAFCUF010000016.1, forward strand.
ACAACCCGTTCTCCAGTCTGCCGCGTTGAATCGAGATGAGCCTGCACGTTCATTGCCAAGGCATAACATGCCGAGGGCGGGGCTTGCACCAGCATTTCCAGTTCGATACGCGGCATGCGAGCTGAAGCACTAAGCCGGTAAGCCTTCCAGCACCTCCTTGGTCTTGCTTACGTGGTCGACGGCCCCACTCAAGGAATTAAAGATATACTGTATAATGCCATTCTTATCTATCACATACGTGACACGGCCCGGCAAAAGGCCCAGCAACGCCCGGGGCACTTCGTAGAGTTTACGCACATCGCCTTTTTCATCGGCCAGCAGCTGAAAAGGCAGGTTGTGTTTGGCAGTGAACTTCTGATGCGACTTCTCGCTGTCGGAGCTAATGCCGACTACTTCAGCGCCGAGGTCCTGGAAGTCCTCGTACTGGTCGCGAAAGCTGCAGGCCTGGGCCGTGCAGCCGGGCGTATCGTCTTTGGGGTAGAAATAAAGTACCACGTGCCGCCCTCGCAGCGCCGAGAGGCGGAACGTGCCGCCGGTGGTGGTTTTCAAAGTAAAGTCGGGAGCGGGTTGGCCTACCTGAAGCATGGTCGAGTTTAATGGATAACAGCCGCAAAGTTGCAGCACCGTGCTGCTTTACGGCGGCGGCGGCATCTTTGTGGTGCGGTTGGCGCGTGCTGTCCGGCATTTTGGTTTGCTGCGGGCCGGTTCCGCGTTTAAGTTTTCATGGTTCATCCCCGCATTAGCGTCATTATTCCGGCTCACAACGAGGCCAAGGCCATAGGCCTGGTACTGGCAGAAATTCCGACCAGCCTGGTACAGGAAGTTGTAGTGGTTGATAATAATTCTTCCGATGATACCAGTGCGGCCGCCCGGGCGGCTGGGGGCACCGTGCTGCATGAGTCCCGCCCCGGCTATGGCTACGCCTGCTTGGCAGGCATGGCCTACGTATTCGGCAAGCCTCAATCCGAACAGCCCGAAATCGTCGTATTTCTTGACGGCGACCATTCTGATTTTCCCGAACAAATGCCCGAGTTGCTGGCTCCCCTACTGCAAGGCACCGCCGACATGGTCATTGGCTCGCGGGCGCTGGGCACACGCGAGCGTGGGTCGCTCCTCCCTCAGCAACGTTTTGGCAACTGGCTTGCGTCGCGGCTGCTGCGCCTGCGTTACGGTGGCACAGTCACCGACTTAGGGCCCTTCCGGGCCATTCTCGCCCCTGCCCTGCTTGGCCTCAATATGGAAGACAAAACCTACGGCTGGACGGTAGAGATGCAAGTGAAAGCCGCCCGCCAGGGCTTGCGCACCGTGGAGGTGCCCGTGCGCTACCGCAAGCGCATTGGCACCAGCAAAGTGTCGGGCACGGTGCGCGGCACCATCGGGGCCGGCTATAAGATTTTATGGACCATTTTTCGGTATTGGTAAGCGCCCGGCCGCTTCTGTGCTGCTACTTTCTAGCAAACGTTCTCTGTGTTTTTGGTCTCTAGTTTCTGTTACTGATGCCGTTGCTGCCCCTTTTGCTTGTGGTGCTGTACGGTATGTGCCTGCTATTTATCATCTGCTTCAGCCTGGGGCAGTGGCAGCTCACGCGCCTGGCGCGCCGCGCCTATGCTGGCCCTCCAACACCCCTGCCGTCAGCGCCCGCCAGCTGGCCCAAGGTCACGGTGCAGCTTCCGCTCTACAACGAGCAAAACGTGGTAGAACGGGTGATTGACGCCACGGCCGCGCTCGACTACCCCGCCGACCGCCTGCACATTCAGGTGCTCGACGATTCGACCGACGCCACTGTGGGCCTGGCCGCGGCGCGCGTAGCCCACCACACTGCACAAGGCTTGCATATCAGCCACGTGCGCCGCCCTGGCCGCGAGGGCTACAAAGCCGGCGCCCTGCGCCACGGCCTGGACGAAACGGATGGTGAATACATCGCCATTTTCGACGCGGACTTTGTGCCCACGCCGGATTTTCTGCGCCGCACGGTGCCCTACTTTCTGCAGGATGAGCGGGTGGGTGTGGTTCAAACCCGCTGGGGGCACCTTAACCAGGACGAATCGCTACTGACCCGCCTGCAAGCCTTCGGCCTCGATGCGCACTTTCTCATCGAGCAGGTAGGCCGTACGTTCGCGGGCTTTTTCATCAATTTCAACGGCACCGGGGGCGTGTGGCGCCGCAGCTGCATTGCCGATGCCGGTGGCTGGCACACCGACACACTCACCGAGGACCTGGACCTGAGCTACCGCGCCCAGCTGCGCGGCTGGCGCTTCGTGTACCGCCCCGAAATCATTGCGCCCGCCGAGCTGCCCGCCGTGATGGACGCCCTCAAGTCGCAGCAATTCCGATGGACCAAGGGCGCGGCCGAAACGGCCCGCAAGCACCTGGGCACCATGTGGCGCTCGTCGCAGCCGCTGGCCACCAAGCTGCAGGCCACGTTTCACCTACTCAACAGCAGCGTGTATGTGGTCATCATGCTCATGGCCTTGTTGAGCGTGCCGCTGGTGTTTGTGCGGGCCGACTACCGCGAGTTTCAACTAGTATTCCAGTTGGCTTCGGTGTTTTTGCTGGGCTTCGCGCCACTCATTTATTACTACTATACGGCGTGGCAATTGGCCCAGCCCGCCAACAAGACGCGGTTGTATCCCGGATTTTTCCTGCTGTTTCTGTCGGTGTCGATGGGCCTGGCGCTGCACAACGCCCGGGCAGTCATTCTGGGCTGGATGGGCCAGCGCACGCCCTTTGTCCGCACACCCAAAACCGGCAGCAAGGGCCGCGCCAAGCGGCGCTACCGCACAGGGGGCGTGGGTCTGCTCGTGGTGCTGGAAGGGGTTTTAGCGGCATATTTTGCCTTTGGTCTCGGGGCCGGAATATATTTTGGCGATGTGGGCCTGCTTCCTTTCCACACCCTGCTCACCTTTGGGTTTGCGGCCGTGTGCTATTATTCGGTGCGCCATTCGCAGCAGTAGCATGGCGGAAATTTTCAGACTGCAATTCATCGAAACTCAGTGGTGAATCAAGCATGCAGCTTCCAGGTGATTTTTTTCACGCATTGCTCCCCTTTATATGACTATCACCCGTTAGGAACCTACCGGACAACACCTTCTTGGCAAACAGACCGTCATGCGGAGCTTGCCGAACCATCTCTACTTCACGTTTGAGTTACTCTCGTGGTAGAGATGCTTCGACAAGCTCCGCATGACGGTCTGTTTATTTTTTCGGATAAACCCTAAATCACCTTCGCATTTATGCTTCCATCGTTTTCCCAAGTGGCAGCGTTGCTGGTTTCCGGTGCGGCGTACGCGGGCCTGGCCTACGCCACCCCACGTGAAAACTTCGGACAATTGGTGGGCTTATTTGCGGCGGCCCTGCTTGCCTACGCGTGGTTGCTGCGCAGCCAGCTTACCTGGCGCTGGGGCTTGGCCGCGGCCCTAGTGTTCCGTCTGGTGTGGCTGCCCGCCACACCAGCCCTCTCCGACGACGTGCACCGCTTTCGTTGGGACGGCCTCTTGGTTGCCAACGGCGTGAATCCTTTCCAGTTCCGGCCCGATGAAATCATTGCCGACGGGGCACGCACGGCCATCCAAGATGAGCAAAAGCGGAGTCAGGCATTGCCCGAGCTGCAACAGTTGTACCGCCTCCTCAACTCCCCGCATTATTACTCGGTGTATCCGCCAGTTTGCCAGTTTGTGTTTGGAGCCGCTGCCCGCGCCTTTCCAACTTCCGACGTCGGCTTTGTTGGCAGCCTACGTGTACTCATACTACTAGCGGAAGCCGGGGTAGCGTGGCTGCTGCTAGCGCTGCTGGCTGGGCTGGGCGGCCGACCCGAGCAAGCGCTGCGATACCTGCTCCACCCCTTGGTCATTGTGGAGCTCACCGGCAATCTGCATTTTGAAGGACTGGTACTGGGCTGCCTGCTGCTGGCCTTGTGGCTACTGAGCCGAGGCCGCTGGATAACTTCGGCAGTGGCCTTGGGGCTGGGCGTGGCCACCAAGCTCCTGCCCCTGCTGGCGCTGCCACTGCTGGTGCGGCGGCTGGGCTGGCGGCGGTTTTTGGGTTATGCCGCCATTTGCGGCGGCACGCTGGTGCTGCTCTTCAGCCCGTTTCTTTCGGTGGAGTTATTTATAAACATCAGCCGGAGCCTCAACCTGTATTTCCGCAGCTTCGAGTTCAATGCCAGCATTTACTACCTGCTGCGGCCCGTAGGTATCTGGCTCACTTCCTACAATCAAATTGCCATAATCGGCCCGGCGTTGGCGCTGCTCAGCGCTCTTTTGGGGCTGGTACTGGCGTGGCGAGAACGCCGTCCTGGCTTGGCTACCTTGCCGCAAGCTTTGCTCCTGCTGCTCACGGTTTATTTCGCGCTGGCCACCACGGTTCACCCCTGGTACCTGACTTTGTTGATTGGCCTCAGTGCGCTCTCGCGCTTCCGCTACCCGCTCGTGTGGGGCGGCATGGCCGTGCTTTCCTACGCCGCCTACCAAACCACGGCTTACACCGAAAACTTACTGCTGGTCGGCTTGGAGTATTTTGTAACGTTGGTGGTGCTAGTCTGGGAGCTTTTCCGGCAGCCCAAGGGAAATCATGCGCCAGCTGAAAATTCAGACACTATTCCCACAGCCAATTCGGTAGTTAAGTAAACTTAAATCCTATCCGAAAACACCTTCTCTGCGAGTAGAACGTCGTGCTGCTGCTACACGGTCATGCTGAGCTTGTCGAAGCATCTCTATCGCTCAACTAACCTCAAATACTGGGATTACTTGCTCGGTAGAGATGCTTCGACAAGCTCAGCATGACCGTCCATTTATTTTTCGAACAGGTTCTTAAGATGCGCTGCGCCACGCCTCCAGGTCGGCGGCAGTGTCCACGTCGTGCAACTCCGGCAAGAAGGCCACTCGCGACCCCAGGCGTTCGGCATCGGCCACGGTGTCCTTTAGCACCGACTCTGTACTCCACGCTTTGTTGAGAAAAAGCTCGGGGTGTGGCCGGCTAAGCCCCAGCAAGTAGTAGCCCCCGTCGGTTGCGGGGCCCAGCACTACTTCATGGTCGGCTAGCAAGGCAAAGGCTTGAGTTAAATGCGTATCGCGCAAGCCCGGGCAATCGGTGCCGATGATAGCCACGCGCTCCGCTCCTGCCGCAAAAGCAGCTGCAAAAGCGGCGGTCATGCGCTGCCCCAAATCACCAGGCTCCTGGCAGCGGGTAGGCATGCCATTCCACTCCAGGGCCTCGGCAGCGGTAGGCTCCGGGCCAGCAGTGTCGGCCATCCAAACCGTGGTGGGCACCCCTGATTGCGTTATGGCCGTGCGCGTGATGGCCAACAGCTCCTGGTAAATAGCCAAGGCAGCTTCTTTTCCAATGCCCGCCGCCAGTCGGCTTTTCACTCGCCCCAGAGCAGGCACCCGCGCAAATACCAACAAATGGTTTTCCTGTGGCGAAGCATCAGCCTCCGCCAAGTATATATCACTCATATACTTTTTGTCCATTTTTTAGCCACGGGCTCCATAAAGCCGAGTATGGGTGCACGTTATGGGTCCGCCCCTGGGCATTGTAAACCGGGTAATTCTGGTTGACCCACTCAAACAGCCCGCCATACAAATTGCGGACGTTTTTAAAGCCCAAAGTGTACAGGCGCTCGCCCAGCCGCTCGCTGCGGTAGCCCACCGAGCAGTACACCACCACCGGCTGGCTGCGGTCGAGGCCCACGAATTTTTCCGCGGCCAGCGAGTCGTAGTTCACGAACCGGGCCCCGCGCAAATGGCTCACCTTAAATTCGGCCGGGCTGCGGGCATCGAGCAGTTGCGGAGAACTAGGCTTGCTCATTTCCAACACCAACTCAACCGGCTTTATGGTGGGCACGGTGTTGCGGTACACAGCCTTGAGCATCCGGTCGTAGGTGGGGCTGGTCACGCCCGAGTTACCGGGCTCAGCTTGCCCGCACGCACTTAGCGCAAACAAGCTGAAGCAGGTAAATGCGACGTGTTTTAGGAGCATAAAGCCGCTGATTTAAGGAGCTGGGTTTCTACAAAAAAGAGGTTCGCTGATTGCTTTTGGTCAAGCAGTGCGGCGTACGTGAATGTGCACCCGCTCCCCATTTTCTGAAGTAGTAGGCATTACGTCAATGCGGTCGGCTTCGTCGTAATAATTAGCCAGGCCTCGCACAATGCCAACGGCCAGCCCGCTCATGCGGCGGGGCGACACGTACTCAATCATCAGCTCGTTTTCATTGATGCGGGTGACTTCGAGCACGGGCGGCGCGTTTTTGCTGTGCTCCTGGCGCACTTGCTTATGCATGGTCATTTCCGTGTGCTCAATCATGTCGAGGGTTTTCCACTCGGGTCGCACCAGCTTCTGGTACATGTACATGAGGTCTGGCACCAGGTATTCGCCAAATTTCTCATGAAGCTCTTCGGCTGGTATTCCGGTCATTTCGGCGGCGCGGCCCACCAGGGCATACACGTGCTCGTCGGGATAAACCGTTTTGTGGTCAAACTCAATCTTATCAAGGCCCGAAAGCTCAACAAGCTTAACCCAGGTACTGTGGTCGTACTGGGTTTGCACGTAGCGTTTTAGCAACGTAATAATAGAACCGTGCATGGGCTATACTAACTGGTAAAAAGGAAAGGCGTTAAAACAAAATTACCGCTTGCTAGCTAATTTAGCTAACAAGCGGTAACTACTGGCACCCTAATGATGCTTTAGCCGAACGCGGCTTTAGATATTACCGACCACGGTCATGGTGCTTAGCGTGGGGTTAACACTGCCACCTTCGGGCTCCACCGTCATGGCAAAGGCTTGGGCACTGCTGATGTCTTTCATGGCCTGCAGGCCTTCGCCCGAGACCGTGGCGGCGGCGAGCACACCGGCATCTACGGGCTTGCCATTGTCGAGGGCCCACAGCTGATACTGCTTGCCCGCGGGCAGCGCTGGCAGGTTTTTCACGTCGAGATACACCTTGTGGGTGGCGGGGTTGAACAGCACCCGGGCCCGGGCCTGGGGAGCGGTTTTGGTGCCCGCCAGGGCCACCGTGCGGAACTCGTCGCTGCGGAGCACCTGGTTTTCCTGACGCAATTCGCCGAGCTGCTTGTCCATCACCGTAGTGGTTTGGGCAAACCGGGCCTGGTCATTTTGCAAGGCCACCAGGTCATTGCTGGCTTCCTTCCATCGGCTGTAAAACAGCGCGTTGGCACCAAGGCTTAGCAGCAGCGCCACCGAAGCAGCCATTGCCCAAATGGAGCGACTGGCGGGCTCGGCCACCGGAGCCGACGACATGGGACGAACAACGGCTTCGGGAGCAGTACCCGATGGCTGAACAGCAGCAGGCGCACTTTTTTGGGTATTGGCGCTGGCCTTCGCCAGGGCATCGACATCGGCGCGCAGTGCGCTGCCTGGGGCCGAAATCTGGGCCATTACGTTGCCCAGCACCCGTTCCCGCATGCCTGCGGGTGGAGTGATGGCGTGCGCTTCGGCATAAAAACCCAGGGCCGTCTGAACTTGTTCCAACTCTTCCCGTATGGTCGGATGGCTTGCTGCGTGTGCTTCAACGGCAGCTTGCTCGGCTGCCGTGAGCTGTCCCAGAGCGTATTGCTCCAGAATGCCCGATTCTATATATTCTTGGATATTTTCCACGATGGTTCAGCGAATAAGTTTGCTAAGGACTTTGATGGCGGTGCGGGCGCGGGTTTTCACCGTTCCCAGAGGAATGTTAAGCTCCTCCGCCACTTCACTCTGAGTGAAGCCCTCGAAATAGAGCAGGTCGATAATCTGGCGCTGCTCAGGAATTAGTTTCTGGGTTATTTCCTGCAAGCCAATATGCTCCGGTCGGAAGGTGGTGGGCGCGGCTTGGCGTTGCGCTATTAGACTATCGTCCAGTCCCTGAGTATGGCTACCTACGCGGTGCTGCCGCGAGCGGATTTTATCGATGCTGAGATTTCGGCAAATGTTGAGAACCCACGTGAATAGCCTCCCCTTGCTGGCGTCGTAGCTGGCAAACGCGTGCCATATCTTGATTAAGGCCTCTTGCAGTACGTCTTGGGCCTCGTCCTCGGCCTTCACGATGCGGAAGATGACGCCGTAGAGCGCCGACGAGTACCGCTCGTAGAACAAGGTCATGGCCGATTCGTCGCGGGCTTGCAGCCGTCTGACGAGTTCTGCCTCGGCGGCAGGTGGCAGGGATATGAGGGGAGTATCGGACACAGTAGTGACAGAAAGTGAATGATGAAGCCGCGACCGGCACCATGCTAAGCGCACGAAAATACAGTAAGCAGCGCAATTGAGACCCTAAGGTGCAACAGTTCGTAACCGTACTACCATTGCACAAGTTGAAGGTTTACCGGATGCGCGCGCCTCACCCGCTTTTTGGCGCCGTCTGCCGTACATGATTCTACTCCCGCTTTTCTTTCTACCCCCCTTCCCCACCCGCCATGCCTATCGAATCTTACAACCCGCATACCGGCCGTGTATTGCGTCGTTTCTCCGCGTACACCTGGCCCAAAACCGAACGCATTCTTGACCAGGCCCACCGGGCCGCGGCCAAATGGCAAACCACCTCCTTTGCGCACCGGGCCGAAATCCTGCGCCGCGCGGCCGAGTTGCTCCGCGAGCGGCAGGACGACCTGGCCCGCCTTATGGCCCTGGAAATGGGCAAGCCCGTGACCGACGGCCGTGCCGAAGTGCAGAAATGCGCCAGCTGCTGCGAGTACTACGCCGACCATGCCGAGGAATTTCTGGCCGACGAAATCATTAAAACCGACGCCAGCCGCAGCTTCATCAGCTACCAGCCATTAGGCGTGGTGCTGGCCGTAATGCCCTGGAACTTCCCATTGTGGCAGGTAATTCGCTTTGCCGCCCCGGCCCTGATGGCGGGCAACGTGGGCCTGCTGAAGCACGCTTCCAACGTGCCCCAGTGCGCACTGGCCCTCGAAAACATTTTTCATGACGCAGGCCTGCCGCCCGCATGCTTCCGCACGCTGCTCATTGGCTCCGACCTGGTGGAGAAGCTGCTGACCGACGACCGGGTGCGGGCCGCCACCCTCACCGGCAGCGAAGGCGCCGGGGCATCGGTGGCCGCCATTGCGGGGGCTCAAATCAAGAAAACTGTGCTGGAGCTGGGCGGCTCCGACGCCTTCATTGTGCTGGCCGATGCCGACCTGGAGCTGGCCGCCAAAACCGCCGCTCAGTCGCGCATGATAAACAGCGGCCAGAGCTGCATTGCGGCCAAGCGCTTCATTGTAGAAAAGCCGGTGGTTAAGGATTTTATCAGCCTCATGAAAACGCATTTGCTGGCCATGCGCCCCGGCGACCCGCTCGACGAATCCACCCAATATGGACCCCTTGCCCGGCCCGACCTTGCTGATGAGCTCACCGGGCAGGTAGAAGACTCTGTGGCCCAAGGCGCCAAAGTGGAGTTGTTTGGCGGCCAGGCGAAGCCTGGCACGGCCTTGTTTCGCCCCATGATTCTATCGAATATCAAACCCGGACAGCGGGCTTATGCCGAGGAGCTATTTGGCCCCGTGGCCCTGGTGCTGGAAGCTAAAAACGCCGATGATGCCGTGCGCCTCGCCAACGACTCCCGCTTTGGCCTGGGCGCCGCGGTGTGGACCGCCGACGCGGCCAAAGGCGAAGCCATGGCCCGGCAGATAGAGAGCGGCGCTGTGTTTGTGAACGGCTTGGTAAAATCTTCGCCGGAGCTGCCGTTTGGCGGCGTTAAAAAGTCGGGCTACGGGCGCGAGCTGTCGTACTTGGGCATACGAGAGTTCGTCAACCAGAAGTCGGTGTGGATAGGAAAGAAAGTGGAGGTAAAGGATAAAACGGAATAAACCCCGTTACGTCCCCACTACAAATACCCCATCACTTTATACGTTAGCCAGCCGGCTACTTCGTGCACCAGAATGCTCAGGTTTGCCAGGGCCTGGGGGCTGGGCACGAGCCAATAGGCCGGTGTGCTGAGCCGGTCGGTGCTGAGGAAGCCGGCCGGTACTGCGAGGGGTTGAAGCCCTGCCTTCCGGAAACAGCCCAGTGCCCGCCGCTGGTGGAAAGCGGAGGTAACGAGCAGCAGGGTATCCAGTTCGGGACTGGCCGCTATCAGCTGTTTGGTGAAGAGGGCATTTTCGCGGGTGTTGCGGCTTCGGGCTTCCTGCAGAATGTCGCGCTGCGGCACACCCGCCAGCCGCAACAGCGTGGCCAGCTCAGTTGCCTCCGCATTGGCCTTGTCGAGCACCGCGCCCGACCCGCCCGATATAATGATGCGCCGGACACGCCCCGCCCGGTACAGCCACAGCGCGTTGGTGAGCCGGTCGGCCCCGCGGCCCAAGTATACCCGGTCGTGTGGAGATTTATCTACTTCCGTGATGCCGGTGAGCAATACGGCAGCATCGGCTCGGGCGGGCAAGGCAGCCAGCGGCACGGGGGGGTGCTCCCAGGCCAGCAGGGCCTCATTCACCAGCGCGGGATTGGTAGTGAGCAAGGCCAGGGCCAACGCGGCCCCCAACCATTGGCGTTGGCGCCGGGGCTGCCGGGCAAGGAACGCTGCCAGCAGCAGGGCTAGCAGCCACACCGTGGGCAGCAACACAAAGTCGAGAATCTTGGAGAGCAGAAAAAACACGCCCAAAGGTAGCGGGCCCTCCCGCCGCGAACGGCTACGCGGTGTGGGGCATCAGCGCGCGCAGGCGAGCAAGTTGGGCCTCCACATCGGCTTCGGTATGGCGGGTGTCGCACTCTACAACACGACCCTGGCAGTAGCTTACAAAGAAAGGCGCCGCGCGCTCATTCATGAGCTGCCTGGCCACGGGGCTTTGGTCAGCGTCGAGGCGCAGAAACAAAATGCCTTCGTAGGCCTCATCATCGGCAAACCTGGCGAAGCTGGGACCCAGCATTTCACAAACCGGACAATTATCGGCGGTAAACTTGGTAAATACTTTCAGCCGTTCGTGGGTAAGCCGGCGCAGCCCGGCATCGTCCGTATCAAGCACCACGTCTTTCCGTAAGAAATCAAACATATACAAGCAAATTGGTCCTCGGCAACCCGCAGTTGAACGGGGGTGGAGTCCACACAAACTTCATCCCAAAATGATTCCTTTGCGCGGCACGCTGCCGTATGCAATAGATGGGCGTTTTACTGCGGCAGCATCAGCTCGCGGATGTACTTCACCGGAGCACTGCCATAGCTGAGGAATTTCTCATGAAATGATTTCAAGTCAAACGCCTTGCCTTGCTTCTGTTTCAGCTCTTCGCGCAGGGCATAAATTTCGGTATAGCCCGTAAAATAGCTGCTCAGCTGCACTTGGCTGAGGGTGGCGCGCAGCCACTTACCGCGGGCTTCGGCTTCCTCCTGAAAACCGTCGCGGCGCAGCAGGGTCACGATGTCGTTTTCGCTGGCGTTGTCGACCTGAATCATGTGGTCGATAATGGTATTAAGCGTTACGCGCATATTCCACTTGTCCCAGAGCAGCCACATTTCGTCGGAGTTATTGCCGTAGCCGTTTTCCAGCATCATGCGCTCGGCGTACACGGCCCAGCCCTCAATCATGGCGCCGTTGCCGAAGATGCTTTTCACGAGCGAGGGCGAGCGGTTGGCATACACCAGCTGCGTGTAGTGGCCGGGAATGGCTTCGTGGATATTGAGAATTTGTAGGGTGTAATCGTTGTACTCGCGTAGGTAGCTTTCGGCTTGGGCTGGCGTCCAGTCGGCCGGAATGGGCTCCACGTTGTAGTAGGTGTTGGCGTTGGTGTCGTAGGGGCCGGGCGCCGAAACGCTGGCGCCCGCGCCGCTGCCACGCATGTAGAGCGGGGTTTCGCGTACCACCAGCGGCTTGCTGGGGTCCTGGGTGAGGAGCTTTTTGTCGTTGACGAAAGCCACCAGCGTGGGAATCTGGCGCTTCACGGCATCCACGAATCCGTCGCGCGGGGCATGCTTCAGCGTCAGCTGATTGACTACAGCCGTAATCAAGGTCAGGGTGTCGGCGGGTGCTTTTTGGCCGGGGAAGTACTTCGGGTACAGGCGGGCGGCACGGCGTTCCATGTCGTGCAGCAGCTCGGCCTTGTGCTTCAGTGCTTCCTGGTAGATTTCATCGGCCGTGAAATGAGCTTGAATGTCGTAGGCAAACTTCTGGTTGTACAGCTCTCGCCCGATGCGGAACGAGCGAAACTTGCCCTTCGGCAGCACATCGTTTTTCAGAAAGTCGATGTAGCCCTGCACGGCCTGGCGGGTGCTGGCAATGCGCTCGGTGAGGGTTTTCTTTTCCTGCTCTGTCAGGCCGGATTTGCGAACAGAATCAGCCAGGGCGGCGCCGAATACGGCGAGGCCGCCGGCATTCTGCTTCATGGCCAGCTCGGTGTGCTCGCGGGTGGGATTGCTGATGTTGGCCCGGGCGGCAGCGTAGTAAGCCGGGGCGTGGCTGATTTTATCGGAGATGTTGCGCAGGCGTCGGTCGAGGCGGAAGTGCCGGCCGTTGAGCAGGTCGCCCACCGAGGCCCCCAGGTTGTAGCTGGCGGGGTTCCACTGCCAGTTCTTGAGGGTATCGGCGTACCAACGGTTGGCGCGCAGCTCGTTGCGCAGCAGGCGCAGGTCAATCTGGTTGTTGGGCGAAAGGCTGTCGAGCGCAAACCTGTTCAGTGCGGCCAGGTGTTGCTGGCTGAAGGCGGCATCGCGCTGGCGCTGGGCCGCGTCGGGTATCACCAGCAGCGAGTCGTATTTGTGGTAGCCTGCCCAGGAAGCCGCTTCGGGGTTGTGCCGCCACAGTGCTTCAATAAATTGGCCTTTGAAGGCATCGAAGCGGCTGTCGCCGGCGGCTGCGCCCGCAGAGTCAGACTTATCGGCTTGGGAGCAGCTGGCCACGGTTAGGGCCAGCAAGGGCAAGTAACGAAATTTCATGGATGATGAATAATGGTATCTGGTGGTTACAGAAAAGTCATATTATCGCAGCACGCTCGCAATCGCAGAACGTCATGCTGAGCTTGTCGAAGCATCTCTACTACGAGAGTAACTCAAACGTGAGGTAGAGATGCTTCGGCAAGCTCAGCATGACGTTCTGCGATTGCGAGCGTGCTGCGCTCTGCTTGACAGACTTCAATAAAACGCTCTGCTAACCCAACCTGCCCCAAAGGAACACCGCAAACCGGATACGTTGCAGACCTGAGCCGTAGGTTTGCCCCAAACACTGTCCATTCCATATTAACTCATCAATCCCACCCGCCCTATTTACATGACAACTTTCCGTACAGAACACGATTTTCTTGGTGAACGCATTCTCCCCGACACGGCCTACTATGGCATTCAGACACTGCGGGCCCTTGAGAACTTTTCCATCACTGGCATCCCCATCAACGCGGAGCCGCTATTTGTGCAGGCACTGGCCTTCGTGAAAAAAGGCGCGGCCCTGGCCAACCGCGACCTGGGTGTGCTCGACCCTACTATTGCCGAGGTCATCGTGATGGCCTGCGACCGGGTGGCAGCTGGGGAGTTCAACGACCAATTCCTGACCGACATGATTCAGGGAGGCGCGGGCACGTCGGTGAACATGAACGCCAACGAAGTCATCGCCAACGTTGCCCTCGAAATCATGGGCCATCAAAAGGGTGACTACGACTACTGCCACCCCAACAACCACGTCAACTGCTCGCAAAGCACCAACGACGCCTACCCCACCGCCTTCCGCATTGCACTCAACAACAAGCTGGTGGGCTACCGCGAAACCCTGGGCAACCTAGCCGACGCCTTTGCCTACAAGGGCGATGAGTTTCAGAACGTGCTCAAAATGGGCCGCACCCAGCTCCAAGACGCCGTGCCCATGAGCATGGGCGACGAGTTCAGGGCCTTCGCCACCAACCTGCGCGAGGAGCTGCTCCGCATCGACGACTCCCGTAGCCTCATCAACGAAATTAATATGGGCGCCACCGCCATCGGCACCCGCGTCAATTCGCCCGATGGCTACCCCGAACTCGTGACCGAATACCTGCGCACCATCACCGGCCTCAACCTGATTTTGGCGGGCGATTTGTTCGAAGCCACCTACGATACCGGCGCCTACGTGCAGCTCTCCGGCGTGCTCAAGCGCACGGCAGTGAAGCTCTCCAAAATCTGCAACGACCTCCGCCTGCTTTCCTCCGGCCCGCGCTGCGGCTTCAACGAAATCAACCTGCCGCCGCTGCAGCCCGGCTCCAGTATCATGCCCGGCAAAGTGAACCCCGTGGTGCCCGAAGTGGTAAACCAGACGGCCTTTTACGTCATCGGCGCCGACCTTACCGTGACCATGGCGGCTGAGGGGGGCCAGCTCCAGCTCAACGTGATGGAGCCTGTCATTTCTTTCGCGCTGTTCACCTCCATTTCTTACATGACCAACGCCTGCCGCACACTCAACGAGAAGTGCGTGGTCGGCATCACCGCCAACGTGGCCCACGCCGAAGCCTTGGTGCGCAACAGCATCGGCATCGTCACGCAGCTCAATCCCGTTATCGGCTACGAGGCCTCGGCCGAAATTGCCAAGGAAGCCCTCAAGACTGGAAAGTCGGTACACGACATTGCCGTGACCGAACGCCAGCTCCTAACCCAGGATAAATGGGACGAGATATTCACCTTCGAGAATCTGATTCGGCCGGTGTTTATCCAGTAGCGCGAACTTTGCCTGAAAACCTATTGGGTTTAAGTTTTTCTTGCCAGGAATTTACCTGAAACGTCGTACTAAAAAAGGCAGACTTAACGGTTGCGCGCCGTCTGTCATGCTGAGTTTGCGAAGTATCTTATGTCCGACGAACGAATGGTTCTGACGTGATAAGATACTTCGCAAACTCAGCATGACAGACGGCGCGATTAGCAACGTCGTAATGCCCAAAAGCACGAAGTTTTCTCATTCCAATACAGTTACTGTATTTCGCGTTTGACATTTGCTATGCCACGTCTCTTGCTCCTCGCGCTTCTCTTTTTCGCTACTACTGCTGCGGCTTCTGCGGCCAAAGTGGATACCCTGGCCATCCCCAGCGCGGCCATGAACAAGACCTACCGCGCCGCCGTGGTTACGCCCGCCTCCTACGCCAAAAACAAGAAAGCCAACTACCCTGTGCTTTACTTGCTGCACGGCGCCTACGGCCACTTTGCCGATTGGCTGAAAAGCACGCCGGATAAACTACTGGTGCATCGTCTGGCCGACCAATACAACGTCATTATCGTGATGCCAGAAGGTGAAACCTTCGCCTTCTACCTCGACAGCCCGGTGAACCCCGGCAGCCAGTTTGAAACCTACCTGACCAAGGAGGGTATTCCTAAAATTGACCAGCGCTACCGTACCATCCGCGACCGCAAGGGCCGCGTCATCAGCGGCCTGTCGATGGGCGGGCACGGGGCGCTCTATCTTTCCGCTCGCCACCCCGAGCTATACAGCGCCGCCGGCAGTATGAGCGGCGCCCTCGATTTACAAAGCATCAACCGCAAGCTCTCGCCCGAAGCTGCTGCCCAGCGCGCCCAGCTATGGGCGCCCGTCCTCGGTGCCGAAACTGCCAACCCCGAGCGCTTTGCGGCTAACTCCGTGGTCAACCTAGTCGACCAGATGCAGCGCAACGGCCTGCCCCTCATCATAGACTGCGGCATCGACGACGGCCTCCTCGAAATCAACCGCGAAGTGCACCGGCGACTGCTCTACAACCATACCCCCCACGACTATACCGAGCGGCCCGGCGCTCACACTTGGGAGTACTGGCAGAACGCTCTGCCCTACCAAGTGTTGTTTTTGCACGCGGTGCTAAAGGCAAACGGAGCTGCCGTGCTGTAGCGGGTTTGCTAAGCAGGAAACTTGCCGATGCGAGTCAGTTGACCAAAAATCTCTCTGGTGAATGCTGAAGGTCATATGCGGTAACTGACCAACATAAGTCCCCGGCAAGGTCTTTAGAAGACGTGCTCGATGAGCTGGCCGCCGAAACCGAAAAAACCGTGGCGCAAGTGGCTCTGAACTGGCTGCTACAGCGCCCCACCGTCACCAGCCTCGTATTCGGGGCTCGCAACGAGAGCCAGCTTCGCCAGAACCTGGGCACCGTGGGCTGGAACCTCACGCCGGCCCAGGTGGCCCGTCTCGACGCAGCCAGCGATACGCCGGCCGTGTACCCCTACTGGCACCAGCGGCGCTTTCCCATGCTCAAGGCTTCGCTGCTTTAGCAGCCCTGCGCGCAGCCGAATGCGCAGTCTTCAGCCTAACCTCAGCAGGAACTTGCGGGCCCAATTATCGTTTGCTCCTAAACAGGTGTCATTTCCGGCCCCTGCCTTTCCAACTTGTACTTCTGATGCCTACCCAGCAACTACACGAAGCCGAATTTAAGAACAGTCTGGTTGATGAGCTGCGCGGCGAAATTGCGCCCAATGCCCGCCCCCGCCAAGTGCCCGGCTACACCTATTCCCGCATCAACCCAACCCCCGTACGCGACCCGCACCTCCTGGCTTGGGCCGATGACCTGGGCAAATTCCTAGGCCTGGAAAAGCCTGCCGAGCGCGGCCCCACCGTAGACGCCCTGGCTGGCAACTTGGTCACCGAAAGCATGAAGCCGTTTGCCGCTCGCTACGCCGGGCACCAGTTTGGCAACTGGGCTGGCCAGTTGGGCGACGGCCGCGCCATTTCCCTGGGTGAGCTGACCGCTACCGACGGCAGCACCTGGGAGATTCAACTTAAAGGTGCTGGCCCCACGCCTTACTCGCGCCGCGCCGACGGCCGCGCTGTGCTGCGGTCTTCGCTGCGGGAGTTTGTGTGCAGCGAGGCCATGCACTACCTGGGCGTGCCCACCACGCGCGCGCTGAGCTTGGTGGCCACTGGCGACCTGGTGGTGCGCGATATGTTTTACAACGGCAATGCCCGGCCCGAGCCCGGCGCCATTGTGGCCCGCGTGGCCCCCACATTTATCCGGTTCGGAAACTTCCAGATGATGGCAGCAGCCGGCGAAATCGACAATCTGCGCGCCTTGGCCGACTACACCATTTTGCACCATTACCCGGAGCTGGGCCCGCCCTCGCTGGAAGTGTACGTGAAGTGGTACGAGGAAATCTGCCTGCGCACGGCCGTGATGGTAGCGCACTGGATGACGGTGGGCTTTGTGCACGGCGTTATGAACACCGATAACATGTCCATCCTCGGCCTCACCATCGATTATGGCCCTTACGGCTGGCTCGAGCCCTACGACCTTGACTGGACCCCCAACACCACCGATTTTGGCCAACGCCGCTACGCCTTTGGCCAGCAGCCCCAGGTAGCCCTGTGGAACCTGGCCCGCTTGGCCGAGGCGCTAGGCCCGCTGGTGGGCGACGTGGAAAAGATGCGGCCGGGCCTGGATGTGTACACGACCACCTTCGAGAGTACCCGCCAACAGATTTTGATGAAAAAGCTGGGTCTCACGGCCCTCCAACCTGAGGAAGACGCGCGCCTGACCGGTGGGCTGCTGGAGGCCCTGGCTGAATCGGAGGTGGACATGACCATCTTCTTCCGTCAGCTTTCGCACATTGCACCGGAGCTGCTAGCCACCCCCAACGGTGCAGACGACCGGTTTCAGGAGCTGCTGGCCGCGGCCACTTATGTCCCGCTGCCCACCCCCACCCACGCGCCGCTACTCAAGTGGCTTGGCCAATACCTAGTGCGCTTGCGGCAAGAACCAACCAGCCCCGAAACCATAAAAGCCGGCATGCTGCGGGCCAATCCCAAGTACGTACTCCGTAATTACATTGCGCAAAAAGCCATCGAAGCTGCGGAAAAAGGCGACCTGAACTACCTGCACACGCTGATGAAGGTGCTCAAGCATCCTTTTGATGAGCAGCCCGAGCACGAAGAGTTTGCTGCCAAGCGTCCCGAGTGGGCCTGGGACATGCCCGGCTGCGCCACCCTTTCGTGCAGCTCGTAGCAGCCTGCTACTAGGTGGCTGACTGTTCAGAAGCTGTTTGCCTTTTTGCGCTGTCGTCTTCACCAAGTCTTCCCGCCCCGATTAGAAAAGTCCTCCGGTCCTGCCCGAGGACTTTTTTCGTTCCGGCCATTGCCTGCCAGGTTCATTCCCTACTTTCGCGTTCATGCGCGCTACTTTCTTGCTCTTGCCTCTGGCCTTGTGGGCTTGCTCTCAACAATCGGCCGAAAACTCCACCACCCAGCGGCCCGCCGCCAAGCAGGCCGTGCTGCAAAAGGAGGCGGCTCCGTTTCCCGAAACCTTCGAGGCCGGCAGCAAGGGCGCATACACCGAGGCCGACGAGCCCCTGGCCACAGGCCCCTGGCATTTCACCGATGCCCTCATCGGCAGCAGCCCCCAAGACCACAAAAACGGCGAGCGCGCCGCGCGCCTGCACCACCTGGGCCGGGTCGGAATGAACTTTGATGCGGCGCCCGGGGTGCAGCGCATCAGCATCAGCGCGGCGGCGTATGGCCAGGACGGGCCCAGCACCTGGGAGCTGTGGCTGAGCCGCGACGGCGGCCGCACCTTCGTGCGTACCGGGCAGCCCGTTGTCAGCAGTGGGCCAGCTCTGGTACCCCACGTGTTTGCCGGCAGCGCCAACGTACCCATCCGCCTGGAAATCCGCAAAACGGGCGGCGCCAAGAACCGGCTCAACATTGACGACATCGTGCTTGAAACGGCCAACGGCCCGGCCGTGGCCGCGCGTAATGGCGGGGTAGCAAGTGGTTATTTTGAGAACCGCAACGCCCCCCAACCGGCCGGCACCCGCTCCGCTCCTACGCCATCCAACACCCGCCAGGCCCCCACTACTGCCGGCGCCCTGCTCCCCAGCACTTCGGCCGATAACCTCGCGCTCGGCAACCCGAGCGGCGCTACTTCCAACCCGGCCAACGCCTCAAACTACCTGCTTGTTCACCCTGCTTTTAGCATTGGCTACCACGGCACGCGCGGCATTCCCACCTGGGTAAGTTGGCACCTGGGCCGCGGCGACATTGGCAAGGCGCCGCGCCAAAACGATTTCCGGGCCGACGCCGCCTTGCCCCGGCAATTCTATCAGGTGTCGCCCGCCAGCTATAGCCGCTCTGGCTTCGACAAAGGCCACAACTGCCCCAGCGGCGACCGCACCGCCGACCTCGATGCCAACTCGGCCACCTTCCTCATGACCAACATGGTGCCCCAGGCTCCGCGCAACAACCAGCAAACCTGGGCTCAGCTCGAAGAGTATGGCCGCGCCCAGGTGCAGCGCGGTCAGGAAATCTACATCATCATGGGCAGCTACGGCCGCGGCGGCACTGGTTCCAACGGCTTCGCCACCACCCTCGACCAGGGCCGCGTGACCGTGCCCGCCCGACTTTGGAAGGTCATGGTCATCCTCCCCGAAGGCACCAACGACCTCCAGCGCATCAGCACCGACCCCAACGTGCGCGTGCTGGCCATCGACACGCCCAACGACAACAGCGTGGAAGCCGATTGGCGCAAATACCTGACTTCGGTTGATAAGATTGAAGCGGCGACGGGTCTGGATTTACTCAGCACCCTGCCTCAGGAAAGCCAAGCCCGCCTGCAAAAGCTGGTGGATAGCGGCCAGCGCCGCTAAGCTCTCCCCGTATTTTATCAGCTCATGACGGTCGTTCAAGCTCCTTCCCGCGCCCTCCTGTACTTCATTGCATTGGTTTGGTTAGCCAATGGTCTGCTTTGCAAAGTGCTTATGCTGGTGCCACGCCACGAAGCCATTGTGGCCCGCATCCTAGGCCCGGAACACGCGAGCTTGCTCACGCAACTGATTGGATTATCTGAAATCGGAATGGCCATTTGGGTCATCAGCGAAATAAAAAGCCGGTGGTGCGCGCTGGTACAAATAGAACTCATTATCTCCATGAATGCGCTGGAAGCTTGGCTGGCCCCCGACCTGCTGTTGTGGGGCCACGCCAACGCGTTATTTGCCGGATTGTTCTGCTTGCTCATTTACTATCATACCTTTGGTTCAGTGCGCATGTCTCCGCGCTGAACCCGGTATGCTGTCTTGGCTTAAAACCCATCCATTTCCCATAGAGGCACATTTTGAGCACTCCTTGGTGCTCACCTTCGCCGCGCCGGTCGCCGAGATTCAAGCCTTGCTTCCGGCCCCTCTGGTAGCCGATACGTTTAATGAGCAGTGGGGCTTTCTGGCCGTGGCACTGGTGCAAACGCGAAGCCTACGGCCCAAAGGTTTTCCCAGCTGGCTCGGTCAGGACTTCTACTTGATTGGGTATCGGGTTTTTGTTCGCTATCCATCGCCTAGCGGCAAACGCTTGCGGGGGCTCTACATTCTTGGCTCCGAAACGGATAAGAAACGCATGGGCGTGCTGGGCAATCTGCTCACCCATTACCGGTACAACACCACCGATATTGTGCAGCGTGATAATGCCGGAAGCTTTGAAGTGCATTCTGAAAAGTCGAATTTTCAGGTCACTCTGGCCGCGGAGGCCGACAAAGAGGTGCAGTTACCCACTGAGTCACCTTTCGCTGGATGGCACGAAGCCCGCCGCTTCGCCGGACCGTTGCCCTTTACTTTTTCAGTGGACTCCGAGGCGTCGCGCCTGCTCATTGTGGAAGGTGTGCGCCAAAACTGGCGGCCTCAGCCCGTGGCGGTTGCTAATTACCACGTTGGCTTCTTTGACCGATTCAATCTAAGCAAACTGGTTCTGGCTAATGCGTTTATGCTGCGCAACGTGCCCTACCATTGGAAAAAAGGACGCGCCGAATCATGGACCCGATAAGAAAACCGTTTCAGGGAGTGCGAAACATTGTCCGCTTCAACTGGCACTTTTACGCCTTTGCCTTTACGCTGGCAGCAATCCTTGGCCTCATTTTGGTGGCGGGCCCGGTGGCCGTCAGAAGCTTTGCTGGGGTTGGATTGGGGTTACTGCTGGCGCCAGTTTTCGCCTCGTTAGCGGTTTCTACCTACGTCTACGACCTATCTGATTTATACCGGCTGACCTGGCTGCCGCCTACGTCGCTTGCCAGCCCAGCACTGCTTACCGTGAACGCGGGCTTCGACGAAATCAGCCCTTCACTCCAACTTAAATATGCTGCCAGCAGCCTGCTTGCCCTCGATTTTTATGACCCAGCCCGCCACACCGAAATTTCAATTCGGCGTGCCCGGCGGGCCTACGCGCCCTTTCCAGGCACCTGCCAGGTCGACGCCCGCGCTACCCTGCCGCTGGCTGATGATTCCATCGATTTTGCCTTTGCCTTCATGGCGGCCCACGAAATTCGGGATGCCAGCGAACGAGCGGATTTTTTCCAGGAGCTCCGGCGCGTGACCAAGAGCACCGGCCTGATAATCGTGACCGAGCACTTGCGCGACCCAGCCAATTTCCTGGCTTACGCCATTGGTTTTCTTCATTTTTATTCGCGCAATGCGTGGCTATCGACCTTCCGCAAGGCCGGACTTGAGTTGCGCCGAGAAATAAAAATCACTCCATTTGTCACCACCTTTCTGCTGAGCAAAAATGAAGGGACAGCTTGAGTTAATCGGTTTCTTGCTGGTTTTGCTGGCAATTCTCCACGCGCCCTTTGCCCGGTATTTCAACTGGCGCCACGAGTTTGCGGCGGTGAGCCTGATAAACCGGCAGATGATGTACGTGCACACGTTCTTCATAGCCTTCACAGTGCTGCTGATGGGCCTTTTGTGTCTCACTTCATCCCTTGAGCTAATAGGCATCTCACTTGGCCGCAAAGTCGCATTGGGGTTTGGTGCGTTCTGGTTGGCCAGGCTAATTATCCAGTTCTTCGGGTACTCTACAAAGCTTTGGCGAGGCAAGCGCTTCGAAACCGCCGTACACGTGGTTTTTTCGCTGTTATGGGCCTATTTAAGCACGATTTTTACGTTGGTTGGTCTGAGCTAAATCTTCGTCAGACCAAGAGAGAATCTTATTCAACAACTATTTCAACATCGGCCCCCGGCAGCCCCGGCGCAGTGGCACGTAGCGTGACCTTTCCCGCCTGTTGGCCGCCCTTGATGATGACCATGCAACGGCCCTGCCAAGTAATGCGCTCTGGGCGCTGGTAGCTCTCAAGACTGATGGGGTTGGCATTGCCCACGCCGACAATGGTGCCCAGCCCCGTGAGGGCAAATTGCAGCGGCAGTTCTGCTTTTGGATTGCGAGTGCCTTTCTGGTCCAGCACCTCGACGCTGACGTAGCTTAGGTCCTGGCCATTGGCCCGAATGGTGCCGCGGTCCGGCGTGAGCCGGAGCCGGGCGGGCGCTTCGGCTGAGCGCAGCTCGGCAGTTCCTACTTTTTTCTTGCCGTTGTAGCCCACGGCCTGCAGCACCCCGGCCTGGTACGGCACCGACCAGTTGGCTTGAAAGCGAGTGGCGCGGGTGGTGGGCTTGCTGCCCAGGGAGCGGCCGTTCAGGAGCAGCTCCACCCGCTCGCACGACGAATACACTTCGACATTTAATGGCTTGTTTTCCTGGCCGGGCCACGTCCAATCGGCCAGCACGTCATGCCATTCCCATTTGCTCCACTCCTCTTTGCCTGGATTAAGCGGAAATGATGGCGTGGGCGGCTGCACGAATAAAGACACTTGGCTGGGCTTCCAGAGCGCGTCACGGTAATACGATTGGGGCCGTTTCCAGCCGCAAATATCCAGGTCGCCGCAATAGGCCAGATTCCACGGAAAAAAGCTCTGATTTTGCCAATAGCCAAGCCAGCCAATGCTGGCCTCCCCAATGTAATCGAAGGCCGTCCACACGAAGTCGCCCACCACGTAAGGGTGGTCCATCACGTCCATCCAGCTGCCAAACGCCTCCAAGGGGTACGATTCTGCCCCGTACATCACGCGCTGCGGCAGCCGGGCATTGTCCTGGGCGTAGATATCCGGCTGGTGGTGGTCGCCACCGGCCGCGTAGTTGTAGCCCGATACATCGAGTACGCCAAAAAATGGGTCTTTGTCAGGATTCAAGCCATTCACCCCCGATGTGATGGGCCGCGTGGGGTCTAGTTTCCGAATATAATCCGCCAGCTGCCGGGCCGTTTGCACCCCCGCCAGTGAGCCGCGCTCCGGAATTTCGTTGCCTAAACTCCACATGATGACGGAGGGGTGGTTGCGGTCGCGCCGAACCATGCTGGCCACGTCGTGCTGCCACCACCGGTCAAAGTATAAGTGGTAGTCGTAGGGGTTTTTGGCTTCGCGCCACATGTCGAATGCTTCGTCGATGACCAGCATACCCAGCCGGTCGCAGGCGGCCAGCAGTGCGGGTGCGGGCGGGTTGTGGG
Organism: Hymenobacter sp. B1770; assembly: GCF_049896385.1. Lineage (NCBI taxonomy): Bacteria > Pseudomonadati > Bacteroidota > Cytophagia > Cytophagales > Hymenobacteraceae > Hymenobacter > Hymenobacter sp. B1770. The sequence continues at coordinate 25,835 of NZ_JAFCUF010000016.1, forward strand.
CGCAGCGAATGGCGTTGTAGCCGCTGGCTTTCAGCAGTTCTATCTTACGTTCCTCGGCCCGGTCGTACGACTTGGAGCCCAACGGGCCGTGGTCATGGTGAATGCATCCGCCTTTGAGTTTCAACGGCTGGCCATTGAGGCGAAAACCATTCTGAGCATCCACCGAAATCGCGCGCACGCCAAAGGGGGTTTCCACACGGTCGAGCAAGCGTTGCTGCTCATACACTTCGGTGATGGCCGTGTACAGCCGGGGCTGGTCAACGGACCACCGCTCCGGCGACTTAATGGAAAGCGCTTGGCTCACTTCGGCCGTAGCGCCCGCTGCAACCGCTTGTTTAGATTCGGTTTTGGCTACTTCCTGGCCCTTGGCATTCCGAATCCGGGTGACGAGCGTCACCTCAGCGGCTTGGCCGCTTTGGTTGGTAAGCGCGGTAAAGGCCCGCACCTGTGCCGCGGTAGCCGTCACCTCCGGCGTGGTGAGGTAAGTGCCCCACGGCGCCACGTGCACCGGCGCTCGGACGCTGAGCCACACGTGCCGGTAGATGCCCGAGCCAGAATACCAGCGGCTATTCAATCCTTGGTTATGCACTTCGACGGCGACCACGTTCGGGCCGGTTGGCTTTACTAGGTCCGTGACGTCGTGCCAGAAGCTGGTGTAGCCGTACGGGTGGCGGCCCAGCGACTTGCCATTGACCCACACTTCAGCGTTCATATAAACTCCTTCAAACATGAGCTGCACCCGCTGGCCCGCCGCGCCCGCTGGCAGCTCAAACGTTTTGCGGTACCAACCGCTGCCGCCCGTAGTGAAGCCGCCACTCACCTGGCTGGGAGCATCTGGGCTGAAAGGTGAAGTTGTGCCGGGCAGGTCCTCAATGCTCCAGTCGTGGGGAAGGTCCACCGGGCGCCACGCCTTATCGTCGAATTCTGGCTTTTCCGCGCCTTGCGCGCCCCCCCGATGAAAGCGCCAACCGGCGTCAAACAAGCTGGTGGTACCCGGAGCGGACTGGGCTTGGCCAGAGCTGAGCAAAAACATAAGCAAAACAATGCCGAACAGTTCTTTCATCTGGTATCTGTAAAGAGCTACGCCAATTGTAAATGCGATGTTTGAAACACCACAAACTGTGCATTTATCCAAGCATAGGGATCCGCCCAAATATAGTCGGGCCTTCCTGACATCACTCAGCCCTCTTTTAAGTACGGTGCGAAACAGGCAGTGGTGCCACGATTTTCCCCCACGGGCTTCGTAGCACCACTGCTTGTAAAAGAAGGTCCTCGGCCGGTTGGCATCAGGCTCACTTGGTTAGCCTGATTGCGCTAGTTGTATAGTCCCAGTTAAAAACGTCGCGTGAACGAGAGGCCGGTGCCACCGATTTGGCCCGGGTAGTTTACCACAGACACAGCCGTACGCCCTGCATCGGCCGGGCGGTGGTGCAGCAGGTTCCAGAAGCTTAAGGCGGCAGTAGCAGTACCGGCTCCAATATTTAAGAATGAAACCGCCCGCTCGGCAGCAAAAGATTTCCCAGTTGGCAGGCCATATCCGGGGTACCTCCCCCCGTTGGGCTCGTCGGCGGGCAAGCGCAGCGCCCCGAGCAGGACTTGGCCAGTACCGCTGAGCACGCCAGCGTAGGCGGCCCCGCGCCCGGCATCGGGCTGGTTAAACTGGCTGGCGTTGGCGGCGGCCAGCATCACGTTGATGCCGCCCCACACGGCCGAGCCCACGGCATAGCTGGTGGGCACGGGGTTGGCTGACAGCACCGGATTGGGTGAGCCATAGGTGGGCTGGATGAGGGCACATTCCGCTTTGGTAAGGCCCGAGGCCCGCACCCAATCGGCCAGGGCGGGCACCTGCATCTCGGCAATCAAATCGTACTGGTGGGCTTGGTTGATGCGCTCAGCCACTGGCCGGCCAGCAGTTTGGGCCACCAAATAGCCCACGGCGCACAAGCGGCCGTCGCGGTCAATAAAACAAGGGCGTCGCTCGCCGGGGTAGTCGTAGTTGCGCGGAAAAAACCCCGCTACCCAGTAGCCGTGCAGCAGGTCGAGCAAGTGGGTCCGACGCTTGGCCAGGGCTGCGCTTAGGTTAGCTGGCGTTTGCTGGCGCAGAATGCGCTCGGCATAGGCTAGGTGTGCCTGCACCCGCGCATCGTCGTTGGTGCCGACTTCGGGCTCGTGGCCGGCAGCGGCCACGTAGCCAGCATTGCCCACCAGAGCATTCACCTGGTCGGTGGCGAGAGGCTGGGGCTGCTGCTGGCAGGCGCTAAGGCTCACGGCCAGCAGCAGCATCGCATAGATTTTTTTCATGGGTGACAAGACCTGAACTGCGGGCAACCACCCGCTTTCCGCCTTGACCGCCCACTCCCGCCCGCGGTTGCACACCTTGCTGACGATATAATTTCTATGCAACTGCCACAACCTGCAACGAGCAACTAACGCCGTTTGGAAGCTAGGAACCGCGTCACTTCCCTCACATACTTATCGCCGAACACTGTTTCGGTGAGCGTGGGCATGCCTTGCATATGACCTCCTTCAAAGGCCAGCAGCTGCCGCTTCTGCCGGCGCCGGGCCGTTCGCACCACAGCCACCGAATCTGCCAGCGGCGTGTTCAGGTCCGCTGTCCCGCCAATCAGGAGCCATGGGCATTTGATGCGCGGCGCGGCATCAGCGTAGGTGGCAGCTTCTGCTGGCAGCGTAACCACCTTTTGGCGGCTCTGCCACTGGTACCCAACCAAACGCTGGGGGCTGCCCACGTATCCCTCGGCCACAAAAAAATCGGGTTGGCCAGCAGCAGCCACTTCACTCCCCATAATGGTGCCCATGGAAAAAGCAATTATACCTGTTCGGTTCCGAGGGAAACGGTGCCGGGCATCAGCCAGCACGGCCGCTAGGTCCACCGTGAATTCTTGGTAATACAAGCGCAGCGGGTCAATCATGAAGTCGGAGCTGTGGCCAAAACCGCGGTAATCGAACAGGCATACCCGGTAGCCCGCCGAAGCCAGCGCCTTAGCTTGGTCCAGGTAATAAGACATGTTGCCGAAGTCGCCATACGCCACCACCATGGTGGTGCGCTGGTCGGGCACTTTAGGGTCAGGTTCTATCAGCCAGCTGGTCAGGGCCGCTCGGTCTGGCGTTGTCACAAGCACCGTCTGATAGCAGAGCCCTTTAGAATTGGGGGTATTTATCCATTCCTTGCTGGGTTTAAGAGCCCAAACCGAAACCGTGTGAATGAAGAAAAGGGCAACAAGTAGCCAACGATGCATACGTATAGAGCTCAAGCGTGTGGTAGAATGTGCTGCTACCTACACCAATCAACTCCGAACGTTGCACGCACCGCCCTTCTCTAGATGAATCTGCTGGATGTTGCTCAGGTTTCCGTCAGCACCGTTTTAAAGCCGGCGAGTGTCCCGTCGGTGGTACGGCCCAGCGCGTAGGCATGCACCTGGGGACCTTTGCCTACGCGGTACACCTTCGTATCATCCAGTTCCTGCTTCATAAACATTTGCAGCGCCTTGTAGCGATTAGCCAAGTTCACGTCGCCCAGCACGCCGTTGTCGGCCGTGTGGTTGCGGAGAAACTGCGTGAGCTCCACCTTCTCCACCGACCCGTCGGCCGGCTCGCCCAGCGCCTTGAGCAGTGCAGCATCAGAAAGCTCGCCTCCTGGCGCGGCATACGCCACGGCTACCAGGGGCGCATCCGATTCACTCATGAATACTAGGCCTTCCACCTGCTGTTGCAGTTGCGGTGGCAGGGCAGCCCCGGCATCCCCGGCAGCGCTGGCTTTGGCTTCGCTTAGCCCACTGCCGCCTTCCACTTTGGCCGCAATGGCCAAAGCCAGCTCCTGCATGCGGGCCTCGGGCACTTTGATTTTGGGGTTGGCAAAGTTCATGTCTGACACCTTGTTCATCGGAATCAGGTGAATGTGCACGTGCGGCACCTCCAACCCAATCACAGCTACGCCAATGCGCTTGCACGGCACGGCGGCCAGCACCGCCCTGGCCACGCGTTGCGAAAACGCGTGCAGGGCCGCCAGCTCATCGGTCGGCAAGTCAAAAATGTAGTCAACTTCCTTCTTCGGAATCACCAGCGTGTGGCCTTCCACCAGCGGCGTAATATCGAGAAACGCTAGGTGGCGGCCGTCTTCGGCTACTTTGTAAGCCGGCAGCTCGCCGGAAACGATGCGGGAGAAGATGGAAGGCATAAGGCTCGGTTGTCAGTTACTCGTTGTCAGTTGTCAGTTGTCAGTTGTCAGTACGAATAAACGAGAACAATTCTGCGAAGGCTGAGCCGCTGCAAAAAAAAGAAAGGGCAGCACCCCACGGCACTGCCCTAACAACTGACAACTAGACCCTAACGGGTGATTTCCAGAATTTCAAACTGTAGCTTGCCGGCTGGGACAATAATTTCGGCCGTATCGCCGGCTGACTTACCCAACAAGCCTTTGCCTATGGGCGACTTCACCGAAATTTTGCCGGCTGCCAGATTGGCTTCTTCCTCAGCCACCAAGGTGTAGTCGAGCACCATGTTGTTCTTCAGGTTCTTCAGCTTTACCTTGCTCATAATGAGCACCTTACTGAAGTCCATATTGGTCTCGTCGATAACGCGGGCGTTGCCCACTACTTCTTCGAGCTTGGAAATCTTGAGTTCCAGGAGGCCTTGGGCGTCCTTGGCGGCGTCGTATTCGGCGTTCTCGCTCAGGTCGCCTTTGTCGCGGGCTTCGCGCAAATCTTCGGCAGCTTTGGCCCGGCCGCGGACCTTGAGGTCCTGAAGTTCATCCTTCAGTTTTTGCAGGCCCTCGGGGGTGTAATAGTTGATGGTGGACATAAGATGTAGCGGCTGGAGGGTTTGGCTAAAAAGCAAGGAGAACGGCTGGCACTGCCAACCGTTCTCCCTCCTTAGGTTCGCTGCAAAGATACGCAAAAACGGACTAGCTCCCTGCTGCTCCGGTTTTGTTGTCGGAGAGGAAGGCGCCAATCTTCTTTACCAGCACTTCATTGATGCGGGCATAGCTCTGGTGTGTCCAGCCACCGATGTGGGGCGAGAGTATCACATTTGGCGCGCTGCTCAAAAAAACAAACCGCGCCTGCTGTTCCGCGTTAAGCGTGCTAAGCTTTTCATTTTCCAGCACATCGAGCGCGGCGCCCCGCACTTTCCCTGTTTGCAGGGCTTGCACTGCTGCGGCGTGGTCCAGCACCTCGCCCCGTGCGGTGTTGAGCAACCAGATAGGTGATTGAAAACCTTGGACCAGGGTCTCATTTACGAAATGATGGTTCGCCGCCGAGTAGGGAATGTGCAGGCTCAGCACCTCGGCGCGGGCCTGCAGTTCCAGCAGGCTCACCAGCGTGGCAAAGTCGTCGGCCGGGCAGGCTGGGTCAATGTCATGGGCCAGCACGGTGCAGCCAAAGGCTCTTAAGCGGCGCGCAAAAGCCCGCCCCATATGCCCGTAGCCCAATAAACCGATGGTCTTGCCGCCCACTTCTTCCCCACGGTTGGCTTCCCGGCGCCACTGGCCCTGCCGCACTTCCTGGTGGGCCGGCACAATGTTCCGAAACAAAGCCAGGAGCAGACCTATCGCATATTCGCCCACGGCATCGCGGTTGCCCTCAGGCGCGTTGAGCAACGTCACGCCCGCTGCCGCCAGCGCAGCTTCGTCGATGTTGTCGACCCCGGCCCCAGCCCGCGCTATATACCGCAGCTGTGGTCCGTGGCTTAACAAGTCGGCCGTAATACGCAGCTTACTGCGCACCATCAGCCCTTCGTAGGGAATCGCAGCCAGCGCGGCTGGAACGTCGGCCGCAGCTAAACTAGGTCTGTAATCAGTTTCTACTCCAATCGACTGCAACCTCTGTTGCAAGGAGTCGTGCATTTCGTCTATTACCAGGCAAAGACTCATAATTTCAAAAATCTGACGAAAGATGCAGCGTCGAATCAATACCCAATTGCTTCAGCTGCTTTCGAAACGCTCGCAAGTCAAGCGGACCTATTGCCGTTTGTTTTGCGATGAAATAACTAACAGCATTCTTCTGAAACAGAAAATACTGCTCCTCATCCCGAATCGCTACGTGGGTTTCGCTGAAGCTAACAGCGCTGACGTTGCTGAGCAGAGGGGCGAATGCTTCAGTTGATTCGTCATCGAAATACAAGATAGTTTTAGTGTCTGCGGCTGTTTCAGTGTAGTATTTCCCCGCAAGAGGAATTTGGTTTTGGTCATCAAACCAAAAACACCCCTGGAGCATAAAGGCCGACACTACCCAACTGCTGATTCGCTTTACACCTTTCATATTAAGCTGTTTGAACTCGCAGTGGTGAAAGAGCAGTACGCAGTAGAGGGGCATTATTTTGCGTCTCATTGTTGAATAATGACGCTTAAACAATCTCTGAACAGCGAATACAACAAGACACTACCCCTACACAGCTAAGTCATTCAAGTCAAGGTCGGGCAGGGCTGCGCTGGCGCCGGCATTGTGCTGTGCAACACGCTGCGTCAGGCCCACAAAATCTGCCACAGCCAGCTGCTCCGCCCGCTTCTCAAAAATGGCGTCTGTAGTGGCCTCGGTCGGCAGGCCAAACGGCTTCAGGGCGTTGCGCAGGGTTTTGCGGCGCGTCTGAAAGGCCTGCTTCACTACCCGGAAAAACAGCTTCTCATCGCAATCCAATGCCACCGTTTCGTTGCGGGTCAGGCGCACCACGGCCGACTCTACCTTGGGCGGGGGCACAAACACGTGCGGTGGCACCGTAAACAGGTACTCAATCTTATAATACGCTTGCAACAACACGCTCAAGATGCCATAGGTCTTGGAACCAGGCGGCTCGGCCAAGCGCTGGGCTACTTCTTTTTGAATCATGCCCACTACTTCGCGCACCTGCTGCCGGTTCGCCAGCACCTGGAAAAAAATCTGGCTGCTGATGTTGTAGGGAAAGTTGCCGATGATGGACAAGGCCTGCCCAGGAAACAGGGTGCTCAGGTCTTGCCGCAAGAAGTCGGTGGCGTAAATCCGGTTTTCCAACGCCGGGTAATGCGCCTTTAGGTAAGCCACCGACTCGGTGTCGATTTCTACTACACTGGTCTGGTAGGCAGGATTTGCGAGCAGGTACTGCGTGAGCACGCCCATGCCCGGCCCAATCTCGAGCACCTGTCCTACGTCGTTGGGCAGTTGCAAGGCAGCCACGATGTTACGGGCAATGTTAGGGTCAGCCAGAAAGTGTTGGCCAAGGTGTTTTTTGGGGCGAACGGTGTTCACGTCGTTGATTTTTAAGGGAAACAGAACGTCTTGCTGCGGCTGCCGAAGCAGCTCGGCCGGGTGGGTACCCACGGCCTTCTACCGAAACAGTACGATTGTTTGGGCGGGCTCAGCCTGACGTTCTTCATTCATTGCGTCAAAAACCTCACCGCCTAAACTGTACCTTGCGGACTCAAATCTACGGCCTTCACTCCCGCTCATGTCCTTAGCCCTTGCCCACGTGGCCACCGCGCCGGCCCAATCAACACAGGTGTTCATCCTGTCGAATGGCACTACTGCCCTGCCCACCGGGGCTGTCGGCGACCTCTCAGCCGAAGCTCAGCAGTACGTAACCACCGCTCTGGCCGACGACCAGAAGCTCATTCATCTCAACCATTTCACGCACCACCACTTCTTTGTGGTGCTTGCCAAAAAGCCAACCGCCGAGCAAGTGGCCGAGGCCCTGCGCCGCAGCGGCCACACCCTGCACGGCCAGCTGAAAAAAGAAAAAATAGCCGAGGTCTACGTTCACAACCTCAGCGAAACCCCCGACGCCGCCTTATTACTCACCGAAGGCCTGGCCCTGACAGCCTACCAGTTCGAAGGCTACAAAACCGACGAAAAATCGCGCAAGCCCGCCACACTCACCAAAGTTTCGGTAGTGGGTGACGCTGCCACGCTTGACTCAGTAGCTGAGCTCGACGGCCTGCTCCAGGGCGTGTTTCTGGCCCGCAACCTAGTGAACGCCCCGCTCAACAAACTCAACGCCATTCAGCTGGCCGAGAGCATCGCTGCTGCTGGCGATGAGGCCGGCTTCACCACCGACATTCTCGACCTACCCAAAATCGAAGCCCTGCGCATGGGCGGTCTGCTCGCCGTAAACATGGGCTCGCCTGAGCCTCCCACGTTCAGCATTCTGGAATGGAAGCCTGAAGGTGCCCAAAACGCCAAGCCTTATGTGCTGGTGGGCAAAGGCGTGGTGTTCGACACCGGCGGCCTCAGCCTCAAGCCCACGCCCAACAGCATGGACATGATGAAGTGCGACATGGCCGGCGGCGCGGCCGTAGCTGGCACCCTCTTCGCCCTGGCCAAAAACAACGTACCCCTGCACATTATCGGTCTCGTACCAGCCACCGACAACCGCCCCGGCGGCCTTGCCTACGCCCCCGGCGACGTCATCACCATGCACAGCGGTCTCACGGTTGAAGTAAAAAACACCGACGCCGAAGGCCGCCTGCTGCTGGCCGATGCCCTGAGCTTCGCCAAAAAATACGACCCCGAGTTGGTTATCGACCTCGCTACTCTGACCGGAGCGGCCGTACGGGCCATTGGCACCGAGGCCTCTGCCGTAATGGGCACGGCTGATGCCGCTATCAAAGAGAAGCTTGCTACCGCAGGCTTTGGCGTGCACGAGCGCCTCGTCGAGTTTCCCCTCTGGGACGAATACGCCGACCACATCAAGTCCGACATCGCCGACCTCAGCAACCTCGGCAAAGGCGAAGCCGGCCAAATTTCTGCCGCCAAGTTCCTCGAGCGCTTCGCCGAAGGCTACCCCTGGATTCACCTCGACATCGCCGGCCCGGCTTATCTCACTGCTGCCGAAAGCTACCGGGGCAAAGGCGGCACCGGCGTGGGCGTGCGGCTTCTGTATAAATTTCTGACAAAGAAGCTGTCTTAGCTGTTCGTGCCTCAGCATGACAGTTAAAGTACCAGTGTGTCTTCGACCAACGCCACACTTTCCGGTTACTAAATCGCCCCGCGCCGCGACGGCCCGGCTAACGGCCCACCCTAACTCCAAACCATCAGCATCTTGCCACCTCTCCCCCGCTTAGGATTTTCCGTTGGCGACCTTGCCGGCATCGGCCCTGAGGTCATTTACAAAACGCTGCTCGATGAGCGGCTATTGAAGATTTGTACGCCGGTCGTGTACGGTACCGCCACCGACCTTTTCCACGACTTCCCGGTTGCGTCCGACGCCGAGCCCCTCATGTTCCGGCAGTTGCGCGACGCAGCAGATATCGCCCCTGGTCGCCTCAACGCTGTCACGTGCTGGGAAGAAGACTTTGTCCTCGCTCCCGGCCAGCCTTCGCCTGCTACGGGCCAGGCCGCGCGCGAAAGCCTGCTGGCTGCCAGCCGCGACTTGAAAGCTGGCAAACTCGACGCCATTGTCACAGCGCCCATTAGCAAGGACAACACCCAGTCCGACGACTTTCGCTACCCCGGCCATACCGAGTTCCTCACCAGTTACTTCGATGCTCCCGAGAGCTTGATGTTTTTGGTAGATGAGAGCGGTTTGCGCATTGCCACCGTCACGGGTCACATGCCACTCAAGGATGTGTCCACGCGCCTTACAGCTGAGCTGCTACGCACCAAAATCACGCTGCTGCTGAAATCATTGAAGCAGGACCTTGGCATTCTCCGGCCCCGTATAGCTGTGTTGGGCCTTAACCCCCACGCGGGCGAAAACGGCCTGCTGGGCAGCGAAGAAGGCGACTTGGTTTCGCCCGTCATCCAGCAGTTTGCGCAAGACGGCCACTTGGTGTTTGGCCCCTTCCCGGCCGATGGGTACTTCGGCACCCAGCAATTCCGGCAATTCGACGCCACCCTGGCTCTCTACCACGACCAGGGCCTGATACCCTTCAAGCTGATGGCCTTCGAGCAGGGCGTGAATTTCACAGCCGGCCTGCCAGTGGTGCGCACATCCCCCGACCATGGCACGGCTTACGGGTTGGCTGGCCAGTTTAAAGCCGAAGAGTCGTCGTTTCGGGCAGCGGTATACCTGGCCTGCAAGGTGTGGCAACAACGCTGGGAGGACGCCCAGCCCCGCTCTGCACGCTAAGAGCGGCTGCACCCCAGGGGCACTAATCTCGTGTGGGATACGTATAGGAGACCGTGGAATTTGCCAAATACCAGCTGACCATCAACCCTAAAACAACCTGTTTAGGGCTGTAACTGCTAAGAAAGTTGGCCTTATTCTTTGGCAAAAAGCCAGAATTTCATTACTTTTGCCCCCTGCTATTCAGCCGACCGTGAAAAAAGAAAGCCAATACGACATCAATCTAGCCAAACTGGCGCTGAAAACGCATCACTTTGAGTTTGAATTGGGTCCCGACTTTTTTGCCTTATTCGACCAGCCTTTGGTTGAGCAAGGCAATCTGCATGCTGACGTCGAGTTAATTAAGACCGAGCGGCTGCTAACGTTGAATTTTCATATCACCGGCAACGTGCGCCTAATTTGTGACCGCAGCCTCGACGAGTTCGACCAGCCGCTGGACATTGAAGAACAGCTGCTGGTGCGCTTCGGCGACGAAAACAAAGAGTTGGACGACAACGTGCTGCAAATTGTGCCCGAGACCCAGGCCTTGCCCTTGGCGCAGCACCTGTACGACTACATCGGCCTCGCGCTGCCTATGAAGAAGCTGCACCCGCGCTTCCAGAACGAAGCCGACGAAAACCCTGATGCTCCCACCAAGCTCATCTTCAGCACCCGTCCTGCTGATGACGAGCCCGATGACGACGAGCCGGCCGACCCGCGTTGGGCCGCGCTGCGCAACCTCAACTAAGCGCCCCGAGTCGCTTCCACTCGTTCAACGAAACTTCAATTCCCCTAATTCAACAAAACCATGGCTCATCCTAAGCGCCGCACCTCTTCCGCCGTTCGCGACAAGCGTCGCACGCACTACAAGCTTACCCCGAAGGCCGTTACCTTGTGCCCCAACACGGGCGAGCTGCACCTGCGCCACAAGGCCTATGTAGTTGACGGTGACCTGTACCACAACGGCCAGCTGGCCATCAAAAACTACTCGAAGGTGAGTGCGGCACCTGCTGCCGACACCACCGGCGACGACGAATAGCGCGTCAGGTTGTTATTTCGCGGTACCTTACGGTCCGGCTTCGCTCTTTTTTAAGCCAGCGGGGCCGGACTTGTAGTTACCGCCCCTTTCCCTGACCTTCCCAAACACCTTTTACATGAAAATAGCCCTCGACGCAATGGGCGGCGATTTCGCCCCCCAAGCCGCCGTGGCGGGTGCCCTGCTGGCAGCCGAACAACTAGCCGGCCAGGCCACCATCGTCTTAATCGGTCAAGAGGAAGCCGTTCGGCCCCTGTTGCAAGCCGCTGGTGCCGCGGCCGACGCTCTCGAGTTCGTACCTGCATCGCAGGTCATCGACATGGCCGAGCACCCCGCCAAAGCTTTCCAGCATAAGCAGGATTCCAGCATTGCTGTGGGCTACAAATTGCTGCTAACAGGCGCTGTTGAAGCGTTTTGCTCAGCCGGAAACACTGGCGCCATGCTCGTGGGCGCCATGCTCACGGTGAAGGCCGTGCCCGGGGTAATTCGCCCAGCTATTGCCAACTTCGTCCCCAAACTCAAAGACAAATTCGGCATTCTGCTCGACGTGGGTGCCAACGCCGAGTGCAAGCCCGAAATGCTGGAGCAGTTCGGCGAATTGGGCTCTTTGTATGCCCAATACGTGCTAGGCATCGACCAACCCAAAGTGGGCTTGGTGAACCTGGGCGAGGAAGAAGGCAAAGGCACGCCCCTCACGCAGGCGGCCCACCAGCTAATGAAGGCAAATCCCCACATCCACTTTATCGGCAATATCGAAGGGCGCGACATGTTCAACGACAAGGCCGATGTAGTGGTAGTTGACGGCTTCACCGGTAATATTCTGCTAAAAATGGCCGAATCCATCTATGAGATGATGGACGAAAAGCAGATTCACGACCCGTTTTTCGACAAGTTCAATTACGAGGCTGTGGGCGGCTCTCCGATTCTGGGCATCAACGACAACGCCATTATCGGCCACGGACGTAGTACGCCCCTAGCCATTGCCAATATGCTGGTGCAGGGGTTCAACATGGCTAAATCTGGGATTGTCGAACAAATTAAGGCTACTTTTAAGAGTTAAAGACTGTCCTCAACTGTGAAAAAGTCCCCGGTTCCGGCCGGATTTTTTTTAAAGTCACAATGGTCTGCCGTCGTCAACCAGGGAGCCATGTGATTGCACATTTTAGGCTCCGGTTCCCTTTTTCTCGCTTGCCCCGCCTACTTTTGCTTGTATGAAGATTACTGCTGCCATCACCGGCGTGGGTGCTTATGTGCCCGAATATGTGCTCACCAATGCCGAGCTTGAAAAGCTGGTCGATACGACCGATGAGTGGATTATGTCCCGAACTGGCATCCAAGAGCGCCGCATTCTGAAAGGTGTAGACCAGGGTGCTTCGGTTATGGGCATCAAAGCGGTGCAGCAACTGCTCGATAAAACCGGTACCAATCCGGAAGACATCGACTTGCTCATTTGTGCTACCACTACCCCCGATGTTTTGTTTCCGGCCACGGCCAACATCATTTCCAATGGCGTGGGCATCACCCGTGCCTTCAGCTACGATGTAAACGCAGCCTGCTCCAGCTTCCTGTTTTCGTTGGCCACCGGCGCCCAATTCATTCAGGCGGGCACTTACAAAAAGGTAATTGTGGTGGGCGCCGACAAGATGTCGTCCATTGTCGACTACACCGACCGTGCCAACTGCATCCTGTTTGGCGATGGCGCCGCCGCTGTGCTTCTTGAACCCAATGCCGATGGTTTTGGCCTGCTCGACCAGGTGCTGCGCACCGATGGCAGCGGCGAAGCTTATCTGCACCAGAAAGCCGGCGGCAGCCGTCGTCCCCCCACGCACGCCACCGTCGACAATAAGGAGCATTACATTTACCAGGAGGGTGCTACGGTATTCAAATTTGCTGTGAAGAGCATGGCCGACGTTGCCGCCCAGGTAATGGAGCGCAACCAGCTCAGCAACGATGACGTGGCCTGGCTGGTGCCTCACCAGGCCAACAAGCGCATCATCGATGCCACAGCCAACCGGATGGGGGTTGGCCCCGAAAAGGTAATGCTTAACATTCACCGCTACGGCAATACCACCAACGGCACCATTCCGCTTTGCCTAGCCGATTATGAAAGCCAGCTGCAGCGCGGCGATAACCTAGTGCTGGCCGCCTTTGGTGGGGGATTCACGTGGGGCTCCATCTACCTTAAATGGGCCTACGACGGTGCTGCCGCGGCTGCTAAAGTTTCAAAAGCGTAAATCAGGGTTCAGCCGCGATTTACATTTCCAATACCATCTGAATAACGTTCTGAAGATGAAGAATTGACCTACGGTCACTCCAGTATGTAATTCCTCATTTTGATTTTTTAATTAAAAATTCCCACAATGGCAAGTACCGCCGACTTTCGCAACGGCCTCGTCCTTAATTACAACGGCGAGTTGCACGTCATCACCGAATTCCAGCACGTGAAGCCGGGCAAAGGCCCCGCTTTTGTACGTACCAAGCTGCGCAACATCAAAACCGGCCGTGTTATCGACAACACGTTCAACGCCGGGGTGAAAGTGGAAACGGCCCGCGTAGAGCAGCGCCCTCACCAGTTCATTTACAAGGACGATTACGGCTTCACGTTCATGGACAACAGCACCTTCGAGCAGATTGTGCTGCCCGATGCCATGGTGCCGTTTGCCGACCTCATGAAAGAAGGCCAGGAAGTAACCATCCTGATGCACGCCGAAACCGAGCAGCCTCTCACCGCCGAACTGCCCACCACCGTGGAGCTGATGGTGACTTATACCGAGCCCGGCCTAAAAGGCGACACCGCCACCAACACGTTGAAGCCCGCTACGGTAGAAACCGGCGCCCGCATCCAAGTGCCGCTGTTCATTGACCAGGACACCAAAATTCGGGTAGACACCCGCAACTACGCTTATGTCGAAAGAGTCAAGTAAAGATTCGCCCAAAAAGGACGCTGCCATGAAAGCCAAAGAATTACAGGAACTGCTCGATTTTATCGCTAAATCGGGACTGAACAAGGTGAACATTGAAACCGAAGAGTTTAAAATCTCGGTGCAGCGTGACCCCAACACCAAACACGTGGTGAGCATGTCGGCTCCGGCCAGCAGCCCCGCTCCTGCTCCGGCCGCAGCGGCCCCAGCCCCCGCTCCGGCGGCCGCTCCGGCTCCTGCCGCCCCGGTTGAAGCTCCTGCCGCTAACCACCGGGCCCTGAAGGCGCCCATGATAGGCACTTTCTACCGCAGCAGCGGCCCCGACACGCCTTCATTCGTGCAAGTTGGCGACAAGGTGGAAAAAGGCCAGGTTATCTGCATCATCGAAGCGATGAAGCTGTTCAACGAAATCGAAGCCGAGGAAAGCGGCCGCATTGTGAAGGCCATGGTTGAAAACGCTACGCCGGTAGAATACGACCAGCCTTTGTTCCTGATTGAGTAGTACCCCCATTCATCATCCTGAGCGCAGCGAAGGACCTTAGGATAGCAGGGCAAGAAGCAGCAACCCATTGCTGAATATTGCCTTCATCTGCTAAGGTCAATTGCTGCCCTCAGGATGACTGGTTTTATCTCTGACCAAAACCCACCTATGTTCAAGAAAATACTCATCGCCAACCGGGGCGAAATTGCCCTGCGCATTATCCGCACCTGCAAGGAAATGGGCATCAAAACGGTGGCTGTGTACTCAACTGCCGATAAGGAAAGCCTGCACGTGAAGTTTGCCGATGAAGCCGTGTGCATCGGGCCGCCGGCATCTGCCAAGTCTTACCTGAGCATGCCCAACCTGATTTCGGCCGCCGAAATCACCAATGCCGATGCCATTCACCCTGGCTACGGCTTCCTCTCGGAGAATGCGGAATTCTCGCGCATCTGCGCCGAAAACGGCATCAAGTTCATCGGAGCCTCGCCCGAGATGATTAACCAGATGGGCGACAAGGCCACGGCCAAAGCCACGATGATTAAGGCTGGCGTGCCCTGCATTCCGGGCTCGGTGGGCTTGCTTGAATCGGTAGAGCAAGGCAAGAAAATTGCCAACAAAATCAAGTACCCGGTTATCCTGAAGGCCACGGCCGGTGGCGGCGGGCGCGGCATGCGCATCATTCACTCCGACGACGAGTTTCAGAAAGCATGGGACGACGCCCGCACGGAGTCCAAGGCGGCTTTCGGCAACGACGGCATGTACTTGGAGAAGTTCGTGGTAGAGCCTCGGCACATCGAGGTGCAGATTGTGGGCGACCAGTTCGGCCACGTGTGCCACCTTTCGGAGCGCGACTGCAGCATTCAGCGCCGCCACCAGAAGCTGGTGGAGGAAGCTCCTTCTCCCTTTATGACCGACGCACTACGCGAGAAAATGGGTAAGGCGGCCATTGCCGGTGCCTCGGCCATTGGCTACGAGGGCGTGGGCACCATTGAATTTCTGGTTGACGCGAACCGCGACTTCTACTTCATGGAGATGAACACCCGCATTCAGGTGGAGCACCCCGTCACGGAGGAAATCATCAACTACGACCTCATTAAGGAGCAGATTAAGGTGGCGGCAGGAATTCCGATTTCGGGCAAAAACTATTTCCCGAAGATGCACGCCATGGAGTGCCGCATCAACGCCGAAGACCCGCGCAACGGCTTCCGTCCGGCGCCGGGCCGCATCACTACGCTGCACATCCCCGGCGGCCACGGCGTGCGCGTCGACACGCACGTGTATGCCGGCTACCAGATTCCGCCCAACTACGACTCTATGATTGCCAAGCTCATCACCGTGGCCCAAACCCGGGAGGAGTGCATCGTGAAAATGAAGCGCGCCCTAAGCGAGTTTGTGGTAGAGGGTGTGAAAACCACCATCCCCTTCCACTTGGCGCTGATGGACAACGAGCAGTTCCGTGAGGGAAATTTCACGACGGCTTTCCTGGAGCAGTCGTTTGATTTCTCGACGATTTAGGCACTTATTTGTTTGTAAGCAGCAACGCCTAACCATCTTTGGTTAGGCGTTGCCGTTTCCATCTGCTTATCCTGGCCTGCCATGAAAAGATTGCTTTTTCTTTTGGTCATCGTCATGACCTGTTTTCAGGCAATGGCCAAGTATTCTCCCACAACACTAGCAGGATTGGTAGATGAATCAGACCTGATTATCCACGGTGTGATAGTATCAGTGCAAGAGAAGTCCGTTACGGTCAAGCCCCTGAACGTCGTCAAGGGAGCTCGGCCCGAGGCAATAGTCACCCTGGATAAGTTTGAAGATTGGACATGTGCATCCCGCTTTACTTCTTATAAGGTAGGTCAACAGGGATTTTTATTCCTAAAAAAGAGAACGACAACAGGAGTTTATTTTTCATTAGGGTCAGGAAACGAAGTAGAAATTCCCGTTCTAAACCAGAAGGTTTTTTATAAAAACCCTAACCCAAACTACGTCAAAGGCCTTCAAACTTTCTTTGTTTATGGGGGCACCATTCTTGGCCACGTCTATAATTACAACAGCTTCGTGGATGCCATAAAATTCTACATGGCAAATCGGGCTGCCATGAATGCTTCCAAAAACCTGCAGGATGAGCTATCGAAAAGCCCTGCGCTACGACGCATCTTCGCAGAGTTGCAGTATTACCGCCCCAACCGTTTCTACTAAATTCATCGACGCTATTGCTTATGTTTAATCTATATGCGCTTTCGTTCCGGCTCTCCCTCTCCCTTATTGGAGTAGGCGCCGGGCTGGCCATGTCCGGCTGCTCGGATACATGCAGCGGCAACATTGAAACAACAGTGCTCTACGCCAAGCCGGGACCGAACGGCGTGGGCCGGTCCATTTACGTCAACGTTGTGAACAAGCCCGAATTGGGCATTAAGAAAACACTCATGTACGAGGGCAAGGAGTTTGGCACTTTTGAGGAAGTCGTTATCATCAACGACCCGGAGAATCGGTTTGCTTCGAATCGAACCATCTGTTTCACTAACTACCGCACTTTGCCCGCCGCAGCAGGCGGGGGGTTAGAAGAGGAAGGCATACCGCGAATTCAGGTAGATAAATAGTAATATCTCCATTTGTGGGCTACTATTATTTATTGTTTAGCATTGCAACGGTTTGTGCTGGAACCGCCTCTAAAAACCGATGCGCATTACGAAGTTCACCCCAATTATGCGAATAGGCTTGCTACTTATTTGCCTGCTTGCTGGATACACACTCCCTTGCTTCTGCCAAGGACGAGACACTGCGCTGGCGGTACATAAGCTTTTTAAACAACGGCGTATCGGCGGTGCCTCCTGGGTAGGCACTGGCACTCAGGTAGCGGCAGATTAGAGCGTTGGCTGGCGCTCGATTCGCTCGACCTCGGAGAATACAGCAGCAGCAGTGGTTAATGGTGGTGTGCCAATTGCAGTGGGGCTCATGCAGATGGGGCGCTTTAGCCAGGAACGCGAAGAAGCCATCCTGAAAAGGTATGCGGAAGGCTGGTCCATTCCCCCGGATATTCGACGAAAGCTGCGTCGCAAACATTTTCACCGTACCTCCCGGGATATACTGGAGCCATAATTCCTATTTGAACGCCCCCTCCGCACATTGCGCCGGGGGCGTTCGGCTTTGTGTCTACCTTTGCCCCACCAAATTCCCATCCCACCTTAACTCCCAAAATACCCCTCCTAATATGGCACGAGTGGAAATGACGATGCCCAAAATGGGCGAAAGCATCATGGAAGGCACCGTCCTGAAATGGCTCAAGCAAGTTGGCGACTCCATTGAGCAGGACGAATCGGTGCTGGAAGTGGCCACCGACAAGGTTGACACCGAAGTACCGGCTATCTACGCCGGCGTGCTGCAGGAAATTCTAGTTCAAGAAGGCCAGGTTGTGGCCGTGGGCGCTCCCATTGCCATTATGGAAACAGATGCGGCTGCCGCAGGTGCTTCAGCACCGGCCAGTTCTCCCGCAGCCTCACAAGCGGCCTCTGCCAACGGCACGCGTCCAGATGCTGGCGTGGCCGAAGTGCCCTACCTGCCGGAAGCTGGCGGCTCACAGGCTGCGCAAGGTGCGGCCAATGGCGCCGTGCACCAGCCCGGCCGCTTCCTTTCGCCGCTGGTGCTCAGCATTGCCCGCGAAGAAGGCGTGAGCATGACCGACCTCGAATACTTACCCGGCACGGGCAAGGAAGGCCGCGTGACTAAAAAAGACATTTTGGACTATGTGGCGAGCGGCAAGCAGCCCCTGGCAGCTAGCGCAGCCGCACCGGCAGCTGCCCCAACGCCCGCGCCGGCAGCTGCAGCCCCAGCCGCCCAGCCACAAGCTGCGCCGGCCGCGGCCCCAGCCCCACAAGCCGCCAGCACCAAGCCTGTGCCCAGCGTGAGCGGCGGCCAGGAGCTGATAGAAATGGACCGCATGCGCAAGATGATTGCGCAGCGCATGGTTGATTCCAAGCGCATTTCGCCCCACGTCACGAGCTTCGTGGAAGCCGATGTAACGGACCTGGTAAACTGGCGCAACAAGCACAAGGACGCCTACAAGAAACGTGAGGGCGAAAACCTCACTTTTACGCCCATCTTTATTCAGGCCGTGGCCCGCGCCATTCAGGACTACCCGATGATTAACGTGTCGATAGACGGCGACTACATCATTAAGAAGCGCGACATCAACATTGGCATAGCTGTGGCTCTGCCAAGTGGCAACCTGATTGTACCTGTCATCCACAACGCCGACCAGCTCAACCTGAACGGCCTGAGCAAGAAGGTGAACGACCTGGCCAACCGCGCCCGCGCCAATAAGCTCAAGCCCGAGGACCTGGAAGGCGGCACTTATACGCTCAGCAACGTGGGCTCTTTTGGCAACGTGATGGGCACGCCCATCATCATGCAGCCGCAGGTGGCCATCATGGCCGTGGGCGCCATCAAGAAGAAACCAGCAGTGATTGAGACGCCCCACGGCGACCTCATTGGCGTGCGCCACTTCATGTTCCTCTCGCACAGCTACGACCACCGCGTGGTAGATGGCTCACTCGGCGGCATGTTTGTGCGCAAGGTGGCTGACTACCTTGAGCAGTTTGACCCGAACACGGCCATCTAAAATCGTGTATTAATAAGCCGAAACGTCATGCTGAGCGAAGTCAAAGCATCTTGCGTGGGGTAGTTAAACCCAATCGATGGAATTACTGCTGCTGGCGAGATGATTCAACTTCGCTCAGCATGAGGTTCTGTTCTTTAGAAGTTTTCAGTATGAAAATTATGTTCATAGCGACCTTGGTAATTGCCATGGCCCTTATTGGCTTTCTTTACCAGCAGCTCAGCTCAACGCAAGACGCGCTTAAGACCTCCCAGCAGCGCTTCACCGATTGCCAACAAGTCACGTTTCAATTGCAAAACCAATTGGCTCAGGTGCAAAGGGAGGCCCGCGGCGATACTGTGCGCAGCCGGCCGCAGGGCGCAGGTGGACGTTAGTGCTAAACCACGGTGCTTGAAATGCAAAAGGCTGCTTCTGAAATTCAGAAGCAGCCTTTTTTGCGTTAACGCTGCCAGTGAGCTTTTGCAAACTCAGGGCGATGCCGTTGTGCTAGGCTTTCGTGCCCAGCAACATCAGGATGAAGGCAAAATTACGGGCCTGGTCGTGCAAGGACTTGAAGCGGCCGGAGGCACCGCCGTGGCCAGCGCTCATGTCGGTATGCATTAGCAGCAGGTTGTTGTCGGTTTTCGTGGCGCGCAGCTTGGCCACCCACTTGGCCGGCTCGAAGTACTGCACCTGCGAGTCGTGCAGGCCCGTGGTGACGAGCATGTTGGGGTACGCCTGGGCCTTAACCTGGTCGTAGGGTGAGTACGACAGCATGTAGTCGTAGCTGGCTTTGTCGGCGGGGTTGCCCCACTGGTCGTACTCGCCGGTGGTGAGCGGAATACTGGCGTCGGACATGGTGGTCACCACGTCCACAAAAGGCACGGCAGCAATTACTCCCTTGTACAGGTCAGGGCGCATGTTGACTACGGCACCCATAAGCAGGCCGCCAGCTGAGCCTCCCATGGCAAAAAGCTTCTGCGGCGAAGTGTACTTCTGTTTGATCAGGAACTCGGAGCAATCGATGAAATCGTTGAAGGAATTGATTTTCTTGCCCATGCGGCCGTCTTCAAACCACTGCCGGCCGAGTTCCTGCCCACCACGAATGTTGCACAGCACATAGGCAAAGCCGCGGTTGAGCAAGCTCAAGCGGGCCGCCGAAAACCCGGGGTCCATGTTGATGCCGTAAGAGCCGTAGGCGTACTGCAAAACGGGACCGTTGCCGTCCTTATTAAAGCCTTTTTTGTAAACGATAGAGGTCGGAATCATCTTACCATCGCGGGCTTTCACAAACACGCGCTCCGTCACATAGTCGGTCCGGTTGAAGCCGCCCAACACGGCCTGCTCTTTGCGTAGGGTGCTTTTGCGGGTGTTCATATCGTAGTCGTACACCGATGCAGGCGTGGACAACGAGGTATAGTTGTAGCGCAGTACCGGCGTATCAAACTCGCGGTTGACGCCGATGGACGAGGTAAAGGCCAGCTCGTCAAATTTCAGGTAATGGTCCTTCTTGTCCTTCCAATTGATTACGCGCAGCTGCAGCAGACCCTCTTTGCGTTCGTTGAGCACCAGGAAGTCTTTGAATAGCTCCATGCCTTCCACAAACACGTCGGACCGGTGGGCGACTACGTCTTTCCAGCCTGTTTTGGCCGGGTTAGCAATGGGCGTGCTCATCACCCGGAAGTTGGGAGCCTGCCAGTTGGTGCGCACGTAGAACTTGTCGCCGAAATCTTCTATTTCGTACTGATGGTCGGATTCCCGTGGCAGGAACGTTTTGAGGGCTTCCGTGGGCCGGGCCGCCTCTACATAGCGAGTTTCGGTCGAAAGCGAAGAACCCAGCGTGAGCAGAATAAAGCGCCGAGATTTACTGCGGCTTACCCCAAGGTTGAAGGTGTTGTCTTTCTCCTCGTAAACGAGCACGTCCTGCTTTGGGTTGGTGCCCAGGACGTGGCGGTAAAGCTGAAATGCGAGCAGCGTGCCGGGGTCTTTTTTGGCGTAGAACAGGGTTTTGTTATCGGTAGCCCACACGGGCGCGCCCTGCATATTGGTAATTTTCTCCGGGTACAGCTTGCCCGTTTTCAGGTTTTTGAACCGCAGCGTGTACAGCCGGCGGCTCACGGTGTCGACACTGAAAGCCAGCACCTCGTTGTTGTCGCTTACGCTCATACCGCCCACGGCGAAGTATGCGCGGCCTTTGCCCATTTGGTTGGCGTCGAGCAATACTTCTTCTGGCGCCTTCAGGTCGCCTTTGCGGCGGCCGTACACCGGGTACTCAGCCCCGGCCTCGAAGCGGTTGTAATAATAGTAGCCGTTGTCGCGGTACGGCACCGATTCGTCCTGCTCCTTAATGCGCCCCTTCATTTCCTGAAAAAGCTTTTCTTCTAGCCCTTTCACGGAAGCGGTCTGCTGCTCGAAGTAAGTATTTTCCTCGTTCAGGTACTTGATGACCTCTGGGTTTTCCCGCTCGTTCAGCCAGTAGTAGTTGTCGGTACGCGTGCCGTGGGGCGACACCAGTTGTTTGGGCTTAATGGTTGCAACGGGAGGCTTGGTCATAGAAGTACCGGGGTTGGACGAGGTTTGAGCAAAGGCGGCCGGTGGCGCAAAGCTCGGGGCGAAAAGCAAGAATGCAGCCCCGCAGAGCAAAGAGTTATTCATGAGGACTTACAGAAATGAAAAAGAAGGAATACAAGCGCTGCTAATTTGTATCCAATTTAGTCATTGAAAGCTCTTGTTGAGGCTGGGCAACTAAAATATCCAAGCTTTTTGATTCGCTATCTGGTCCAACTGAAATCATAGTAATAAAAAAGGCTGCCTCATGGTCGAGACAGCCCTTTTTACAATAAGCAACAAGGTTACAAAGCAGCAAGGCTTTGCTCTAGCGCCGCCAGCTTGCTTTCGGCATCGGCCAGCTTCTGGCGTTCGCGCTCCAGCACGTCGGGCTTGGCATTTTGGGCAAACTTCTCGTTGCCAAGTTTCTTGAGTACCGACTCACGGAAACCCTGGGCGTACTCAAGCTCTTTTTCCAGCCGAGCGCGCTCGGCAGCCAGGTCGATGTGGCCTTCGAGGGGAATGAAGAATTCGCTGCCGCCCTGCACGAAGCTTACCGAGGCGGCGGGGCCAGCATCGGCAAACGTCACTTCCGAAATGCTGCCCAGCTTGCGAATGATGCCATCGTAATCGGTGAACAAAGCCGGCTCATCGGTTTTGGCAACCAGCGCCAGCGGCTTGTTGGGGCCGATGTTTTTCTGGTTGCGCACGGTGCGGATGCCCGCTACCACGGCCAGGGCCTTGTCCATGTCGGCCAGGAGGCGGGTGGAATCTGCCAGCTCGGTGGGGCGGGGCCAGGGGGCCACGCACACGTAGTCGCGCGACTCCCGCTCGGCCAGCTCGTGCCACAGCTCTTCGGTGATGAAGGGCATGAAGGGATGCAGCAGCTTGAGCAGCGTTTCGAGGTAGGCCGTGGTGTGGCGCAGGGTTTCGGCGTCGATGGGGTGCTGGTAGGCGGGCTTCACCATTTCCAGGTACAGCGCACAGAAATCGTCCCACACCAGCTTGTACACCGTCATGAGGGCATCGCTCATCCGGAACTTATCGAAGTGGTCGTCGAGCTCCACAATGGCGGCTTGCAGCTTAGCATTGAACCATGCCACGGGTTTCTCATTCACAAACGGCAGCGAGGCATCCACCTCCCAACCTTTCACGAGGCGGAAGGCATTCCAGAGCTTGTTGGAGAAGTTGCGGCCCTGCTCCACCAGCTTCATGTCGAAGAGCAAGTCATTGCCGGCCGGCGACGAGAATAGCATACCGGTCCGCACGCCATCGGCGCCGTAGTCGCGGATAAGGTCGAGCGGGTCGGGTGAGTTGCCGAGCTGCTTGCTCATCTTGCGGCCTTGGGTGTCGCGCACAATGCCGGTGAGGTACACGTTTTTGAACGGCACTTCGCGGCGGTATTCCAGGCCGGCCATAATCATGCGGGCCACCCAGAAGAATAGGATTTCGGGCGCCGTCACCAAGTCATTGGTCGGGTAGAAATAGTTGATGTCGGCGTTGTCGGGGTCTTTGAAGCCATCAAATACCGAAATCGGCCACAGCCACGACGAAAACCACGTGTCGAGCACGTCCTCGTCTTGGCGCAGGTCGCTGAGCTGGAGGCTGGCGTTGCCGCTTTGCTTGCGGGCCTCTTCTAGGGCGGCCTCAGCCGTGAGGGCTACGACGAAGGTGCCATCGGGCAGGTAATAGGCGGGTATGCGCTGCCCCCACCACAGCTGGCGCGAAATGCACCAGTCGCGCACGTTTTCCATCCACGCCCGGTACATGTTCTTGAACTTGGGCGGGTGGAGCTTAATAGTGTCGTTTTCCACCACCTCCAATGCTGGCTTAGCCAGGTGCTCCATTTTCAGAAACCACTGCAGGCTGAGCTTGGGCTCAATCACAGCGCCAGTGCGCTCCGAGGTCTGCACGATGCTAGCATACTCCTCAATCTTATCGAGCAGGCCGGCTTCCTGGAGGTCTTTTACGATGTTGCGGCGGGCCGCAAACCGGTCCTGGCCCACGTACAAAGTAGCTTTCTCGTTCAGCGTGCCGTCATCGTTCAGAATGTCGATAACCGGCAGGTTGTGCTTCAGCCCCAGCTCGTAGTCGTTGAGGTCATGGGCCGGCGTCACTTTGAGGGCACCCGTACCGAAATCCATCGTCACGTACTCGTCGAAGATGACCGGTACGTCACGGTTCAGCAGCGGAATGATAACGCGCTGGCCCGCTAAATGAGCAAAGCGAGGGTCGTTCGGATTCACCGCCACGGCCACGTCGGCCATGATGGTTTCCGGACGCGAGGTGGCAACGGTCAAAAACTGCCCCTCCTGCCCTGCTACCGCATACTTAAGGTAGTACATCTTGGCTTGGGTGTCCTTGGCAATCACTTCCTCGTCGCTGATGGCGGTGCGGCCCTGCGGGTCCCAGTTCACCATGCGTACCCCACGATAAATCAGTCCTTTTTTATGCAAATCGACAAACACCCGCAGCACGGCCTCGGTCAGGTCGGACTCCATGGTGAAGCGGGTCCGGTCCCAGTCGCAGGAGGCGCCCAGTTGCTTGAGCTGCTCGAGAATGATGCCGCCGTACTTCTCCTTCCATTCGAAGGCGTGCGTGAGGAACTGCTCGCGGGTAAGGTCGCGCTTTTCAATACCCTGCTCCTTGAGCAAGGCCACTACTTTGGCCTCGGTGGCAATGCTGGCGTGGTCGGTGCCGGGTACCCAGCAGGCCTCCTTGCCCTGCATGCGCGCACGGCGCACCAGCACATCCTGAATGGTATTGTTCAGCATGTGGCCCATGTGCAGCACGCCCGTCACGTTCGGTGGCGGAATAACTACCGTGTAAGGGACTTTCTTGGGGTTGGGGGAGGCTTTAAAAAAACCTTGCTCCTGCCAGCGCTGGTACCATTTGGCTTCAACGTCGGTGGGCGAATAAATAGTGGCGAGGGACATAGAAAAGTAGCAAGAAGCAGAAAGGGCAAAAATAGGCATTAGAAACGGGGGCTCATCAGTGCACTCCGCTTGCTGGGCCAATCAGGGCTGCAAGGCCCAAGTTGTGATGGTGTTAAGAAGCCTGCTTTGAGGGCAAATACTAGGAGTAGCCTATCGAAAAATACACTAGACGGTCATGCTGAGCTTGCCGAGCATCTCGCTCGCTTCGTTGCAGTGCCATTGATTATTTCACCATGCGAGATGCTTCGACAAGCTCAGCATAACGAGTTGGTCTTTTCTCGGATAGCTCCCGTCGTGTTTTCCTTCATACGGCCGGGCTAAGCACAAAAAAAGCCGCCCCCGGAGGAGCGGCCTTTTCTATGCTGAAATAAACAGGCTATGCAGCAACGTGTAGCCATTCTTTCTTTTCGAGTAGGCGCTCGCGGGTTTCGCGCAGGTCGGGGTCGTCCACACAGCAGTCCACGGGGCACACAGCAGCGCATTGAGGTTCCTCGTGAAAGCCTACGCATTCGGTGCATTTATCCGACACGATGTAATAATACTCGTCCGAAACAGGGGTCTGGGGCGCGGTACCCGACACTACCTGCCCGTCGCTGGTAGCTACTTCTTTGAGGCTGGTGCCGTCGGCCCAGCGCCATTGGGCGCCGCCTTCGTAAATCGCATTGTTAGGGCATTCCGGCTCGCAGGCACCGCAGTTGATGCACTCGTCGGTTATCATGATGGCCATGGGGCGTCGGGGGTCAGGTAGTGAGAGGGGAAACCAAATAGAAACTTGCGGGCTTTACGTAAAACGCCTGGCTCGCGCCGTTCTTTGGGCTAGCAAAATTAACCAACAACGGCTGGCTTTGCATGGTTTAGCCCAATCTTGCCAGGCTTTTGTCCGCGCAGGGCCAATATAGGCCTGCCGCCGCTCCCTTCTTACTCATGAACCACTCCGAACGTTTAGCTGCTTTTGTGGCACTGGGGCAACGCCTCGCTACGCTTACTCCTGATGAAATTTACCGGCTTGCCGCCCGAGCGCGCAATCAAAACGCTTGGTTCGACGAGCCCAGCGTGACCGCCGCCATGGCCGGCCTAGCGCACATGCTGGCCGAGGAACCGTTGCGGCATTGGGCTGCCCGCTACCCCGAAGAGCCCACTACCGTGAACCAAATTGGCGTAGTAATGGCCGGCAACATCCCCATGGTTGGCTTCCACGACATGCTGTGCGTGCTGCTGAGCGGCCACGTGCTACTGGCCAAGCTCAGCGCCGATGACACGGTACTGATGACCTGGTTGATGGAAGAGCTCAAGCGCCTGGAACCCCGCTTCGATGCTTTTATCCAAGTACTGCCGCGCCTTAACGCGGCCGACGCCTTCATTGCGACCGGCTCAGACAACACGGCCCGCTACTTCGAGTTTTATTTCGGTAAGAAGCCGCACCTCATCAGGCGCAACCGCACCAGTGTGGGGGTGCTCACCGGCCAGGAAACCAGCGAAGAGCTGGCCCGGCTGGGCCCCGACATTTTCCAGTACTATGGTTTGGGCTGCCGCAACATCAGCAAGCTCTTTGTGCCCACGGAGTATGACTTTGTGCCCCTGCTCGATGCCTTGCAACCGCATGAAGGCGTGCTCAATCACCACAAGTACAACAACAACTACGACTACAACAAGAGCATTTTGCTGGTCAACCGCGTGCCGCATTTCGACAACGGCTTCCTGCTCCTGCGGCCCAGCCCCGTGCTGGTGTCGGCTATTTCGGTGGTGCACTACGCCGAGTACACCAGCGAAATCGACCTCGTTGACCAGCTCACCGACATCGCGGCTCAGACCCAATGCGTAGTTTCGGCCGGGGCGCGTTTTGCAGGCAGCCTGCCCTTTGGTCAGGCACAGTCACCGGGCGTAGATGAGTATGCGGACCGGGTAGACACCATGGAATTTCTGGCGCAATTACCTTAGATTTTTTCAGTAAGAATTAGACTTACGCGGTTAATCTGCCGTTTATATATGAATAAGCGAGCCCTTTTGACCGGCAACGCTATGTTCTGCAAATCCATCCGCCCTTGCCATGTCAATTCCCACCGCCACCGTCGAAATTGTTGAAAAGGAAGAATTGGCGACCATGCTTTTTCCGCACGAGGATGTGCTGACCGAGGAAGCTGACCGTCAGCGCCGCCGCGCCGATGCCAACCGTGCCGTCACGCTTGGCAATGCCTATCATGGAAAGCTCGATATCTACTTCAAAACCGAAAATGGTAGCACCAAGCGCGTAGCCACTACCCTCTGGGCCGCCGATGCCGACCACCTCACCCTCAAATCCGGAGTCGTGCTGCCAATGCGCGCCGTAATCGGCTTCGACTTTTATTAGGAACACCCTCGCCTCATCGTTTTAATCTGCTTATTTTAATGAATATCATTTCAACTCTTTGGGGCATTGTGGCGCTCTTGCTGGCGGTGCTCGCTCTGTTTCCGTTTTTGGGCTGGGCTAATTGGTTTATCCTCGTCTTCGCGGTCATTGGCCTCGTTATTGGAGCTTTTGGGCGGCGCAAGACTGGCATGACGCTCAACGGTATCGCCATTCTCATTGCGTGTTTTCGCCTCTTTATTGGCGGCGGCATCCTTTAAATAAGAAAACGCAAAAGCCGGGCTTCAGCAGCTACGCTGCTGAAGCCCGGC
>NZ_JAFCUF010000017.1:0-28605 GCF_049896385.1 Hymenobacter sp. B1770
ACAGCCAGCAGCTTTTTAGGCATGCTCCATTTCGTCTCTGCCTTGCTTTGGCTCCGTTAATTGTCCGTACAACCTAGGCGGCGCGCATGGATTTCGCTGATATCGAAATGCGCCTGCTCGTGGGCGAGGACATAGGCCGCGTTAGAAACGTCCTTAAAGTAGGAGCGGTGGCAGTCGAACACGTTTTCAATGCGCACCAACGCCACGCCTTCCCGGGCACGGTTGAAATACCGGTACCGAAGGAAGCTGCTGGTAGCGGCGTCGAAGGGCCGGCCCACGGTGTGGGCTTTGAAGTCAACCTGCCGGAGGTGGCGCTCGGGGTGCCACAGTATTTCCTTCTCATAAGGCGTCAGGTCGATTACTCGTAGCGCTTTGGCTTGGATGTGGTGGCAATTATTGCCCCATAGCACGGGGCGCCGGTGCTCGTAAATCCGCAGTACGTTGGCCCCTAGGCGGCGGGCCTGCTCGGCGGCCTGCTCCACCAAGGTGAGGTAGTCGCAATCGAGCTCATCTCCGGCGTCACCTGCCCGAATAGTGCCCAGCTCCTGCGCGGAGGCAAGGAAGGCTTCGTTCTCTTTCACCACCAAAAAGCCCTCGTGCGCAGCCAAAGGCAGCGGTAGCAGGGCAGGGCGTTGCCCGCCGGTTCCCATAGCGCTTGCAAACAGCCCCCAGCAAAGCGCGGCGCACGCCACAAATGGTTTCATAGATAAGCTGGTGTAGAAGCCAGACGGCTACCCAAACCCCTAATCGGCCCTAGTAAGTTCGGCGCAGGTACTTGCCGGTTGAGCCGAATAACTTAGGGGGCAGCAACAAGCTAATAGTGACCTGAATTCCAGAGCACGACCACATAGTAAGCAGTGAAGTAGAGTAGCGCGTTCAGAGTTGAGAGGAGGCTGACGCTCTAGCAGCATCAGCCTCTTTTGCGTTTCGCTCAACTTTTTTATCTGATGGTTTCCAATAATGCCACTTGGCATTCCGCTTTATTTGGGCAATAGTTTACAGCAACGTTCGTATCGCACCGCCACTGGCTGCCCACGCGGCTGGGTATTTCAGGCGAAGCAGTGCTGCTTCTGTCGTCCCATCATTCTCTATGAAGCTATACATTAAATACATGGTCAGCGTGCGCTGCAAGGCGGACGTGCAAGCCAAACTCGACAAGCTGGGGCTGCATTACGGGCAGGTCGATTTAGGCGAGGTGGAGTTCAAGCAGAGCATAACCCCCGAGGAGCACGACCAATTGCAGCGGGAACTACAAGAGTTGGGCGTAGAGCTGCTGGATAAGGGCCACGGCGAGCTGATTGAGCAGGTGCAGGCTATCATCGTCGACTTGGTGCACCACGCCGATACCCTGCCAAAAATGAAAAACTCCGACTACATCAGCCAGCAGCTGAAGCGAGACTATTCTCAGTTGGCCACTTTGTTTTCGGAAGCCACGGGTGTTACCATCGAGCGTTCTATCATCCGGCATAAGATTGAACGGGTAAAAGAGCTGCTGCTGTACGACGAGTTGAACCTAACGGAAATTGCCGATAAGTTGAACTATAGCAGTGTGGCGCATCTCTCCGGTCAGTTCAAAAAAGAGACCGGGCTGACACCTACCTTTTTTAAGCAACTCAAGCGGAAGAGGAAAGCGGTTTAAGCAATTGGGAATGATGTAAATCATCGTGCGAATTGTGTAAGGAAGCTGGGGCGTAAGAAGGGGAGCTTTGCAGGAAGCAAAACTCTTTATCCTTCAATTCCGCCGCATGAAACAGCGTTTACTAGTTCTTTTATCCTTTGCCTTGCTGCTGAGCTCTTCGCACAGCAGCTTTGGCCAGAATACGCCACCGCCTTTGGGCAGTGCGACCGGCTTCGCGATGTTTACCGCGGTTGGTGCCATCGATAACAACGGCCCGAGTGTCATCAATGGCGACATCGGGACAAATGCAGGTGCTTTCAACGGGTTTCCTCCGGGCGTGGTAAACGGCACCATTCACGTAGCCGACACTCGCTCGACGCAAGCGGCTACGGCAGTTCAGGGCGCCTACGGCCATATGTCGGCAATCGTCTACAACTCGGTAGCTGTGTTTGGCGGTACTCCCGCCGTGACAATGGCTCCCGGAGCTTACTCGGTGGGCGGAGCTTCGACCCTGGCCGGCACGCTGATTCTGGATGGCGGCAACGACCCCAACGCGACGTTTTATTTGCGGGTAACCGGCGCCCTAACCACGGCCCAGAACTCGGAGGTGCTGCTAATCAGGGGCGCTAATGCCAACAACGTGTACTGGCAAATAGGTGGACTGACCACCCTGGGACAAAACTCAGTGATGCAAGGTACTCTGCTGGTTGACGGAGCTATTATTATGATTGCGGGCGCTCAGCTGACCGGCCGTGGCCTTTCGCGTGAAGGCGCCATTACGCTGACATCGGCCACGGCCACCCTCCCAAGCTTCTTGGCCGCTCCAGTAGCCGCCTCCACCGTTTGGCTGGGCAACCGTACCACGGATTGGTTTACGGCCACGAACTGGTCGGCCGGTGTGCCCAGCAGCATCCTGGACGCCAGCATCCCTACTAACACGTCGCCCTACCCGCTGATTGCCACCGGCAACGCGGCGGCTAACAACCTGACCATCGGCACCGGCGCCAGCCTCACACAAAGCGGAGGCAGCCTCGACTTGAAAGGCAACCTGAGCAACAGCGGCACCGTCAGTGCCACGGCCGGCACCATGAGCCTGAGCAGCGCAGTGTCAGCACAAATCCTCGGCGGCAGCGGCAGCACTCAATTGTGGAGCCTGACCATTGCCAACCCCAGCGGCGCCATCCAGGGCGGCGCGGTGCGCATCCGCGGTGTATTGGCTCCTGCCAACGGCAACCTCACTACCAATGGCCAGACGCTGACGCTGCTCTCCGACGCAGCCGGCACGGCCCTGGTGAACAACAGCGGCACGGGCGTGGTGAATGGCACGGCCACGGTGCAGCGCTACATCGCCTCGGCCAACAGCGGCCTGGGCTACCGCCACTACAGCACCCCGGTGTCGGGCAGCACAGTAGGCGACCTGACTACGGCCGGCTTCACGCCCGAAATCAGCCAAGGCAGCGTGTACAACACGTCGGCCACGCCGGCCACCACCACGCCGTTTCCCACCGTGTATGCTTACGACCAAGCTCGTTTGGCTACGGTTACCAACAATTATTCGGCTTTCGACAAAGGGTTTGTGGTACCCGCTAGCCTGACCTCGCCGCTGGCCGTGGGCCGGGGCTACATCGCCAACATCAGCGCTTCAGCCCTGGTTGACTTTACGGGCCTGCTCACTAACGGCACCCAGACCCTGAGCCTAAGCCGCAACGCAGCCACCTCGGCCAACGACGCCGATGCCGGCTGGCAGCTGGTTGGCAATCCGTACCCCGCGCCGCTCGACTATAGCTTAGTGGCCCCCGCTGACCGTGCCGGTCTGGATGGTGCCATTTACGTGTACCAGAGCACCAGCCAGTACAACGGCCAGTACCGCGCCTACATCAACGGCATTGGCGGTAACCCTGTGCTGCCCGTGGCCCAGGGCTTCTTTGCCCGCGTGAGCACTGGCCAGACCAGCGCTGCGCTCACGTTCCGCAACAGCCAGCGCTTGACTGCGCTCAACAACACTCCCTTCCAGCGTTCCACGGCCGATGCCCGGCCCCTGGTGCAACTTGAGCTGCGGGCCAGCAACGGCGCAACCGACATGTTTTATGCCTATGCCGAAGCGGGCGCAACCGCCGGTTTCGACGCCCAGTACGATGCCCTGAAGCTGCCCAACACCTCGGGTCTGAACCTGGCCAGCGTAGCCGCTACCAGCGAAGCCCTGGCCATTGACGGTCGCCCGGCCTTCACGGCTGCTACTAACTTGGCTCTGAACGTGGGTGTGCCCGCCGCCGGCACCTACACGCTGGCTGCCGCCACGCTCGGCAACTTGCCCGCTAACCTTGATGCCCTGCTCACCGACGCCGCCACAGGTTTAACCGTGAACCTGCGTTTGCAGCCGGCTTACTTGTTTAGCGTAATCAGCACCCAAGCTTCCGCTTCGATGACCGGCCGTTTCACACTGCACTTTACCGCCCGCACCGCCCTCGCCAATGCGCAGGCCCTGACGGCCGCCGAGGTAACGCTTTACCCAAACCCGGCCCACAATGCCTTCACCGTACTCGTGCCGGCCATCGCCGGGGCCACGCAGGTGCACGCTGACCTGCTCAACACGTTGGGCCAAGTAGTACACCGCCAGCAGGCTGCACTGGCTGCCTCGGGCGCCCGCCTTGCGGTGGATGCCTCTGGCCTGGCCGCTGGCGTCTACACCCTGCGCCTGCAGGTTGGCGCTACCACGCTGGCCAAACGCGTCGTGATTCAATAATTTAACGGGCCGACTCCAGTGCGGAGCCGGCCCGTATCCCCATCAAGCCACCTGTCTTATGAAATCATTTCTTGCTTCTGCAGCGCGCTTACTGGCCCTGTGCGTGTTGACCATCTTACCTGCTTTGGCCCAGCCCGGCTCGGGCGGTCCGGCGCCAAGCACCCCGCTCAACCCAACTGAGGTGCCCATCGATGGCGGCGTTTCGCTGCTGCTGGCCGGCGGCGTGGCCTTCGGCGTTAAACAAATTCGTGCACGCCGCCTCGCGCGCGGTTCCAAATAAGCACCACCCACCATTCTTGGTAACAGTGGCGTTCTCTTCGTTATCCGTGCTTAGAACGGTCATTCTCACACTTGTTACAAACGTAAAAGCGGCTGACACTCCATGAGTGTCAGCCGCTTTTACGTTTGTACTACAGAAGCCTAATAGGCGAATGCAGTTGCTTTAGGGTCTGGACCGTACTCGTTATCGTCGCGCGTGCCTTCGGTGCAGGCCAGTACCAGCAGCCAGATGGCGCCGATGAGGGGGATGAGTACAATGAACGCAAACCAGCCACTTTTGCCGATATCGTGCAATCTTCTCACCCCAATGCTTATGCCCGGAATGACCATGGCTAAAGTGTAAAGCATGTAGATGTAGCCATAGCCTATGCCGTCAATTGAAAAGCCCAGTACGTTGTCAGCAATTGCCGCGGCAAAGGCAAACAACATGTGGAACAGAAAGAACATCCAATATTCTTTTCTTCTGGCACGCCCGGTAAAAACAGCGTATTTTTTGAGTGCTTGTAAATATTGTTCCATCAAAAAGGGGGTAGACAGGTCCTAATCGTAAGGCTTTTCGGTGACGCCCCGTTTTTTAAAGTGGGTTCTGGACTCCACGTTGCTGTTGCGGTACCAGCTGCAAAAGCCAATAGAGCTTTAATGTTGATACCAAACATTTGACAAGATAGAAGCTGACAACAGTAATTGCCTACGAGGGCATAAAATTTCTCATGCAGAGCCTGAAAATATCAATTCTACAAGAAGTAGGCTGGGGAAAAGTTAGCGACCAATTAGGCTCTTGTCCAGGTAAAGTTCTAAAAATTTAATTTCAATTCAGGCCTTGGA
The DNA here is from genome assembly GCF_049896385.1 of Hymenobacter sp. B1770. Lineage (NCBI taxonomy): Bacteria > Pseudomonadati > Bacteroidota > Cytophagia > Cytophagales > Hymenobacteraceae > Hymenobacter > Hymenobacter sp. B1770. Next base: position 5,466 of record NZ_JAFCUF010000017.1, read on the forward strand.
CCCAGCCTGACATCATTACGGATTACTTCTTCAAAACTTCGTATTGGGAAGTATGCTTTCTGAACCCACTTACCTCACGGCGCGCATGGTGGCGCCCATGGTCGAAGCCCACTTTGCCCGGCACCGGGCCGCTGCCCACGCCGAAGACGTAGCCCGGCTGGCGCCTCCCCCCGAAACACAGTGGGTAGAAGCCATCATCGACGTAGCTTTTTGGGCCAGCCTGCGTCGGGAGGAGGGGCACCCGCCCCGGATTTCGCTGGCGCTGCTGCCCCCCCAACAGGCCCGAATGCCCCTGATATTGGGCCAGCGCCGCCGCTTCACGCCTTACAACCTGCTCAAGCTGGCGCCCGCCGTGGAGGCGCCCGGCATCCATCTGGGCGTGTGGCACGACGACGACGGGCTCTACGTGTGGGGCACAGCCACCACCATTCCGCCCCTGTGCTTCGTGCTGGAGGTGGTGGAGCCAGGCCTGCTAGTGGTGAAGCACCGCCGCACAGACGGCTTCGGCAAGTTTGTGAACGTGGCCATCTTGCGCGGCGACCAGCTGCAGCTGGTGGACGAGGAAAACGAGGCCGTGAGCGACTGCCCGGCCTTGCGGGATTTCCTGCCAGGGCGAAGCCTGCCCGCTGCCACCGGCGAAGCCGACAACGTGCTGGTGGAGCTGGCATCGGCCATGCGCGAACACGGCCGCGGGGGCCTGGTGCTGGTAGTGCCGCCGGGGTCGAACGGGTGGCAAGCGTCCATCGTTCAGCCTATTACCTACCCGGTGGCGCCCGCCTATAAGGGCATCGCGACCGTGCAGAAGCCGGGCCAGTCGAAGCGCAAGTGGCAGGAAAAGCTGCGTCGTAGCATTGGCATAGTGGGCGGTTTCACGGCCGTCGATGGTGCCACCGTGATTACGCGGCAGTACCACCTGCTGGCCTTCGGGGCCAAGGTGACCCGGGCCGCGGCCAGTACGCCCGTTGAGAAGCTGTTCCTCACCGAGCCCGTGGTGGGGAGCGAAGCAGTACACCTGCACCCAGCCCAAAACGGCGGTACCCGGCACCTGGCCGCCGCCCAGTTTGTACATGACCAACACGACGCCGTAGCCCTGGTGGCTTCTCAGGATGGTTTTTTCACGGTCTTTGCCTGGTCCGAAACCCTGCAGCAGGTGCATGCCCACCGCATCGATGTGCTGCTGCTGTAAGGCCACGGCCGCTGACGCTACAGGCACTTAAGTGGCTTTACATCTTTGAACCGGCAGAACGATGCAGAGACGCGAAACTTGGCGTCTCTACATCGTTCAAATAACCGTCACAGACTAGCGGGAGCAGCTGCCTAGTGGTCGTAGCTCACCACGCGGGTTATTTTCCAGGAGTCGCCTTGCTGCTGCCACGGCATCACGAACTTGGAGTTGCCGCAGTCGTTCTTGCCGTTTTCGACGTGGCAAAAGCGGTGTAGCCCGATGTGGGTGGCGCCGTAGTCTTTGATGGGGTGCACCGCCAGGCTGCCCGCTACCTTGGCTGAAGTTGCTGAGGCCGCCTTTGTCGTGGTAAAACTCCAGGTTTTCGGCGAAGTAGGACATGAGCTTGTCCACGTCTTTGGCATTGAAAGCGGCAAACATTTCGGCGTCGAGCCTAGCTACTTTTTGATACAGCTCACTTTGGGCGGCCTTGGGAGCCTTTGCAGCTGTCGCCTTGGGTGCTGCAGGCGCGGCGTTGGCTTTGGGTCGCTGGGCTTGGCCATACCCAGTGCCACACGAGAGGCCCACGAAAAGAAGAAGGGAGAAAGTTTTACGCATCATTGGGAATGAGTAAGTCAGTTGAAAAGGAGGACCCATTACCCCCGTTATAAACTCATGAGGTTTACCGCCGAAGGCCAGCATTCATCCGATTAGGATTAGTTGCCAGGTGAAAATGCCCGGCGCTGCATGCCCGCACAGGGAGTAAGTTGCATCACCTGCGCAAAGTAAGCTCCGCCCGATATCGGCATCTATAGTTAGCAGCAACCCCTGTGCACTCAGGTAAGGCAGATTAAGTTGCTCGCGGATAACGCACCAGCCCAATTTTCTCGATGCGCCGGTGCTGCCAGCGACTCCGGCAGCACGGGCATCAAAGTTGAGAAGTTACCCTTAGATAACTAAACCGTAACTGCCTCAACCAATTATTCATACTCAGCTAGTTCGGGTAAAAGGAAACCTTAACTGCCGGCCTTGCGAATACCTTAACCTGTTGGGGCGGTTCCGCACCCCACTGCTCAACGGCTTAAGGCTTTCCTCCACTTCACCCGGTTTTACCTCCTATTATCATGGGCAAAGGCAAAAAGAAAAAGAAGCATTCGCTAAAAGAAGAAGTGTCGGAGGACCTGCTGGACGCCGCAGCCTTGTCGGTGCGCAAGTTTCGGAAGGTGACCAAGGAGGTGCAAAAGCTTAGCACCGGCCAGAAAATAGTGGGCGGCATTGCCCTGCTGGCCGCCGGCCTTACCTACCTAGCCAAGATGGAGTTCGACTCTGATGACAAAGCCGACAACAAGAAGCCTGATAAACCCGAGGAGAAGAAGGCCGCACCAATAGCCCCCAGCCCCGAATTTGCCCGGCTAACTGCAGCCGATGCCCCTGCAGATGAGCCAACCGCCTCATCCGGCAAGCCCAGCGCCGCCCGAAAAAGCAGGAAGCCCCCCAAAGCCAAGCACGAGAGCTAAAAGAACCTCAGCTTCTCCCGGTGCTGGTCCCAATGATTTTCAAAGGCTGGCGAACGACCGGTTAGCGGTTTCGCTCGTACCACAAACAGATTCTCATACCCTTCCCAAACTGCTATGAAAAAGAACAAGAAAAACAAAGCTGTGAAAAACAAAGCCGGTAAGAAAACTTCCATCCTGGGCGGCGCCACCAAGTCGCTTAAAAAGCTGGGCAAAGGCACCGCCAACAGCATCGGCGGACTGAGCACCACTTCCAAAGTAGTAGGCGGCGCGGCGCTCGTGGCCCTCGGCCTGAGCTACCTCAACAAGCGCCGCAACAAAAGTACCACCACAGTTACAGACACGTCGTCTGATGCCACGGCCGCCGAGCAGAGCCTAAGCGCCATGGATGGGGCCGACGAAACCCAGGCCTAGCGCTTTCTAGCATCAGTCCAAGGCCACACAAAAAAGAGGCGGACGCTCAGTGAGCGTCCGCCTCTTTTTTGTGCTTAAGCAAATATTTAAGCAGCCGGTGCAGCCGGTGCAGCTGGCGCCGCGGGAGGCGGCGTAGCGCTGGCTTTCTTTACGCGCACAGCGTTGGGTCCTTTAGGGCCCATTTCTACTTCAAAGGTCACCTTGTCGTTTTCACCAATGGGGCCGCCGGCTAAGCCGTTGGCGTGCACAAAAATGCTCTCTTGGGTCGTCTGGTCTTTGATAAAGCCGTAGCCTTTCGATTCGTTGAAGAAGCTCACAATGCCGGTGCGCACGGGGTCGTCGTCGTCGTCATCGGTGCGCCGGGCCACCCCAATCTGGATGTCCTCGTCCTTGATGATGCGCTTCTTCTTGGGGTCGGGCGGGGTAGCGGAGATGTTGCCATCCTCGTCTACGTACGCAAACATTTCTTCCAGCGGTTGGCCGGCCTTGGCATTTGCCTGGCGCTCAACTTTGCGCTCTTCCTTCTCGGTTTTCTTCTTAGCGCGCTTTTTCTCGTTGTCCTTTTTACCAAAAGTCTCTTGTGACCTACCCATAGTTTTGTGCTGCTAAATCATTGTATCTGTTTTTCCTAATTGAAGTAGAGGAACAAAACAGAGGAGTGGATTACTACGAAGATACGCAATATTAAGCTCCTTTCCTCGGCTCTGCTAACGAATAGTTGCCCACCGCTCGGCTCGCCAGGCAGCTTGCTGGGCAGGGGAGAGGAACGTCCAGGCCACCAAGCGGCTCTTTTTTTGCCCTTGGGCCATGTCGATGGTGCGTACATCGGTCGCCCCGGCCGTTTTCAGGGCCCGGTACACGCCGGGCAGGGTTTCTTTTTTAGATACTAGGCTCGTGTACCAGTAGCAGGAGCGGGGCCGCCGGCCGCTTTCCTGCACCATGCGGCGAATAAAAGCTGCCTCGCCGCCCTCATACCAAAGCTCGTTGTTTTGCCCGCCAAAGTTCAGGGCCGGGCGGGAGTTGCGTGCGGTCCCCAGGTTGCTGGTCTTGCGCTGGCTGCCCGCCGCCGCGGCTGCTGCCGATGCATGAAAAGGCGGGTTGCACATGGTGAGGTCGAACACCTCGCCGGCCTGAATGAGGCCGTCGAAAATGCGGGTGCGGGCGGGCTGCAGGCGGCACTCGATGGCGCCGGCCAGGGCAGGGTTGGCGGCCTCAATCTGCTGAGCGGCGCGCACGGCCACGCCGTCAATATCAGACCCCACAAAGTGCCAGCCGTAGGCGCACCGCCCAATGATGGGGTAAATGCAGTTGGCGCCCACGCCCACGTCGAGCACGGTTATTTCTTCGCTGGGCGGCAGTGTGCCGCCGTTGCTTTCGGCCAGTAGGTCGGCCAGGTAGTGCACATAGTCGGCCCGGCCGGGGATGGGCGGGCAGAGGTAGCCCTTCGGAATGTCCCAGTGCTCGATGCCGTAGAACTGCCGCAGCAGGGCCCGGTTCAGGGCCTTCACAGCGGCAGGGTTCGCAAAATCAATCGACAGGTTGCCGTATTGGTTGGGTTGTACAAAGCCCGCCAGCTCGGGGCTGCGTTGACTGAGCTGCGGGAAATCGTAGGGTGCGCGGTGCGGGTTGCGCGGGTGCAGTTGGTCTTTCTCCAGGGCAGGGGCGGGCAGGGGTGTCTTCATGGGAGCAGAGGCATTGGGGCCGCAAAGGTACCGGCCAGGGCCGCGGCATAGTCGGTAAGGAAAATGCTTAGGCCGTTTTATATAGGTACCACCCATCGCCCAGCGGCTTGAGTACAATGAAATGCTCAGGGTCCATGGGTGGCAGCAAGGCGGCTTTGGGCTGGTAGAGTAGGCCTACCGTGCTGTCCACTTTGCCTCCAATGACGAATTCCAGGCAGCTGTCGCAGTTGGTTTCGCGGCGCGTCACCTGGGCCAGGAACAGCTTGCGGAGCAGGGCGTGCACGGCCGGGTTGGCGTTGGCGGCTTTCTCGCCGGTTTCTGCAGCGCGGGCCGGGATGAAGTACTTGCCAGCCTGCACCAGGCGTAGGAGTTTCTGGAAGTCGTCCCGGTTACGAGCGAAGTGCGCGGCGATGTCGGCGTCGGCGCTGGTCCACAACCGGAGGTTGCCCAGGGTGAAAGCGTGGTTGGCGTCGGGGTGCTTCTGGTCGTAGTCGGCTACTTCGGCCGGAGACATGGCCGCGAGCAGCTCCACCATTGGCGGCCCGAGGTGCGTCATGGCCAAGTTGCGGATGGCGAGCAGTTTCCAGGCACCAGCTTCCCTGGTGAAATGCAGGTAGAAGTCTTTGCGCTCCACGGAGTCGCGGAGCTCCACGGCCACCACGGCAGTGCTGGGCCCCTGCTGCACCAACTGGCACACGCGCTGCAGCCGGCGCGGAATCTGCTGACCCAGGGTTTCGCGTTTGGCTTGGCCCGCTGCTTCGCAACATAAATATTCCTTCATTTCTGGCCAGCCAGCCGGAGCCACAAACTGCTCGGCAATCTGCAATGGCTCGAGCGGAATCAGGGCCTGCAACGGCCAGGGCAACCACAGCAACAGGGCAAGTAGAAAATGCTTCATGAGCAAACCTAACCCGGAATGGCTGGAATTAGATTCCCTGCAATGGCTGTAGTTTAAAGTATCGGTTCGCCGCGAAAGTCTTGTTTATTTACGACCATGAAAAAACGAATGCTGCTGCTGCTTTTTGGAGGCTTCGGCCTTGGGTTGCCGCCAGGTCCGGTAGCAGCCCAGCAGCCCCCGCTCACTCGCCAGCAATACCAGCATGATTTCGACTTTTTCTGGAACACCATCCAAACCAACTACTGCTATTTCGCCAGCAAGCAAACGGATTGGGACCAGGTGCGTGCCCGCTACCGCCCGCAACTCGACACGCTGAGCAGCCGTCGCGCTTTTGTGCGGCTCCTCGAAAATACCTTGGCCGAGCTTTATGACAACCACGCGAGCTTGGGCACCAACCGCCCCGATTCGCGCCGCCTCGTGCCCACCGGCACCGACATCTGGGCCGAGTTTGTGAACGGCCAGGCCGTGGTGCAGGCCTTGCGCCCCGGGTTTGGGGCCGAGCGCAGCGGTGTGCGCCCCGGTATGGTACTCACGGCCGTGGATGGGGTTGGCATCGACGATGCGCTGCGTCCCTTCCTGCCCACCGGCCTGCGCCGCAGCGATGCGGACGCCCGCAACTTTGCCCTGCTTCAGCTGCTGGCGGGCGACCACCGCACCCCGCGCACCTGGAGCCTGCTGGCCAGTGGCCGTGTCTTCGCCGCGCACCCCGACGAGGCCGGCCTGGCCCTGGAGCGCAACAGCTACCCGGCCCGTCTCGAAGCCCGCCGCATCGGCCGTATTGGGTATCTGAAAATAAACAACAGCTTGGGCGACAACGGCCTCATTGCGTCGTTCGACAGTGCTCTTACGGCGCTGATGGATACCCAAGGCCTGGTGCTGGACCTGCGCGAAACTCCGAGCGGGGGCATCACCACCGTGGCACGTGCCATTATGGGGCGATTCATCAAAAGCGAAGCCCCATACCAGCGCCACGAGCTAACCAGGGAAGAAACCCAGACCGGCGTGCGCCGCAGCTGGCTGGAGCTAGTGGCGCCCCGTGGCGCGCGCTACACCGCCCCGGTGGTGCTGCTGGTGGGCCGCTGGACGGGCAGTATGGGCGAGGGCCTAGCCATTGGGTTCGATGCGCTGCAGCGCGCCACGGTGGTGGGAACTGAGATGGCGCGGCTTAACGGGGCCATCTACTCTTATACCCTGCCGCACTCGGCCATCGGCTTTGCCATTCCTGCCGAGCGGCTTTTTCACGTAAATGGCCAACCCCGCGAGAGCTTCCGCCCACCCGTTTACGTCGACCTGAAAGCGGGCACACCCACTAAAGCCGCTGCGCCCGACCCAACTTTGGAAACAGCCTTAAAATTGCTGCGCAGCAAACGATAGCAGCCTTGATGCGGCAACCAACCAGCGTTGCTGGCCTGCTTCTACGCTTCGTGCATGTCATTGAGCTGCTGCAGTTTCACGCTCATGAGTTGGACTTCTTCCTCCGTCTTCTTCGTGGGAGGTGAAGCCTGACTGGCTACACTTGGCGGCTCGTCGTTCGCACAGTTCAGAGAAACGTTTGCCGATGACCGCTCAACGACGAGACGCCAAGTGTGGCGTTTCTACATCGCTCTGGGGCGCCTTTAGCGTCTTGGGCTGGGCCCTTTGCTGCGCCCACTCGCGCTGCCTTTGGCCGGGGGGCGGCTGGCGGGTTTGCCTGTTCCGCTGCTCTTGGCGCGCGATGGCCCACCTGGGCCTGCTTTTGCCGGACGCTTGCTGGCGCCGGGGCCAGCCGCTTTTTCGGGCCGGGGGCCCCACCAGCCATTAGCCGAGGGGTTTTTCTGGGAGGGAGGCCCGGACTTGGGGCGTCGGTCTACGCCGGGTGTTTTGGGAGCGCCAGTTTTGGGGGTGCGCCGGCCGCCCGAGGCGTCTTCGGTGCCGCTCGATTTCTCCACCATTTTCATGATGCCGGCCAGCTCCTGCGGCGTCAGCTCACGCCAGTCGCCCACAGGCAGGCCTTTCAGCGTCACGTTCATGATGCGCACGCGTTCGAGCTTCACTACTTCGTAGCCAAAATGCTCCACCATGCGCCGAATCTGGCGGTTCAGGCCCTGTACTAGCGTGATGCGGAAGATGTAGGGCGTTTCCTTCTCAATCAAACAAGGCTTGGTGACGGTGCCGAGCATGGGAATGCCCTGGGCCATTTCCTCCAGCATGCGGTCGGTGAGAATGCGGTTTACCTGCACGAGGTATTCCTTCTCGTGCTTGTTGCCAGCGCGCAGAATTTTGTTGACGATGTCGCCGTCGCTGGTCAGGAAAATCAGGCCCGATGAGTCCTTGTCGAGCCGGCCGATGGGGAAGACGCGGGCGGCGTGGTTCACATAGTCCACGATGTTGCCGCGCACGCCGGGCTCGGAAGTGCTGGTTACGCCCACGGGCTTGTTGAAGGCCAAGTACACGGCGTCCTCGGCCTGCTTGGGCTCCAACTTGTGGCCGTTCACGCTAACCCGGTCGCGCGGGCCCACTTGGTCGCCCACCTGGGCGGGCTTGCCGTTGAGGAGCACCATGCCCTGCTCGATGTAGCGGTCGGCTTCGCGGCGCGAGCAAAAGCCGCTTTCGCTGATGAATTTGTTGAGGCGGGTGGAGGACATGGGGGGCATCGGCGAACAGAAATAAGACTAGAATAACAAGCTACAAACCGCAAGTTAGAAACCCCGCCGTAGGCGCCGCGTCAGCCAGGCTCGACAATAACCCCGCCCGGCGCGCTCCGTTAGCAATAGCTCATTCCTTTCCATTCTTATTCTTACCTGATTTATGTCTGACCAACCCACCACGCTGCCACCCCAGCACCAGGACCAGCAGCCCGGCATCGAAGCCGAAATGACGCCCATGCCCATCTACATTCGGCCCAGCTACAAGGGTTCCGAGAAGTTACTGGGCAAAGTGGCCCTCATCACGGGCGGCGACTCGGGCATTGGCCGTTCTGTGGCGGTGCACTACGCCCGCGAAGGCGCCGACGTGGCCATTGCCTACTTGCCTACCGAGGGGCAGGACGCCTACGAAACCCGCCAACTGGTAGAAGCTGAAGGCCGCCGCTGCCTCACCCTGCCCGGCGACCTGCGCGATGCGGCCTACTGCCAGGACATTGTGGAGCGCACCGTGCAGGAGCTTGGCGGCCTCAACATCGTGGTCAACAACGCCGCTGAGCAGTTCGTGAGCACCGACCTCACCGACACCTCCGACGAACAGTGGCTCGATACCTTCCAGGTGAACTTCTTCTCGTTTGTGCGCGTGACCCGTGCTGCCCTCAAGCACCTCCAGGAAGACGACTCCATTATCTGCACTTCCAGCATCAACGCCTACCGCGGCAACCAGCAGCTCGTGGATTACTCGGCTACCAAAGGCGCCATCACGGTGTTTGTACGCTCCATGGCCCAGCAGCTGGCCGAGAAGAAAATCCGCGTGAACTCTGTGGCGCCTGGTCCTATCTGGACGCCCCTCATCCCAGCCAGCTTCCCACCCGAGAAAGTAGCCACCTTCGGCAAAGACACCACCATGAAGCGCCCCGGCCAGCCCTGCGAGGTAGGCCCCGCCTACGTGTTTCTGGCTTCGGAAGACTCAACCTACTTCACCGGCCAAACCCTGCACCCCAACGGCGGCGAAACAGTGAACACCTAACCCGCCCAACAACCCCGGGTTAACCCCGGCCGTAAAAGCGTACAAAAACAGTAGTATAGCTGTTTTTGTACGCTTTATTTTTTCCCGCTCATGAATACCAAATTACTGGGCCTGCTGGTGGCCGCTACGCTCGCCACCGCCGCCTGCCAACAAGAGAAAACCGTTGAAACCACGACCGACGCGAATACCGCCGTTGTGACATCCGAGGACGTTACCACCCGCGACGATGCCCGCCGCCTGGCTGCGCGCGTGGCCGAAGACCTCAACCTGACCGATACTGCGGCCGTGACCCGGATTGAACGTACCTATTATACCCGGGGCCGGACTCAGCGTGAACTCGAAGCCCGCTATAGCAACGACACCTCTGGCCGCTACCTGGCCATGCGCGAAGCCAACGACCGCGCCGACGAAGAAGTCCGCACCACGCTCAACAACCCGGACTACTACAACACCTACTCAGCCAACCGCGCTAATTATGGCGATGGTCCGTATTCGCTGCCACCCGCCCGGGTAGCAACTACCCCGCGCAGCAGTAGCAGCAGCCGGAGCGTCGGCCAGGGCTCCGGCATCAAGAAAATGGAACGGGAGGCCGACGGCGACAGCAAAATCAAGTACCGCAACGGCGCCAAGGTGAAAGTGGACGACGACGGCTCGCGCAAAATCAAAATGGCCGACGGCACCAAAATCAAAATCGACGAAGACGGCAACCGCAAGGTGAAGCGTCCATAAAGGCGAATTTCCTCCTGTCGGAAGCTTACAAAAAAGCCCGCTCCTTTATTGGAGCGGGCTTTTTTGTGAAGGCCCCTAAGTTCTGCTACTGGATAAAGAAGCTTTGATGCAGCAGCGTAGCGGGTTGCTTTCACCCAGTCAATTGGTGTGTTAAAACATATAACATATAATATATTTAAAAGAGCTTTATTAATGCGTTTTCAGGCTGATGGACAGGTTTGCGCGTTTATTGAGAAAGCTAAATCATGTATTAATACAGTGAGATTGCCAAAGTATTTTATTGGTGATAATTGTGCTTGAATGAAAAAAGCATCACTAAAATCAGAGCCTAATTTTGGTTTTAATTGAATTTTAGTTTTGCGTCCCGTTCTTGAGTTTGCGCGATGCGGTTCTTGTTGGACGTGCAGGTTTGAACTTGGAGACCTTAAAAAAAAGTGCAATAAAAATATGGATCAAGCAGCTGAATGTGAACTATTAATTTCATAACTCTTTGTTTTATAAAAAGATAATTATACGAAGTGGATTAGGTTAGAAGTCAAATATATTTAAAAAGTCCATATTAGTATCCTGTATAATACAGCAAATCCATACGGTTTTCATGGATGGATTTACTTTTTCACCGGCTTTTTCGATTCATTCGCCGAGTGAATTTTTTGTATTTAAAAATCTATCACTAGTTTAGGTCTGTCAAAGCGTAATTGTACATTACCGGTACGTTACGTTCTATAACAATTAATCTCGCTAACCTTAAAATCCTATTGCTTTGAAACACTTTACTCTTCTCCTTCTATTATTAGTTTTTCGGGCAAGCCTTGCCGCTTTTGGGCAGGCACCAGCACAGAATGCCAACAATTCTGTTCGGCCATACAATGAGCCCTTCCAGTACGGTGTCAACCTCGGGTACTACAGCCCTTCCTGGAGCGACGACCGGCTGGCTGCGGCTGCGCAAACGATGGGTGTGCACTCGGTGCGCCCTACTCTGCCCGAGCATTTTGTTTCGGGCTACGGCTATAATATCCGGGCCAGCACTTTCAATGCCTACATCAATACCTACGGCATGAAGGAGCTGACGTGTTTCGTGGAAGGGCCCTCGTCGGCGCACCGCGACAACACGATTTACCCGGGTGGCACGCAGCCCTCGCGGCTGTTTAAAAATCTGTACGAGCCTATCTGGAACGCCGATGGCACCGTAAATCCCAATAACTACTACGCCATCTACCTGTTCAAGCTGCACGAGATTTACGGCGACAAGATTCGCTTTTGGGAAGTGGTGAACGAGCCGGATTTCACCTACGGCCAAAACCAGAACGACTGGTTGACCCGTCTGCCGCTGCCCGACGAGTTGCCCAACCTGCGCGCCCCCATCTTCCACTACATCCGGATGCTGCGCATCACCTACGAGGTAATCAAGAAGTACCGCCCCGATGCCTACATCACCACCGGCGGCGTGGGTTACCCCCAGTTTGTGGACTGCATGCTGCGCTACACCGACAACCCCAACGGCGGCGCTGTCACGGCCCAGTACCCCCACAAAGCCGGCGCTTACCTCGACGCGCTGAGCTTCCACAGCTACCCCACCTACTCGCTCCACTCCTGGAGCACGACCCTCAACGGCTTCACCTACACCCGCTCCTCGGACTACGCCGTCAACAAGTTTTTGAAGGAGCGTCAGGACATGGTGGACGTGCTGACCAAGTACGGCTACGGCACCACCCTGCCCGCCAAGCACCTGCTGATGAGCGAAACCAACGTGTCGCGCCGCACCTCCGGCGACCGCACGGCTTCGGACGAGCGGCAGCGCAACTATGTCATCAAATCGTTGATACTGTCGCAGCGCCACAACATCAAGCAATTCTACCTGTACCAGCTGGGAGAATCGGTGAACGCGCCGGCCGTGGGCACCTCGGTAAATGGCAACGATGAGCTGGCTCTGATGGGCATTTTTGAAAACCTCATCCGCGACACCCCCGGCAACCAGAAGGCTACCCAGGCGGGCCAGGGCTTTGCCACCACCTCCAAGCTGCTCTATGGCTGGGCCTACGACGCCGCCCGCACAACGGCTCTGGCACTGCCCAACAGCCTAAACGGCGCTGCTTTCCGCAAAAACGGCGCTTACGCCTACGTATTGTGGGCTAAGGCACTGGTCGACAATCAGGAATCGGCCAGCGGTACATATTCCTTCCCATCGTCCTTCAACCTCGCCCGGTTGCAGCGCTACGAGTGGAACCACGCCACCACCAATACCCGAAGCACGGTACCGGCCCAGAACGTAGCCCTGACCGAAACGCCCTTGTTCTTTATTGAAGACGCCAGCGGGGTTGTGGCCACCAGCATCAACCCAACCAGCGCAGTAATCGGCGCCAGCGTAACTATCACTGGCACAAACCTGACCGGCGCCACCCGCGTTAGCTTCAACGGCACCAACACGACCACCTTCACCAGCAACAGCGCCACGCAGTTGGTGCTCACCGTGCCCGCCGGGGCCACCAGCGGCCCCGTAACCGTGACCACGCCCGCCGGTACTTCCAACAGCGTTGCTTTCACCGTGACTCCTTGCCCCGTGGCTACGCTGGCCTACAGCGCCGGCACCTATTGCCGCACCGGCACCAACCCGACTCCCACCGTTACAGGCCCATCGGGCGGTGCATTCAGCTCCACTACTGGGCTGAGCCTAAACGCGAACACGGGCGTTATCAACCTGTCGGCTTCCACTTCCGGAACCTACACGGTTACCTACCGCGTGTCCACGACACTCTGCCCCACGTCGGCTACGGCACAGGTAACCATCACGAATGCGCCAGTGGCCACCTTCTCCTACGGTGCCGCCAGCTATTGCACCTCCGCAGCCACCTCAGTTGCCCCCACCCTGGGCGCTGGCGCTTCGGTTGGTACTTTCACGGCCTCGCCCAGCGGCCTTGCCCTCAATGCCAGCACGGGAGGCATCACGCTGGCCAATAGCCAACCAGGTACCTATACCATTATCAACACCATTGGGGCCGGCGGGGGCTGCGTAGCGTCTACGGCTACGGCCCAACTAACCATCAACGCCATGCCCGCCGCTTCGCTGAGCATTCGCTCGGGGGCTAATAACTTCTGCAACGGCGGCACCGTGGTACTGGCTGCCGACGCGGTTTCGGGCGCTACGTATCAGTTCAACCTCGACGGACAAGCGATTGCAGGCGCCACGTCGGCAACGTATGCGGCACGCGCTGGCGGCAGCTACACCGTCACGGTAACCAACGGCGGCGGTTGTGGCACTACTTCTCAGCCCATCGCCCTCACTGCGGAAGCTGCACCCGACACCCCCGTTCTGACAGCTACCGAGCCCGCTCCTAATACGGTTATCCTGACTTCCAACTCTCCTGCGCACAACCAGTTCTTTCTGGATGGCCGCCCGCTGCATGGCAACCAAGGCCAGACTTATACTGTGACTTCACCTACGCAAAACGGTGTTTACACAGTAACGGCTACTTCGTCCGGCGGCTGCGCTTCCGCTTCTTCGGCTCCGGTACCGGTTAACCTTCGCTCCACGGCTACTTCCACTGCTACGGCCCTGGCTGGTAGCACCCTGAATGTGTATCCGAACCCAACCCCGGATGGACGCCTCACGATTGATTTAGCCGGCTATCGCAAAGGCGTGCAGCTCTCTGTAGTCAATGCCCTGGGTCAGGTTGTATTCGAAAGCAGCGTTCCGGCCGGCCAGGCCTTGCCCTTGCTCGACCTCCATCACCTGCCAGCAGGTGTGTACAGCGTGAGTGCTCAAACGGCCGATGGCCTCGCTACCCGTCGCTTCGTGCGGCAGTAAGAAGCTAGGCTGTAGCTGCAGACAAAAGTCAGCAGCCAGGCAATAAAAAAACCTCCACCGCGTGCGGTGGAGGTTTTTTTATTGCCTGCGCCCCAGCGGCAAGCGAGCATGAAGCTGCAGCTTGGCATAGTCAAGAGTACGGCCCGCTTAGCCTATATCCATTTCGCGGTCAGTGTACAGCCAAGCAATATCGCGGACTTTTAGTCCGCGAGTCCACTAACCGGAGGATTCGCGGACTAAAAGTCCACGCTACTGTATACCGACTCCGAAACTGCACTAAAAAGACTTGTCATGCTGAGGCACGAAGCATCTTATCCCGGTGGAATGAACTGAAGGCGTGAGAAGGTGCTTCGTGCCTCAGCATGACAACCAAATGGGGCGCTGCTGCATATTGCAATATTGATGCGCAATGCTACCAGCGCAGCGACCACGATGCCCCTGTAAAAGGACCATAGGTATATGGCGCAAACTTGCCCTGCCGGTACCAAGGCTGACGCTTGGGCGGGGGCGCCATGCCGGTGCCCTGCGTGGCGGGGTCCAGGGGCGGCTCTACGCGGGTGCGGCCGTTGCGCACGGCCAGCTTGGCAAAGGCATAGCCCAGGGCAATGCCCACGGGGTAGTCGCTGGCCCAGTGCACACCATTGTTGAGCATGGAATAGCCCAGCAGACCCATCAGTGAGTAGCCCAGGGGACGAATGAAGCGGTATTCGGAGTAGTTGTCGGCAATTACCGTGACGGTGGCCATGGCCGTGGCCAGGTGGCCGGTGGGAAAGGCATCGTACTTCGGTACGGAGCTCTGGTAGCGGCTGAAGGAAGGGAAGGGGTGCCACTCGCCCCGGTCTTTGGTCGACACGAACGGGCTTTGGCGACCCGTGCTGCGCTTGAGGGCCTGCACCACCAGCCCCGTGCTGAGAATGGCTTCGCCGAGCTGGCTGGCGGTTTGCAGGGCGCGGTTGTCTTTCTTGAGGCCGCCGTAAACCCAGAAGCCGGTGGCTACGCTCAGGTGGGTCCAGCCATCGCCGATGTAGTAGAACGTGCTGTTCAGGTTGTCGGGCACGTTGAACTCGAAGGGCAGGTTGACGGAGCCCACACGGAAGGGGATGTAGACCAGCGTGGTTTGAGTGCTTTTGGCGCTGAGGCCCATGGTGCGCCCCAAGTCCTGCGCCCATTCCAGCAGGGGCTGGTCGATGGCCCACAGGGCCACGGAACTCACGGCGAGGCCAATGAAAGTGCTGGTGTTTTCTTTGCGAAACGCATAGCCAGGAAACTGGCCCAGGTCGCGCGGAACGTGCAGCAGCCAGCGGAAGGGGCGGGGCTTGGCGTAGTGCCAGGTCACACCCGGAGCCACGGTGTAGGTAGAAATGCGGCCCTGCGCATCACGGGGGTGCATCAGCGAAGTGTCGGCCAGGGCAACAGAGGCCTTTGGGGCCAGCCGCGCTGGTCGGGCAGTGTCCGCCGCGGAAGCATCGGCTGGGCTGGCTGCTAAAACCGTAGAGTCGGGCCCACCGGCGGGCAGGGGCAGCAGGGAGGTAGCAAAGCTGGTCGGAATAAGTAGCAGGTTAAAAAACAGCGCAACAAACAGCTGCCTGGCGCAGCAAGGGTAATTGAAACTCACGAAAAAAGTAATGATAAAAACTGCGTTGCTACCCCGGATAAAAAAGGGGGTAGCAAGTAATGAAACCAAGTTGATGGCGAGCCCGAGCCCACAGAATAACCAACAAAGTTAACATTCATAGAATGCAGAATTAATCTTGAACAGGCCTCATTTGCGCTGAAGTCTGCCTGCCCGGAATGTTGGACGAGCGGTGTATCTTTCAGCGAGTCGGTACCGTCAGGGCCGGTGTGTCCATTGCCTTCGCTTATGCAACCAGAAGTTTCCCAGCCCGTCACCGCTGCACCAGCCGCCGTCAATCCATTTCAAGCCCGGTTTGAGGCCTTGCGCCAGCACGCGCCCGTTCTGCGCCGCGAGGAAGTAGGGGGGCGCCGCGCCCGCCTGCAAAAGCTGTACAACTGGTTGCACGCCAACCGCCGTGCCATTCACGAGGCCCTGAACGCCGATTTCCGCAAGCCGGCCGCTGAGACGGACATGACCGAAATCTGGACCTCGCTCGTGGAGCTGAAGCACACCATGAAGCACCTGAAGCAGTGGATGGCGCCAAGGCCCGTGGGCACGTCCATGGCGCTGCTGGGCACCCGCTCCTGGGTGCAGATAGAACCCAAGGGCGTGGTGCTGATTATCTCGCCCTGGAACTACCCGCTCTACCTGGCTGTGGGTCCCCTGATATCAGCCATCGCGGCCGGCAACGCCGTGCTCATCAAGCCCGCCGAGCAAACGCCCGCCACCTCGGCCCTGCTCGAGCGCATGTGCCAGGAACTGTACCGGCCCGAGGAAGTGACACTGGTGCAGGGCGACAAAGAAGTAGCCACCGACCTGCTCAAGCTGCCCTGGGACCATATTTTCTTCACCGGCAGCCCCGAGGTAGGCAAGATTGTGATGCGCGCGGCCGCCCAGCACCTGAGCGGCCTTACCCTGGAGCTGGGCGGCAAGAACCCCGCCGTGGTCGACGATACGGCCAATCTGCGCGATGCCGCCGAGAAAATTGTGTGGGGGAAATTTCTCAACAACGGTCAGACCTGCGTGGCACCCGACTACCTGCTGGTGCAGGAAAGCGTGCAGCCCGAGTTGCTGCGTGAGTTGAGCGCCGCTATTCAGCGGGCATACAACCCCAATGGGGAGGGTATTCAGCATTCCGAGTCTCTGGCCCGCATCGTAAACCAGCATCATTTTTCCCGCCTGGCGGGCCTGCTCGAAGACGCCCAGACCCGCGGCGCCACCGTCGTGGCTGGCGGCACTGTCGATGCTTCGCAGAACTACATCGAGCCCACGCTGCTAACCAATGTGCCGGCCGGAGCGCGCATTCTGGAAGAGGAAATTTTTGGGCCGCTGCTGCCCGTGCTCACCTTCAAGACGCTGAGCGAAACCACTGAATACGTAAATGCCCGCCTCAAGCCGCTGGCCCAGTACGTCTTTACCAACAGCACCGAAAACCGCCGCTACCTACTAGCCAATATCTCGGCCGGCGGCGCGGGCATCAACGAAACGGTGCTGCACTTTGCCCACCCCGAACTACCCACTGGCGGCGTTGGCAACAGTGGCCTTGGTAAGGCTCACGGGCACTCAGGCTTTCTGGCCTTCAGCAACGAAAAGGGCGTGATGCGTCAGCGCGTGGGCTTCACCGGCATCAAAGCCATGTATCCTCCCTACACGCCCAAGGTGCGCAAGCTGATTGAGCTGCTGGTGAAGTATCTATAGTTTGGCGGGTTACCTATGGGGCGGCAGGAGCATTAGTAGTCGAACCCATTTTTCTACAATGCGCCTGCTTTTACTGGGAATATTTGCGCTGCCATTAACTTCTTGTGAGGACTCGCAATGGGTCTATTTTGCGCAGCCGTTTCCGGCCTCGGTTCCCAATGTTAAGGTGTTTCCGGCACGGCATCGGGGCTGGTATTTCATGCCTGCCGACTCAACTAGGCGTGTGCTTATCACGCCTACCATTATTTGGTCGGAAACAATGTGGTCGTTTGGAACGACCATGCAGATACTGGATTCGTTGAAATTGGGTGGGGCAGGCGAAAAGCTCGGCACCTGGCACCCACAGCAGGACGGCGGACCCGTGCGGTTGCGACCCGGCCAAGCCGATACATTGTGGCTGGACAAGTGGACCCGCGACACGGTGTGTGCCCTCACGCCGGATTTTAAAGGCCAGGTGCGGTGGTACAGGGGCGCGTACTACATCAGCAAACCCGGTGCTGACGAGCACTGGAACGTGGAGCGCCTGCTACTCGACGGCCGCCACATGAGTTGGCAGCGCTTGGGCAACGACACCCTGCGCATTGTGGTGCTGCCCGGGGGCGTGCTGCGCCGCGTGAGTTCGGAGGGCAATGCGCGCTGGCTGCTGATGCCTAAAAACCGTCAGCAAGAGCAGCAAATAGCCCGCTATGCCGGACTATGGGCCCCTTTGCGGGAAATGGTGCGGCAATAACGTTGGTGTCTATTGCCGGCGCTGCTGCATCTCAGCAGCCATCTTCCCCTGTTTGGCCTGGAGCTCTTTAAACTTGGTGGGGCCCAGCACTACCTGGAGCTCTTTCTGGGAACTGATGTTGATGCGCTTCAGCTCCGCCATCAGCTGAGGCGATTTTGGCTCGTACTTCGCTTTGGCCGCATTGGCCTGCTCCACGGTGCCGTTCAATATGTTGCGAACCTTTATGGTCTGGTCGGGCGTGAGCTGGAGCTCAGTGGTCATGACGTCGGCCAGGTCGCGAGCGGCCGTTTTGGGCGTGGGCGAGTCCTCGTTACGCACGGTTTCTACTACAGGCGTTTTGGCGCGGGGGCGAAACAAAGAGCAGCTGGAGGTAAGCAACAGGCCTGCGGCAAGGACCAAATGAGGTCTGAAATAGGAAAAGCGAAGCATAGCGAAAAAGCTTCAAATGGAAGCATGCGACTGCATACGCAAACTGGGGTCACCAAGGCGAAGGTTTCCCTGCGAGAAACGAATTTACCGCTTGGGTCGCCAGGCTTTGTCAGAGCCAGAAGTCCCTCCAATTGTGATGTAACCCACCCGCCAGTAGTTGCGAGCCCTGGGCCAGCGGCCCAGGGCTCGCAACCAATTTATGAGCTAAATATGCCTAGGCCGTGGCCATCCGCTGCTTTTCAACTGGCCGGCTGGCCTTCATGCCCTGGGCCGTGAAGTGCGCCAGCGCCATGATGGTGAGCATGGGGTTGACACCGCTGCACGCCGGAAACGCCGAGCCGTCGGCCACGAATAGGTTCTGCACCTCCACGGTTTCGCCGTTGTTTTTGAGCGGGTGCGTGGCCGCGTCGCCGCCCATGCGGCAGGTGCTCATCTGGTGGGCGCTGTAGAGGCCGAAGTGGTTGGGCTTCCAGCTGAGGTGCGGGAGCTTGTCGAGCACCTCCGGGTTTTGCAGGGTGCCATTTTGGGCGTGCAGGGTAGGCAGCGTACCGTGGGGCAAATACACGACGGTGGCGCCGGCCGCCACGTGAATTTGAGCCGCGGCGCGCATGCCCTCCAGCATGTTGGCCCGGTCGAAGTCCGACAGCGTGTAATCTATCAGCGGCGCGCCGTGCTTGTCGAGGGTGACGCGGCCGCCGTCGCGGTCGCGGGTGAGCACTATGAACGAGCCCAAGTGGTTGGCATCACGCAGCAACTCGTGGTGCTGCTTGCCCGAGAGCCAGGGCAGCACCATGCTTAGCAGGCCGGGGTGAGTGGGCGGTGTTTCGAGCTTGGCGCCGAAGTTGGTGCCGTGCAGCATGGTGTACGTATCGTTCACCACGCTCATGCTGGGCCCGTGCCAGGAGTTCATGGCGTGGGGGTAGCGGGCGCCCACCACCACGGTGGGGTGCAGGTGCAGGTGCCGACCCAGGTGCGGGTGCTTCAGGCCGGAGCGCAGAAGCAGGGCCGGTGTCTGGATGGCGCCGCCGGCCACCACCACGCGCCGGGCCCGCACGCTGATGTGCACCAGGCGGCCGTCTTCGGTGGTGTGCACAGCTTCGGCGCCGGTGGCGCGGCCGTTGGCTATGGTCACGCGGCCCACCTTGGTATCGGCCAGAATGCGGGCGCCGTGTTCGAAGGCCGTCTGCAAATACGTGTTCAGGGTGCCCTGCTTGATGCCGTGGGCGTCGCCGAGGGTAGTGTAGCCAAGGGCGCGGAAGTGCGTATCGGAGTCGGTTAGGCCTTTCTCGTTGCGCGGAATCAACTTCACCTCCTGGCCCAGCTTGGTCGACCCGTCCCACAAAGCCTGGTTCTGGCCGTTGTGGCGGGTATAGTTGGTGTTCACGCCGATGGTTCGGGCCACAGCGTTAAGGCTTTCCTTGAATTCGAGGGTGGTAAACTGGGGTGCGTCGTGCTCGCGGGCCCATTCCTGTAGCACGTAGTCGGGCGTGCGAAATGAGCCGGCCCAGTTCACGGTGGTGCCGCCGCCCAGGCAGGAGCCCGCCAGGATGCCGATGCTGCCGTCCTGGGTCGAGAGCGCGCCTTTAGCGTCGTAGAGTTTGCCGAGCATGTCTACTTCGCGCTGCGTGAAGTCGCAGCCGTGGCAGTAGGGGCCTTTTTCAACCACCAGCACGTCGTAGCCAGCCTGGGCCAACTCGCCGGCCACCACGCCGCCGCCCGCGCCACTGCCAATGACCAGCACGTCGCACTCGTACTCGCTGTTTTGGCTCGGGTGCAGGGTTTTGATGGGTTTGGGCGTGTCCACGGGTTTTTCGTCGGGACCGGGGTAGCCGAGGCGGCCCCAGACGGTTGGCACATTGGGCATGCTGCCGCCGTAGTACAGCAGTGTGCACAGCTTGCGCACCGCCTGGAAGCCCTTGCGCAGTTGCGGCACATTGGAGGTTGCCCAGCTTTGCAGCAGCAACTCGCGCTGCTCCGGGTCCAGCTTGCGGAAGGGCTTTAATGGCCCAAACCACGTAAGGCCCAGAATTGGCTTCTCCATGAGGTCGAGCAGCTTGCCGAATTCGGCCTGCGCGCCCAGCGGCTGCTCCCGAATGGCCGCTTCGAGTTTCTCCAGGTTCACCCCCTGCGAACCTGCCGGGCTGCCATCGGGCAGGGGCGGAATAATGGCGTCGGCAAGAGCGTGAAGGACAGCGGAACGGGCTGGGGTGAGCGAGAACATAATGCGGGAATTTTAATGGCTAAAAGGTAGCAATTTTTCCGCTAAGTGTTAGGCGTGCCGAGTAGTTTTGGGAATATATGTAAGGTGTTTAGAACAAGAAAAATAGAACGTCATGCTGAGCTTGCCGAGGCATGACGTTCCTTCTGTGGTGCTTTCACTTTTAAATGGAAGCAAATCTATCTGCGACCTTTGT
Organism: Hymenobacter sp. B1770; assembly: GCF_049896385.1. Lineage (NCBI taxonomy): Bacteria > Pseudomonadati > Bacteroidota > Cytophagia > Cytophagales > Hymenobacteraceae > Hymenobacter > Hymenobacter sp. B1770. The sequence continues at coordinate 26,207 of NZ_JAFCUF010000017.1, forward strand.
CCCCGATACTGCTTGTTCCGTCATTGCTCTCGCCCTATGCCTGCGCTCGTTAAAACCCCCGAAACCACCCACCACGTCTACTTTCAGGACTGCGACATGCTGGGCCACCTCAACAACGCCCGTTACCTCGACTACTTCCTCAACGCCCGCGAAGACCATACCACGGCCCACTACGCCCTAAACATGGGCGAGCTGGCCCGCGAGCAAAAAGCCGCCTGGGTTATCACCAAGCACCACATCAGCTACCTCAAGCCGGCGCGACAGGGCGCGCGGGTGCGCATCAGCAGCCAGCTTATTCACTTCGACAACTCCAGCCTAGTGCTGGAAATGCAGATGCGCGACGAATCGGGCGCGCGGCTGCTGGCACTGATGTGGTCGGAAATGGCCTACGTGACGATGCCCGCTGGCACCCGCACCGACCACGCCAATGCCATGATGGACCTCCTCGACGAGCTGGATGTGGAAGGCGTGGACTACGACCCCGATGGCTTTGACGAGCGAGTAAAAGAGGTGCGCCAGCAGCTGAAGAAGCAGCGCCGGGCCGCCGGCTCCGACGAGTAAGCGGCAACAAAATGCTGACCAACTGGCCTACCGGTTCAGCGAATGAATGGCGAAGTACAAGCCCGCACTGAGCAAGGCCGCTACCGGCAGCGTGAGCAGCCACGACAAGCCAATCTTGGCAATTTCTTTGGAATTGGCGGTTTTGTTCACCAAACCGATGCCATAGATGCTGCCCACCGACACGTGGGTGGTGGACACGGGCAAGCCGAACTTGCTAGCCGCAATCACGAGCAGGCTGGTGACCAGGTTGGCCGTGAAGCCCTGGCCGTGGTTGAGCCTGGAGATTTTCTTGCTCATGGTGTCGGCCACGCGGCGGGCGTTGAGCAAGCCGCCAATGGCCATGGCCAAGGCGAGAATAAGGACATTGACAGGCATCTGGAAAAACCGACACACCAGCAGCAGGCCCACCAGCTTGGGCGTGTCGTTGAGGCCGCGGGCGAAGCTCACGGCGGCCGCACTTACGTAGTGCAGGTTGTTGATGAGCGGCTGGAAGTTGAGGCCAATGAATTTGCCTTGGTAGAGGTTTTGGCACTCGGCTTGGGTGCTGAGGCCGGCCTGCAGTGTGGGCAGTGCCGTGAAGGAGCTGGAAGCAACAGAAGCGACGGGCACCCATGTATTGCCCACGCATACGCAGGATTCCTCGCTGATGCCCGCGGCTTTACGGCCCTGCCGGAACACCACGTAAACCAGACTGCCGAGCACCACGGCCAGCACCGGGCCCAAAATCAGGGGCAGGAAAAAGGTGGTGCCCAGCTTGGCAAAGTTCACGGCGGTGCCCACTGCCACCAGGCCAGCGCCCACCAGCGCGCCTACCAGCCCGTGCGTGGTAGAAATGGGAAACCCCAGCTTGGTGGCCAGCAGCACCGTGACCCCGGCCGCCAGCGCCACGGCCAAAATAAAGTCAGCCGACTGAATGATTTCATCGGGCACCAGCCCTTTGCCCGAGAAGTTCTTAATCAGCTCCTCGGCGAAAAAGTAGGAACAGATAGAGCCGGTGAATGTGGCTGCCGTAGCCAAAACCAGGGCGGGCCGGTAGGCTAGCGTGCCGCTGCCCCAGAGCGTGGCCACGCCCTTGAAGTTGTCGTTGGCCCCGTTGGAGTAGGTGAGCAGCAGAACGGCCAGAAAGAGGAGAATCAGGAGCATACAGGCAACAGCTAAGGGAAAGAAAGCCCCACGCTGAGCATCAGCGTGGGGCTTTGCAATTCAACTTACGGCTTTTCTTCTTCGGTTGGTTTGGCGGAAGCTGGACGGGGCGACTAGCGCTGCGTCCAGGTATTGTCCTTCTCATTGGCGTCCATGAATACGCCTTGCTGAAGGGCGACGGACCTAGCGGCTTTGGGCAGCGTGATGGTGGCTTGCTTCTGGTTGGCTTGCCACACGGCCGGCGACTGGTGCAGGGTGACTTTGGTGCCGTCGGTGTATTCTACCGCAACATCGAAAGGGATGGCGAAGCCGCCAATGTTCTGCACGGTAACGGTGGTGCCAGTGACGGGCGCCACGGCCAGGTCGATGTAGTTGTTCGTGAAAAACCAGTTGTTGAAAAACCAGTTCAGGTTTTGCCCGGAGGTGGTATTGAAGGAGTTGAAATAGTCCCATGGAATGGGGTGCTTGCCGTGCCAGTCGGCCATGAAGGCGTGCAGGCATTTCTTGAACATCGCATCGCCGAGCATGTCCTTCAGGGCAAAGTAGCTGAGGGAGGGCTTGCCGTAGGCGTTGTTGCCGTAGCCGGCGCGCAGCTCGCTGCTGGGCGTGATGATGGGCTGAGGTGGTTTAGGAATGCCGGACAGAAGAAGGACGTATATTTCTTCTGTTATGACAGCTAAAAAGAGCGGGTCGTC
>NZ_JAFCUF010000018.1:0-15821 GCF_049896385.1 Hymenobacter sp. B1770
GCGGCGGGCGCGCACCCGCAGCTCGTCGGCCTTCACGTCGCCCTCGCCGAGCAGCTGGACCGCGATTTGCTGGTCGGAGAAGCCGGCTTTTTTCGCCTCGCGCAGCAGGCCCGTCTCCAGCCCGTCGAGGCCCGTGGCGCGCCCGTCGGCGAGCCGGTGGCCGAGCCGGAAAATGGCGTAGAGGCGCTGCAGAAACCAGTGGTCGATGCGGGTCAGCGCGTGCACCTGCTCCAGGGTGTAGCCGGCCTCAAAGGCCGCGTTGATGGCGAAGATGCGCTCCTCGTTGGGCTCGCGGAGCAGCTGGTCGATGGTCGATGAATCGATGTCCTCGGGCTTGTTGGCCACGAACCCGCGCTTGCCGGTGTCGAGCATGCGCAGGCCCTTCTGGATGGCTTCCTCGAACGTTTTGCCGATGGCCATCACCTCGCCCACGCTTTTCATGGCCGAGCCAATCTCGCGGCTCACGCCCGCGAACTTGCCCAGGTCCCAGCGCGGCAGCTTCACCACCACGTAGTCCAGGGCCGGCTCGAAAAAGGCCGACGTGGTCTGCGTGACGCTGTTTTTCAGCTCCGCGAGCGAGTAGCCCAGGCTGAGCTTGGCGGCCACAAACGCCAGCGGGTAGCCCGTGGCCTTCGAGGCCAGGGCCGAGGAGCGCGAGAGGCGCGCGTTGACCTCAATCACGCGGTAGTCCTCGGAGAAGGGGTCGAGCGCGTACTGGATGTTGCACTCGCCCACGATGCCCAGGTGGCGGATGGTCTCGATGCCGAGGCGGCGCAGCTTGTGGTACTCGCGGTTGCTGAGCGTCTGCGAGGGGGCCACCACGATGCTCTCGCCGGTGTGGATGCCGATGGGGTCGAAGTTCTCCATGTTGCAGACCGTGATGCAGTTGTCGAACGCGTCGCGCACCACTTCGTACTCGACTTCCTTCCAGCCCTTGAGCGACTCCTCCACCAGAATCTGGTCGGAGGTGGTGAAGGCTTTCCGGGCCAGGGCCCGCAGCTCGTCCCCGTTGTTGGCAAAGCCGCTGCCCAGCCCGCCGAGGGCAAAGGCGGCCCGCACGATGATGGGAAAGCCAATGGTTTCGCCGGCGGCCAGCGCGTCTTCCAGCGTCGTCACGGCCACGCTGCGGGCACAGAGCACGCCAATCTGGGCGAGCTTGTCCTTGAAGATGTCCCGGTCCTCGGTGTCGATGATGGCCTGCACGGGCGTGCCGAGCACCCGCACGTTGTACTGCTCAAACACGCCGGCGCGGTACAGGGCCACGGCGCAGTTGAGCGCCGTCTGCCCGCCGAAGGCCACCAGGATGCCGTCGGGCTGCTCCTTTTTGATGACCTCCTCGACGAAGTAGGGGGTCACGGGCAGGAAGTACACGTCGTCGGCCAGGTGGTCCGAGGTCTGCACCGTGGCGATGTTGGGGTTGATCAGGACGGTGCGGATGCCTTCCTCTTGCAGGGCCTTGAGCGCCTGCGAGCCGGAATAATCGAATTCGCCGGCTTCGCCGATTTTCAGCGCGCCGGAACCGAGGACGAGGACTTTGGTGGGTTTGGTCATGCTAGGGGTTGGGTAACAGACCGGTTGTAACGGGTCATGTTAAAAGGGGGATTGGGCCAATGGAACGTTGCGCAGAGCGCAGGGAAGCACCTCGCCTACTGCCCTCAACCGTTCGGTCAAGGAAGCGGGCAAGGTGCTCCGCGCGGCGTGACGTTCTTTTTTACTTCTGGTTGTCGGCTTTGTATTTCCCGACGGCGGTGAGGAAATCATCGAACAGAAACTCCGTGTCCTGCGGGCCGCCGGCGGCCTCGGGGTGGAACTGGGTGGAGAAGAACGGCTTGGACGTGTGCTGGATGCCTTCGCAGGTGCCGTCGTTCAGGTTCTCGAACAGCACGGTCCACTCGGCGGGCAGCGTGGCGGGGTCGACCGCGAAGCCGTGGTTCTGGCTGGTGATGTAGCAGCGCCGGGTGCCGGTGCGCTTGACGGGCTGGTTGTGGCTGCGGTGGCCGTACTTGAGCTTAAAGGTGTCGCCGCCGGCGGCCAGGCCCATGAGCTGGGAGCCCAGGCAGATGCCGAAAATGGGCTTGTCCTGCTGCAGGGCCGTTTGCAGGTGGGCGATGGTGGCCGCGCACATCTTCGGGTCGCCCGGGCCGTTGCTCAAAAACAGGCCGTCGTAGTCGAGTTGGGTGAAGTCGTAGTCCCAGGGCACGCGGATGAGTTCCACGTCGCGCTCGAGAAAGCAGCGCAGGATGTTGGTTTTGGTGCCGCAGTCCACCAGCACGATTTTGTGCTGGCCCGTGCCGTAGCGCTGCACGCCGGGCCGGCTCACCTGGGCCACCAGGTGGTCGAGGTTGGGGTCGTGGAAGGGCACGTCCTCCGCGGCCACGAGTTTGCCGAGCATCGCGCCTTTTTCGCGCAGCTGCTTGGTGAGCCGGCGGGTGTCGACGTTGAAAATGCCGGGGATGTTGTACTCCTTGAGCCAGTCGCCGAGGCTTTTGGCGGCGTTCCAGTGGCTGTGCTCCTCGGAGTAGTAGTTGACCACCAGGCCGGCAATGTGAATTTTGTCGGACTCGAAAATCTTGGAAATCGACTCGTAGAGCTCCTCGCCGGGCACGCCGTAGTTGCCGACCATGGGGGTGGTGAGCACCAGAATCTGGCCGGCAAAGGAGGGGTCGGTCAGGTTTTCGGGGTAGCCGGTCATGGCCGTGCTGAAGACCACTTCGCCCGCCACGGAGGTGTGGGCGCCGAAGGAAGTGCCTTCGATGCAGGTGCCGTCTTCGAGGATGAGTTTTACTTGGTTCATCTGTTTTGTTGCTGTTGGGATGTAGAGACGCGACACTTGGCTACGCCGACCTGCGGTTCGCGTCTTTATCGTTGCTGACGTTATTTTGACTCATTAATTCTGAAAAGAGTCGTTCAACGACGAGACGCGAGGTGTCGCGTCTCTACACCGTTTTGGCTTCGGTAGCTACAAGCGCGTACAGCGCCTGTAGGAATCGGTTGACTTCAGCCTTGGTGATATTCAATGGCGGCAGCAGGCGCAGCACGGTGGGGTCCGAAGCATTGCCCACGAAAATGTGGTGCTCGGTCAGCAGCTTGTCGCGCACGTCTTTGATGGGGAAGTCGTATTTGATGCCCACCATCAGGCCGCGGCCGCGGATTTCTTCAGCACCGGCGTTGGCTTCCAATTCGGTGCGGAGGTACTGGCTTAGCTCGGTGGCGTGGGCCAGCAGGTTTTCGGTTTCGATAACTTCCAGCACGGCCAGGGCTGCGGCGCAGGCCAGGTGGTTGCCGCCAAACGTGGTGCCCAACAGTCCGTAAGAGGCTTTTAAAGCCGGCGAAATAAGGATGCCGCCAATGGGGAAGCCGTTGCCCATGCCTTTGGCCACCGAGATGACATCAGGCCGAATGCCAGCGTGCTGGTGCGCGAAGAACTTGCCGCTCCGGCCATAGCCGCTCTGCACTTCATCGGCAATCAGGAGAACGTTGTGCGCCCCGCACAGCAGGGACAGGCCCACCAGAAAATCATCGGAAGGCATAATGATGCCGCCTACCCCTTGAATCGGCTCCACGATAACGGCACACACGTCGCCACCCTGTAGGATTTTGGCTACCTCCTTCAGGTTGTAATCCACGAAAGAAATAGCGTGGCCAGCATTAAAGGGCGCTACAATTTTGGGGTTATCCGTGGCAGCTACTGCCCCGGAAGTACGGCCGTGAAAAGCACCTTTGAACGCCACCACCCGCGTTTTGCCGGTGTGGAAGGAGGCCAGCTTCAGTGCATTCTCATTGGCCTCAGCCCCCGAATTGCACAGAAACAACGTGTAGTCCTCATAGCCCGAAACCTGACCGAGCTTATGCGCCAGCTCCGCCTGAATCGGAATCTGCACCGAGTTGGAGTAGAAGCCGATGTTCTGCAACTGCTCGGTAAGGCGCTGCACGTAGTGCGGGTGGCTGTGGCCGATGGAAATAACGGCGTGGCCGCCGTAGAAATCCAGGTATTCCTGTCCTTTATCGTCCCAGAGCTTGGCGCCGAGCGCTTTTACGGGTGTGATGTTGACGAGCGGATAAACGTTGAAAAGCTCCATGTTTTGAGTGATGTCAGAGCGTAATTAAAAAGGACGGTCATGCTGAGTGCAGCCGAATCAGTTCTACCGCTTCGTTGTAGCTATTGATTACTTCCGCGGTAGAGATGCTTCGACAAGCTCAGCATGACCGTTCGGGACGGTTAGAAAAGCACCGATTTAAGGTGAAGCCCCGTCGTTTCCGGCAGCCCGAAAAGTAAGTTCAGGTTTTGCACCGCTTGGCCCGAAGCGCCCTTCACTAGGTTGTCGATAGCTGAGGTGATGAGCAGTTGCTTGCCGAATTTCTGCACGTGCAGCAAGCATTTGTTGGTGTTGACCACCTGCTTGAGGTGAATTTCTTTGTCCGATACCGTGGTGAACGGCGCTTCGGCGTAGAAGTCTTTATACAGCTGGCGGGCCTCGTCCTGCGTCAAATCGGATGGCGTGTAGACGCTGGCAAAAATGCCCCGCGAGAAATTGCCGCGGTAGGGGACGAAGTGAATGTCCGCATCCAGCTGCGACTGCAGCTGCGCCAGGCTCTCACCGATTTCGCCGAGGTGCTGGTGCGTGAAGGGCTTGTAAATGGACACGTTGTTGGTGCGCCACGAGAAGTGCACCGTCTCCGACAAGCTCTGGCCCGCGCCGGTCGAGCCGGTGATGGCCGATACGTGCACATCGTCCGTCAGCTTGCCCGCTTGTGCCAGCGGCAGCAGCGCCAGCTGTATGGCCGTGGCAAAGCAGCCGGGATTGGCAATGTGCTGGGCCTGCTGAATGCGGCGCTTATTCAATTCTGGCAGGCCGTAGACAAATTCCCGGTCGTCGAATTCCCGGTCGGCTTCCAGGCGGAAGTCGTTGCTCAGGTCGATGATGTGCGTGGTAGCGGGTAAGGAGTTTTTCTCTAGGAATGCGCTGGAGTTGCCATGGCCGAGGCACAGAAACACCACGTCTTCGTCGCCGGCCAGTTCCGACGCAAACACCAGCTCGGTGTCGCCCATGAGGTCGTCGTGCACCTGATGCACCGGGTTGCCGGCGTTGGAAGAGCTGACAATAGCGCCGAGTTCCGCGAACTCGTGGCGCAGCAAAATGCGAATGAGCTCGCCCGCCGTGTAGCCGGCGCCGCCTACGATGCCAATCTTAATTTTCATCGTGGAGGCTGGCGCTAATTTTCAGCTGGTTGCCGAAGATTTTGATAAAACCCTTGGCGTCGCGTGAGTCCCAGGCGTTGTTTTCTTCGCCGTAGGTAGCCACTTTCGACTGCATCATATCATATTTGGACTCAACGCCCAGCAGCTCGAACTGATACGGCTTGAGATTAACGAAAACGGTGCCCGAAACGTGGTTTTGCGATGACTCCAGGAAAGCCTCCATGTCGCGCATCACCGGGTCGAGGTACTGAGCCTCGTGCAGCAGCGTGCCGTACCAGTTGGCGATGTAGTCCTTGTGCAGAAGCTGCCAGCGGGTGCTGGTGTGCTTCTCCAGCAGGTGGTGTGCTTTGATGAGGATGAGCGGCGCCGGTGCCTCAAAGCCCACGCGGCCCTTAATGCCCAGAATGGTGTCGCCCACGTGAATGTCGCGGCCAATGGCAAAGGCCGAGCCCAGCTCATTTAGCTTCTGAATCAACTCCACCGGAGGCAGTGTTTCGCCGTTCAGCGCCACGGGCTCGCCCTTCTCGAAGGTGATTTCCACGCGTTCCGAATCGTGGCGCTGCAGTTGCGAAGGATAAGCGCTTTCGGGTAGGGCTTCGTGCGAGGTCAGCGTTTCGACGCCGCCCACGCTGGTGCCCCAGATGCCTTTATTTATGGAATAGCGCGCCTTTTCCCAGCTCATCTCGAAGCCCTGTTTCTGCAAATATTCAATCTCCGCCTGGCGCGACAGTTTGAGGTCGCGGATGGGCGTCAGAATCTCCGTTTTGGGCGAGATAACCGAGAAAGCCACGTCGAAACGCACTTGGTCGTTGCCAGCGCCGGTGCTGCCGTGCACGATGTAATCGGCTTCGTTGGCGCGGGCGTATTCGGCAATGGCCAATGACTGAAACATGCGCTCTGCACTTACCGAGAGGGGATAAGTGTCGTTCTTCAACACATTGCCAAACAGCAGGTAGCGCAGGCAGTCGCGGTAAAACCGGTCCGTTACGTCAATAACTTCGTGCTTCACCGAGCCCAGCTCGGAAGCGCGCTTCTCGATGCCGGCCAATTCCTCCGACGAAAACCCGCCAGAGTTAACAATGACTGTGTGAACTTCGAGGTCTAATTCACGCGACAAATACACGGCGCAAAACGACGTGTCGAGGCCGCCGCTGTAGGCTAGAATGGCTTTTTTCTTCATGATGCAGAACTGGGAGAAACAGGTAATTGGGCTTGATTGTCGGCCGTAAAGTCAGGGACTTGGAGCTGCACGAGTGGGGCATTGGTCGCGTCGAACAGCATACCGGTGCACAGGCACATTTTTCGCTCGTTTTCCATCAGGATGCCAAAATTTTTGCAGCTGCGGCAGCCCTTCCAAAAGTCTTCGCTGCTAGTGAGCTCCGAAAAAGTTACCGGCTTGTAGCCCAATTCGGTATTAATTTTCATTACCGCCAAGCTGGTAGTAATGCCGAATATTTTCGCATTAGGATACTTCGAGCGCGAGAGGTTGAACACGCCCTGCTTAATGGCGCGTCCCACGCCACTCTTACGAATTTCGGCATTTACCACAAGGCCCGAATTGACTACAAACGTCTTGTCATCAAACGTTTCGATGTAGCAGAAACCCGCCAGCTCGCCATCGACGAAGGCAATGATGCTGTCGCCGCTGGCCATCTTTTGGGCTACGTAGGCGGGCTCGCGCTTGGCGATGCCCGTACCACGTGTTTTGGCCGAATCGATATACCACTGACATAATTGGTCAGCGTACTGAGCGTCCGCTGCCGTTGCAACCCGAATTATCATTGTTATTTAAGGACTTAGGGATAGATGCGCGGCTGTCCGGACACACGCTTCCGGCGTGTGATTCCTGCTAAAGCCCAAACCTGTCTGTAAGTGTGAGCGGATACTTGCCCGGCTCAAAAGGGCTGGCCAAGGGGCCAACATGCGGCTGCTGAAGCCGCTAGGGTCGTCGCACCAGAGCGCAAGCGGTTTTGCACACGCCAGCTGCACCCGGCCAAGCGGCGGGAACTAGCGAAGTAGGCAGATAAACCGAGAGGGTCATGGCAGAGAAATATTGGTTTGGACGCTTTAACGGGGGTCCGTGCCAAGTGGTTCAATTCTGCCGCAAATGTAAAAGCTCCTACTTTTGCGTGCAACGTTTCCTATATAAATTTTTGAATCAGCCACCCGCGACGTTCGGGTTTGCGCGTAGACAAATTACCAATGAAGCCCCAGCTAAAAATATTTAAAATAGGCGGTGGTATTATCGACCACGCACCGGATTTGCTGGAGTTCCTGCGACTATTTGCCGAAGTAAGCGGGCCCAAAATACTGGTCCACGGCGGCGGAAAAGGCGCCAGCGACATGATGGCGACCTTGGGCATTGCCCCGCGCATGCTCCACGGCCGGCGCATCACCGACGAGGCCACCCTGGATATCGTGACCATGTTTTATGCTGGCAAAACCAACAAGCAAATGGTGGCCGCGTTGCAAAGTCTGGGGGTTAACGCGCTGGGTCTCACCGGGGCCGATGGCAACGTGATTCTGGCCACTAAGCGGCCCGTAAGGGAGGTAGACTATGGCTTTGTGGGCGACCTGAATGAAGAAAGCATCAATACAAGCCTGGTTAATCAGCTGTTGACGTTGGGAATAACTCCAGTTTTCTGCCCCATTAACCACGATGGGAAAGGCCAGTTATTAAATACCAACGCCGATACCATTGCCGCTTCTGTGGCCAAGGCATTGAGTAGGCAGTATACCGTAGCGCTACACTTTTGCTTCGAGAAGCGCGGTGTGTTGACTGACGTGGCTGATGAGAAATCGGTTATTCCAAGAATAAGCTTGTTCGATTACGCTGAATTAAAAGAAAGCGGAATTATTGCCGACGGCATGCTTCCTAAATTAGAAAATGCCTTTGAGGCTTTGCAGTTTGGGGTCGATAAAGTAATTATTGAGCACGCGCTTTTTATTGATGAAACATTAAAAACAGAGCTATGCCTGATGTAATTAGCCAACTCAGCGATGATGCCGTGGCGCTGTTAATTCGGCTAATTCAGACACCTTCTTTTTCACGGGAAGAGGCCGATACGGCCACTTTAATTCAGGAGTTTTTGACGACGCACGGCGTGGCGACAAAACGCCAGGATAACAACGTGTGGGCTGTTTCGCAGCATTTCGACGCGGCTAAACCAACTGTCTTACTCAACTCCCATCACGACACGGTTAGGGCCAGTGCCGGGTGGAGCTATGCGCCTTTTGGGGCTGAATTGGAAGGTGATAAGTTGGTGGGGTTAGGTAGCAATGACGCGGGCGCCTCGGCGGTGAGCTTATTAGCAGTGTTTTGCTATTTTCAAGATAAGCTAAATGCCTTTAATTTAATTTGCGCCATAACCGCAGAGGAGGAAATTTCGGGTGCTAAAGGCATAAGAAGTGTGCTGCCGCAACTTGGTAAGATTGACGTGGGAATAGTGGGCGAACCTACGGGCATGAACCTCGCCATTGCCGAGAAAGGCCTGATTGTGCTGGATGCAACTGCCCATGGCAAAACCGGTCATGCAGCCCGCGAGGAGGGAGAAAATGCTCTTTATAAGGCTCTGGACGACATTCAGTGGCTGCGGCAATACCAGTTTCCGGAAGTGTCGCCGCTGCTGGGCCCGGTCAAGATGACGGTTACGCAAATCACGGCCGGCCAGCAGCACAACGTGGTGCCCGACCGCTGCCAGTTTGTGGTGGACGTGCGCACCAATGAGTTGTACCAGAACCAAGAGGTGGTTGATATTATTCGGGCCAATGTGCAGTCCGAAATAGTGCCGCGCTCCACCCACCTCAATTCTTCTAAAATTAGCGAAAACCATCCGCTGGTGCGCAAGGGAGTGGCCATGGGCAAGCAGGTGTATGGCTCGCCCACGTTGTCGGACCAGTCGATGATGCCATTTGAAACCCTGAAAATGGGGCCGGGGGAAAGCGCCCGCTCGCATACACCGGATGAATTTATTCTGCTAAGTGAGATTCATGCAGGTATTCGCGATTACATCACGTTACTCACTGACCTTAAATTTCACTAATCCTGTAGTCTTACCGCCTGCCAGGCTTAATTTAATTACTTCGCAAAACCGCGCTATGAAAATTTGGGAAAAAGGATTTTCCGTTAACGAAACCATCGAACAGTTCACGGTGGGGCAGGACCGGGAGTTGGACATGCACCTTGCGCAATTTGACATGCTTGCCTCCAAGGCGCAAGCCAACATGCTGGCCAAAGTGGGCTTGATATCGGAGGAAGAGCGGGCGCAGCTAATTACCGGGCTGGACGAACTACTCGAGCAGGTGGCCGCCGGAACGTTTCAAATTGAAGCTGACTTTGAAGACGTACATTCCAAAATTGAGCACTACCTGACCGAGAAATTTGGTGATGCTGGCAAGAAAATTCACACCGCCCGCTCGCGCAACGACCAGGTGCTGACGGCCATCCAACTGTTCCTCAAAGACTATACAGAGCAGATTGCCGCCAAAATGCTGCTGCTGGCTGAAGTGCTGCTGCAGAAGGCCGAAGTGCACCAGGGCGACTTACTGCCCGGCTACACGCACTTCCAAGCCGCCATGCCAAGCAGCTTTGGCCTGTGGTTTACGGCCTATGCCGAGCATCTGCTGCTCGATTTGTGCTTGTTTGAAGCCGCGCACCAAGTAGCCGACCAAAACCCACTGGGTTCGGGGGCAGGCTTTGGCAGCAGCTTCCCCATCGACCGGGAAATGACGACTCGGGAGATGGGTTTCGGCAACGTGGCCGTGAGCGCCGTGGGCGCCCAAATGCTGCGCGGAAAAACCGAAAAAACGCTGGCCTTTGCCATCGCCGGTGCAGCGGGCACGCTGGGCAAGCTGGCCTACGACCTGGTGCTCTACAACAGCCAGGACCTGGGCTTCGTGAATTTGCCGAAGGAGTTCACCACCGGCTCCAGCATCATGCCCCACAAGAAAAACCCGGATGTGTTTGAACTGGTGCGCGCCCACGCCAACCGCCTGCAAGCGCTGCCCAACGACATCATTTTGGCCACCAGCAATCTGCCCAGCGGCTACCACCGCGACTTTCAGCTGCTAAAGGAACTGCTCTTCGGGCCCATGATGCAGTTTGCCAACCTGCTGGACATTCTGCTGTTTGCACTGCCCGAAATCAAGATTAAGCCCGGTGTAATCGACCAGGCCAAGTACGACCCCATTTTCTCGGTGGAGAACATCAACCAGCTGATTATTGCAGGCGTGCCGTTTCGTGATGCGTACCAACGGGTAGGCCGCGCCGTGGAAGATGGTAGCTATGTGCCACACCGGGAATTCAAAACCACCCACTTGGGCAGCATTCATAATCTAGGGTTGGAGGAAGTTGCCGGTAAGATTGAGCGTTTAAGAACTCAAAGTGTCTTATTTGGGAAAAAGGACTAATAGCTTCTCTGTTTTTACGCTGCTTATGCACAATCTGAAGACAGTGAAAAATTAAATAGTTAATAAAAAAGGCTGCTGCAGTTATGCAGCGGCCTTTTTAGTGTGCTTTAAAAGTATGCCTTCCATATATAATAGGGTAGAATAGGATGAGGCCAGCGCTCGGTGCACTGCGGGTAGAAACCGTACGGCCATGCCCAAGTCAGCATTAATGCAACTGATGCCAGTCCTGGTATAATTGGTATAAATGGTGGTGGGAGCCGCAAACAGGGCTGCAGGCAGGGCGTAGGGTACTAGCAGAAAAAATAATGAAACAGCCAAACGTGCAACGTGCTGTGGGGGAGTACGCACCCCGCCGCTAAACTACCGATTAGTGGTGCTCGTAGCCGTTAAGCGGAGCCATTCTGCGCTTTTTCCTGTTACCTTTTCAGCTATGCCCGACTCTGCTCTTCCCTTCCGCCGGCCCGACCTCCTGCGCCTTGACTACGACACTTACCGTGCTCTGCCTGCCATTGCCAACTCCGACCTCTCGCGCCTGCGCGATGCCTTAGATGGCCGACCGCCGCGCCCCCACACCAGCTCCAACGAAGGCGCGCTGAGCTTCGGCACCGCGTTTCATACGGCCCTGCTCGAACCCGATGACTACGTAGCGGGCCAGCCCGGCCTGAACGATACCTTGGTGTGGTGGCTGGTCGAAGGGGTTAAGATGAACACCCAGCTGGCCGAGCTGCTGACCCTGGGTGTTCCCGAAATCAGCGTGCTGTTCACGGAGCCCGAAACCGATACCCTTTGCAAGCTGCGCGCCGACTTGGTGGTGGACCACCCAGACCAACCGTTCACCATCATCGACTTTAAAACCACCATGGCCCGCGACGCCGACCACTTCCTTTGGCAGTGCTCGGCTTATGATTACGACCGGCAGGCCGCCTTCTATACCGATGCCCTCCGCGCCGAGCGCTTCTTGCTGGTGGGCGTGCAAAAAGTGGAGCCATTCGGCGTATTCACCATTGAAGTGAGTGAGCAAATGCTGGCCGAAGGCCGCACCAAATACCACCGTCTGCTGCGCTTACTGAAGGCGCCGGCCACCGCGCCGACTTATCGAGCCGAAGCCGTGCAGGCTGCTGTCGACGCCTTGGGATTGCAGTCGGAGGAATAATTCTCAGCTAGCTCTTAAAGCAATTTGCCCTTCTCCACTCTGGGAAGGGCTTTTTTTTGTCAAATGAGTGAAGCTTACTTATTAGTTAGTAAGTATTATCTTTGACCCATTATGAAGAGCCAAGCTACGACAGTTTCTCTTGCTCCCGACACCCGCACGCGAATTCTTGACCTAGCCGAAAGCCTGTTGCTGGAGCGGGGCTACAATGCCTTCAGTTACCAGCACATTGCCCGGGAACTGGGCGTTAAGCCGGCTGCCATTCATTATCATTTCCCCAGCAAAGACGACCTGGGCACGGCCGTTGTAGCGCGCCAGCTGAAGCGCCTGCGCAAGTGGCGCGACCTGCCCCGCGTGGCCGACTTGCCCCCAAAGGAGCAGCTGGAAGCCCTTTTTAAGGTGTATGACAACCATGTGCGCCAGGAGCGCCGCGTGTGCTTGTTTGGCGCGTTGGCCGCCGATTTCCTAACGCTGCCAACCCCGATGCAAGCCGAGCTCCGCACCTTCAACGGGGAGCTGACGGCGTGGCTGGCCCAGGTGCTGGCCGTTGGGAAGGCTACCGGGGCGCTGCGGTTTGTGGGCAGCCCTTCAGCCAAGGCAGTGCAGGTGCTCACCACGTTGGCGGGGGCCCTGCAGGTCGCCCGCGTGCACGACGAAACCCCCTACCATACCATAGTGGGGCAGCTACGGCTGGAACTGCTGGTATGAAACAAGTATACCGAAAGCTCTTGGTAGATTCTATGCTCAGTGGCTTGATAAACACCTTCTCACCCGCTCACGACTATTTCATGGCTGACGAACCGGCTATCTCTGCCGCGCCACGCATGCGCTACCCTTCGCCGCCCACTGCGTTGCGCTGGCTGCGGCTGCAACTCAAGGTGCTGTCGGCGGTGGCACCGGAGCTGGCTTTCAGGCAGGCCTGGAAGCTGTTTATATCACCTCGCCGCCTGCCTATTAAAGCATGGGAAGCGCCTGCTTTAGTAGACGCTCGTCGACGCGTTGTGGACTGCGAATCGGGCGCGGTGGCGGTGTATGAGTGGGGCCCAGAGGCCGCGCCGGCCGTGGTTCTGGTGCACGGCTGGGAGCACCGGGCCAGTTTCTGGCGCGCCTGGGTGGAGCCGCTACTGGCCGCAGGCTTCCGGGTGGTGGCGCTGGACGGGCCTGCGCACGGCGCTTCGGCCGGCAAGCAGGCCACGCTCGTGGCTTTTGGTGGAGCGGTACAGGTGGTGATGCACACAGTGGGGGAGGTGCGGGCCATCGTGGCTCATTCGTTTGGGGCGGCTTCGGTGGCAGGGCTGCCGGTGCGGCTGCCTGATGGAGCGCCGCTGCCACGGCTGGTGCTGCTAAGTGCCTCCATTGGCCCGCGGGCGGTGGCCGGGCGCTTTGCCGACTTTCTGTATCTGTCCAATGACTTCGTGGCGCGGTTTGCCCAATACGTGGAGCAGGCTACTGGCCGGTCAGCCGACTCATTCGGGGTGGCCGTGTCGGGGCCGGGCACCAAAGCTGAAAAGGTGCTGGTAATTCACGACGAAAATGACGAGATAATTCCGTTTTCGGAAGGGCAGGAGATTGCCGCGGCTTGGCCTGGTGCGGTGCTGCACGCCACGCGCGGCTTGGGCCACAACCGCATTTTGCGCGATGCCAAGGTGGTACAAGTGGCGGTAAGCTTTATTGGGTAAGGTCAGGCCTGCTTCTGCCAAAACCGTTCAGCTTCGGGGCTAGCCCTCCATGATTGAGACAGTGGGAACTCTTGTTCAGGAAGGCCGTGAAGAGGGTGTTTTCAGGCTTGCGTTGCCTGTTATGCTGAGCTTGCGAAGCATCTTCTCACGCCATAGCGAATCGTATGGGGGTGAGAAGATGCTTCGCAAGCTCAGCATGACAGGAGTTATCATTTCGGCTCCTCGACGGAGTGCTTGAATAGGTTAGATACTGCTCATTCCCTCGGCAGCTAACTGCCGTAGCACGTCGCGCAGGCCATCTGGCTCGCGCAAGAGCACCCCTACGTGCTGCACATACTCGGCCTCGGCGCGCAAATCGCGCTTGAGCTGCCGCAGCTCCGCTTCCTGCTTTTTAGCCGAAGCGCCTTGAAAGCCGGTGGGGCCGTACTTCACCTCGTTCATTTCCTGCTTCAGCGTGATTTGCTGTTGCAGCAAGGCACGGGTATAACGGGCCAGCACGTCGTCCGATTCGGCATCGGCCGGGCCCGATTCGGCCAGCAGCTGGAGTAGCGTGTAGAGGTCGTCGGCTTCGTAAGCCTCGGTGATGCGCTGCATCTGGGCGGTTTTGTCGGCCTGCTTTTCGGGGTCGCGCTCCAGGTCGGGATGGTGGGTGCGGGCCAGCTGGCGGTAAATGGTTTTGGCGTTGGATTCGAGCTGTTTTTGGTCGGCTTGTTCGGCGGCTTGCTTGGCCCGTTGTGCTTTGGTTTGGCGGCGGGCGCGAGCGGCGGCAGCGGCTTGCTCGTGCGGGGGCAAGCTGGGGTCAGGGATGTATTCCTCGGGAATCTGGGAGCTGGCGCTGCTATCGGGCTTGGCCTTGGTATCGGAGCTGCGACGGCCCGCGGGGGCGTATTTGCGAATTATCTCGCTCTCGTCTTCACCAAACCGCTCTTCTAATGACCGGGCATTGCCTAGTATCAGGTCAGTAATCTGCTCTTCTTCTAAGCGACTGAAATAGCCGAGGAGCAAGGCTTCTTCCAGAGAGGGAAACAGGCTGCGGCGGGCCGCTACTACGGCTGTCGCCGCTGGGCCTACCTGCTGCCAGTAGCGGCGGCGTGCTTCAGCCTGCTCGGCGCGGAGGTCGCGCAGGCGCTCACGTAGGTTCTCAACGTCCAGAATGGCCTGGCGGAAGGCTGCCTGGGCAGGGGAGCCCGCGTGTTTTTCGTCGAGCCGCACTGGTACTGTAACTGGCGCAGGATGCGTTGAGGCAGCTTTTTTCATGGGTACAAAGGTAGGGACGGGGCCTACGGCCACAGCTCAAACGCCACCCGAAACGTGTTGCAATGCGCATCCACAATATCTGCCAACCGCTCTGAGTAGCCGCCGCCCATGCTCACAGCCACCGGCAGTTGTCGCTCGTGGCAGAGACCCAGCACAAATTCATCGCGCTGCCGGCAGCCCGCTGGCGTGAGGGCCAGCTTGCCGAGTTTGTCGGTGGCCAGCACGTCGACCCCAGCCTGGTAAAAAATGAAGCCGGGCTGTACTTGGTTTAGTAATTTCGGAAGCGTCTCTTTGAGCAGCTGCAGGTATTGCTCGTCACCGGTGCCCAGTTCCAGGGCGATGTCTAAATCAGATTTTTCCTTGCGTAAGGGATAATTGGCCCCGGCATGCATGGAAAACGTGAATACGCGCGGCTCGTTCTCAAAAATGGCCGCGGTTCCATCGCCCTGGTGCACGTCTAAGTCTACAATCAAAATTTGGCTGGCCAAGCCGTGCGCTAATAAGTGGGCGGCGGCAATGGCCTGGTCGTTGAGCACGCAAAATCCCTCGCCGCGGTCGGCAAAAGCGTGGTGGGTGCCGCCGGCTAAATTGAGCCCTACCCCGTCGCGGAGGGCTTTCAGGGCCGATTGCAGGGTGCCGGAGCTGCTGCTCAGCGAGCGTCGCACAAGCTGCTGGCTTTGGGGCAGGCCCAGGCGGCGCACTTCGGCGGGGCTAAGGTTCAGGTCGCGCACTTTGTGCCAGTATTCCTCCGTGTGCACGCGCAGCACGTCCTGTTCCGCGCACAGGCCGGGCTCGTAGAAATCATGGGCCGTTGCTATGCCCTGCCACAGGAGTTGCTCCCGAATCAGAGCATACTTGGCAATGGGAAAGCGGTGCCCTTCGGGAAGATTGAGCGTGTAGTGGTCGGAAGTTGCAAGGCACGGCATGTGGCCTTAATACTAGAAAGCTTCATCGCAGGTTTGTGATGAGCTATTTGTAAGAAGTTGATTATGCTCTAAAAACACGCTTTAAATAGGTGAATTGATTATTTGTAAAAATACTTATTAATTGGCGATGGTCTAATACGTGGTGAAAGGCGTATAGGTGCTCATGGTTTCAACGCAACATCTTTGCGCCGTATGCGGCA
>NZ_JAFCUF010000019.1:0-7190 GCF_049896385.1 Hymenobacter sp. B1770
GTGCTCGCCCGCACCGCCCACGGGCTCGTCGCCAAACGACTCGTTGTCGAGTAACCCCTGGCAATGGAAGCCTGTGCTTCCTGACCCGTAATAAAAAAGCCCCAGCTGTATCAGCCGGGGCTTTTTTTATTCGTAAACTGCTACTACATAAGCAAGGCCAATAATTTGCTTCAAAGCCGGTTTCAGTAATTGCCACCTCCTCGATTCTCTACGCGCATGGCCAGCAGCTACCCTCGTCGGCACTTTCTCAAAACAGCCACCGCCCTCACGGCTGGCCTGGCCGGCACATCATTGACTCCGCAAATTGGCTTCGGTATGGCTCCTGCTATTGCCGGTCCCAATATCATTGGCCCACGCGCAGGGTATTCGCCCCACGTCGGCACCCTGGTTTCTATGCTGGATTGGATGCGGGCGGTGGTGCTGGGCTCGGTAAACGGCATGACAACCGAGCAATTAGACTACCTCCACGACGCCAAGGCCAATAGCATCGGGGCGATGCTCCTGCACTTGGCCGCTACCGAGCGCTACTACCAGCTGCATACCTTCGAAGGCAAGAAATGGGGCAGCTGGAGCGACGCTATTAAAAAGCAATGGGACACTCCTATGGAGCTTGGTGAGAAAGCCCGAAAAGCCATCAGAGGCCATCGCCTCGACTACTACCTGAACACACTGGCGGAAGTGCGGCAGAAGTCTCTGCTTGAGTTGAAAAAACGGGACGACAAATGGCTGATGGCCGTGGACGAAGCCTGGCCCTGGGGCCCTACCAACAACTACTGCAAGTGGTTTCACGTGTGCGAGCACGAGTCCAACCACAACGGGCAAATCAAGTTTATTAAGAGCCGGCTGCCCGGCGCCAAGGCAGGCCAGGACTAGCACCAGTGCAGCGATTTAGCCAATAAAAAGCCCCTCACCAGCGGCGAGGGGCTTTCCGAGCTATGGAGACAACTGCCCTGTAGAGGCATTGCCGAAACCTACGCTGGCCCCGCCGCATTGGATTGCCGCAGCCAGCCAAGCAGCTCATTTCAGCACTCAAGCGCCGTCCATGCGCACAATTTTGGGCGTAAACGAACCTAGCACATCTACCAGGTCACGCTGGTGGGCCATCACCTGCCGGATGTCCTTGTAGGCTGCTGGAGCTTCGTCGAGGCCTCCGCCCATCAATTCAACCCCGTGGTCTTTCAACTCACGGCGCAGCTCGCCTTCGGTAATTTTCATCTTAGCCTGGGTGCGCGAAAGGCGCCGCCCTGCCCCGTGCGAGGCAGAATTCAGCGATTCCCGCTCGCCGCGCCCCCGCACGATGAAGCCCGGCGCCGTCATCGAGCCGGGAATGATGCCGAGCACACCCGCGCCGGCAGGCGTGGCGCCCTTGCGGTGCACAATGGCCGTGCGGCCGTCGCCCAGCGTTTCTTTCCAGGCAAAGTTGTGGTGGTTTTCCACCTGCGCCAGGGGTTTTTCGCCTAGGGCTTTGCTAAGGCGGCGGTGAATGTCGTGGTGGCAGGCTGAGGCATAGTCACCGGCCAAGTTCATGGCCGCCCAATATTCCTGCCCCTCCTGCGAGTCGAGCGAGAGCCACGCCAAGTGCCGGGCCTCGGGTGGCAGGGGGCACTTGTCCATGGCCACCTTGGTGTAGTGCTGCGCAATGGCTGCCCCCAATCCGCGCGAGCCGCTGTGCGAAAGCAGACCCAGGTATTGGCCCACGGGCAGCTTCAGGTCATTATCCGGGTCAGTAAGGTCGACCACGCCGAACTCCACAAAGTGGTTGCCGGAGCCCGACGAGCCCAGCTGCTTCACCGCTGACTCCCGCTTCTGGCGCGCCACAGCTATCTCCCGAAACTCGGGCCGGTCGAGAATGGGGTCGTCGGTATTCACTGTTTTAAAAACCTCCTTGTTGCCGAACTTGGTATGGTGCAGCAGCAGCTTGCGCAGCTCCTGGCGCCGCTGTTCCAGATATTCGGCCGGCAGCTCAAAAACCGACAGCGCCATGCGGCAGCCAATGTCCATGCCCACGCCGTAGGGAATCACGGCGTTATCAGTTGCCAGCACGCCCCCAATGGGCAGGCCGTAGCCCTGGTGGGCATCGGGCATCAGGGCACCATCGAGGGTGATGGGCAGCTGCATGGCCACGTCCATCTGCTTGCGGGCGCCGTCCTCAATAAAATCTTCGCCGTAGCGCCGGTAGTCTTTAATGGCCGGATTCAGGGCCACGTCGCGGGAGGGCTGCGGCACCAGCTCTTCCGCTACAGCGCGCCAGTTTTCATCGCGCACGTACTTGAATGGGTCTTCTTTGATTTGCTTGAGCAAGGCCAAGGCACTGCCCTTATCCATTTTTTTGAATTCCTTTTGGGCTAGTACATCGAGGGCCCGGCCAATGGCGGGGCCTTCGGGAAAGCCGATTTTGCGGAGGTCGTTGCCGCGGAGTTGGTTGGCCATAGTAGAAGGTTTATTAGTGAGATAATCTGCTGTACGCGGCCCTTGAGGTGATGTTCTACCTCAACTATTGCGCACAAAAAAGCCCCAACCGCTACGGTTGAGGCTTTTTTTTACCAAAGTATAACCCTAGATGACCGTCTCATGCAGCGCGACGCTCAGCATGACGGTCTCACTACGCCCCGTCCATCCGTACGATTTTCGGCGTGAACGAGCCCAGCACCTCCACCAGCTCCTGCTGGCTGGCCATCACGGTGTGAATATCCTTGTAAGCCATGGGAGCTTCGTCGAGCCCGCCACCGATTAGCTCGATACCGTGCTCAGCCAGGTGCTTGCGCACGTCTGACTCGGTCAGTTCCGCCTTGGCACGAGTTCGCGACATGAGGCGGCCCGCGCCGTGCGAGGCCGAAGACAATGAATCCGCCAGGCCCCTGCCACGCACGATGAAGCCGGGCGCGGTCATGGAACCGGGGATGATGCCAAGTACGCCCGCACCGGCAGGCGTGGCGCCCTTGCGGTGCACGATGACCTCGCGGCCGTCGCCCAGCGTTTCTTTCCAGGCGAAGTTGTGGTGGTTTTCCACTTTCGCCACGGGCCGCTCGCCCAGGGCTTTGGCCAGCCGCTGGTGAATCTGAGCGTGGCAGGCCGAAGCGTAATCACCGGCCAGGTTCATGGCCGCCCAATATTCCTGGCCGGCTTCAGTGTCAAGGCCGAGCCAGGCAAGGTGCTGGGCCTTGGTGGGTAGCTGGCACACGTCTTTGGCAAGGCGGGTGTAGTGCTCGGCAATGCCCGCGCCCAGGCCCCGCGAGCCGGAGTGCGAAAGCACGCCCAAGTACTGACCCACCGGTACGCCCAACTCGTTTTCCGCCTCTGTGATGTCGACTATACCGAATTCCACGAAGTGGTTGCCCGAGCCCGAAGTACCTACTTGTTCGGCCGCCCGGTCGCGCTTGTTTTTGAGGAAAGGAATTTCCACAAACTCATCCCGCTCCAGCACGGCGCTGGCCATCCGGTGGCCCCGCTCCCACCCCCGGCCGGAGCCGAAAAGGGTGTTGTCGAGCAGGATTTTCCGCAGTTCCTGCACGCGCTGCGTGAGGTACTTGGGCGGCAGGTCGAACACCGACAGCGCCATCCGGCAGCCGATGTCGACGCCTACGGCGTAGGGAATCACCGCGTTGTCCGTTGCCAGTACGCCGCCAATGGGCAGCCCGTAGCCGTGGTGGGCGTCAGGCATGAGGGCACCGGCGACGGTCACGGGCAGTTTCATGGCCGTTTCCATCTGGTGCACCGCACTGGGGTCGATGTGCTCAGCGCCGAACGTGACGTAGGGCTTGCGCTCTACCAAGGCAATGTGCCGCGAGGGAGCCGGCAGCAACGCCGCCGCAGTGTGGCTCCAGTCGAGGTCGGTGAGGTATTCTTTGGGGTTTTGCAAGAGTTGACCTAGCAAGACTAGCTGGTCGGTTTGCGAGAGTTTTTTTAGGTGCTTGCGCAGCAATTGCGCGAGGGCAAGCCCTATGGCGCGGCCTTCTGGAAACCCGAGGGTGCGAAGGTCGTTGCCGCGTAAAAGATTGGCCATAAAAATGGGGTTTGCACGGTGTAGAGACGCGAGAATTAGCTCCGCTAACCTGCGGTTCGCGTCTCAATCGTTAATGAAAAAAAGATAAAAACGGACTGGGCAAAAGGGCACACCGCCGAAAGCTTTTGCTCTACCAACTGAGCTATCGCCAGCAAGCCGACGAGCGGGAATCGAACCCGCGACCTAAGGCATCGAAGTATGGCGGTGCTACGGCACCAGCCCGTTTTTATTACCACAAAACCGGAGCAACACACGGCCCGCGCAACGGGCTAAAAGCCCGACGGGACAGGTCGGAGTAGCGCGAGCCTACGGCATCCGGTCGTAATGTGCAGAGACGCGTCTCTACAACATATGCTTCCTGTTCGAGGCAACAGGCGCCCGGCCAGTTGGAGCGGCCCTACCCATCTGCAGTCGCGCTGCGTTGCGACAGCACTTCGGGAGTCGAACCCGCGACCGCACCTGATTGGGTGCGAAGGAAGGCCCGGCTAGGGCACCCGCCCGGAAACATGATAAGCTGGCTCTCTCCGAACATCAGGGCAACAAGCGGCGGGCGCGTCAGCTGCGGCCAAGGCCACAACCGGGGATTCGAACCCATAAACTGCCCCGAAGAAACAGCTTCTAACCAGCGAAGTAACGCCTGCCTACGGCACCTGAATCAGGCGGAGTGAGCCGGGTTGGGGCGGGCCACCGTGGTGGTGGCACCGTCCCGGTCGGCGACTGCCCCAGTGGACAGCCGTCTTCCTCGTCTCAGGATATGCTTACAACATCATAAAAGGTCGTTTTATTGCATGGGCGGGCCAAAACCCGGGAATGACGGCCGCTTTGTTCAGTTTAAATTGTCATTCCCGGGGCCGCTTGTTAAAAGGAAATTGCCTCGATTTCAGTGAGCGCGGAGCCGCCATTGTCGAGCGCCGTGAACACTTCAAAAATTTTGTCGGACCAGCCGGCGATGAGGGCCACGCCCTTTTCGGGGCGCACCTCCAGCGGGGCGGTGCCGTGCCCGGCCAGGTCGAAGAGGTAGAGGCGGGCGTTGGGGGCCACAGTGCGGCGGTACTCGGTCCATTCCTGGGCCAGGGTGCCCCCGTCGGCGCGGCTGTTCCACAGCTGCACGTCCGTAAACATCATCACTTTGTCGACCACTTCGCGGCGCTGGCGCAAATCTTGGATGACTAGGTAGCCGTTGGTGCTGTAGCCTACCTCGCCTTCGCGCCGGTAGAACTCCTCCACGTTGCGGAGCACCGGCCCGCGAGGCAGGCTGATGCGCTTCCACGTGTCGCCAAACATGCCGGCCGTGACGTTTTGGCTGCGGCTCTGGAGCACCATGCCCAGCACCAGGCTCACGTCATAGAGCAATACTTTGCTGCGCGGCGAAATGGGCTGCTGCATGGAGCTGGACACGTCGCAGGCCACCACCACACGGGTTTCGGGGCCGAAGCCGCGCAAGCTGGCCGCGCTGTGAGCAATGGCATCTTCCAGTGCCGTGAGCACCGCCGCCACGTGGCCGCCCTGCAAGGCTTTCACCTCCCGGAAGGCCGCCAGGAAGCGGAAGGGCAGTTGCTTGCTGCGCGCCACCGCAGCCCGATTGGCTAGCGTGGCACACACCTGCGTGATGGTTTCGGCCGACACATTGGCTTCTAGAATGTTGCGCAGGTTGCGCAACAGGGCCATGTAGCCCAGCTTGCCGCTCGCAACGAGCGTTTCCCATGTGTGGGCCACGGCAGCGGCGCGCTCGTCGGGTGTGGCGTAGGCCGCCTGCCCTACCGCCGACAACTCGGTTTCCCAGGTGTAGGGCGTGGGCAATTCGCCGCGCACCAATTGGTCGAATAAGGCCTGCTGAGCTACGTCGCGCGCCGTGGGGTGGACCAAGAACAAGGCATCGCGCAAGCGCACTGCACCATCCTGGTCGTACTTCGCCAGCTGGTAGCCGTCGAACTTGTTGAAGCTGAGCGCCAGGCCTTTTTGCAGCTGCTTGGAGACGCGGTTTAGGATTTTGGTCCCGCTTCGGCCGTTAGCTAGAGCGTAGTAAGCCAGCAACTCCGTGATTTCGTCGGGGCGCTGCACCACCCGGGCCACCAGGCGGCTCAGGAGGTTATCGCCCCGGTGCAAGCGGGCCAACTCCACGCACAATACTAGGGGCACCGTGCGCAGATGCAGGCTTTCACGGGCATACACCGCTAACTGAGCTACAAACAGCGGCTCGTTTTTACCCACCAGTTCGCGCAAACGTGCCAAGCGGGTATTGGCTTTTTCGTAGAACTGGTCGCTGAGGGCGGCCGTGGCTACGGCCGCATACAACTCCATCTGGGGCATAAGCGTGAAGGTGGCAGCACCCTCGTGGTTAACGGTGGGCGCGCTGTTTCGAGAGAAGAAGTTGAAGCGCATAACGTGGGCGTTTTGGAAGGTGAGTGGTGACTTTTGCGGCTTTTGGTAAAGCTTTTTGGTCACGCGGAGCTGAGCTAAGACTTTTTATCTGATGCTCGTATTAATCTCCTGTCATGCTGAGCCTACGAAGCATCTTATTATGACCTTTGAACAAGTTGTTGTAACCTGATAAGATGCTTCGCAGGCTCAGCATGACGTTTATTGTTGTGTTTAATTACCAATTACAATTCGCGTTGCTAATTATTAATTTGAATTAGACGTACCTCTTCCAATCAAATAAAAATAGGTTTTTATTAGGGAATTAAATGGCAAGAAAAAACCCGGCTTTTGCGGGCCGGGCTTTTCTATTTTGTGTGATTTACGCCGATATTATCGACGAAGCCTACAAAAAAGAAAAGCACGGCCGCACCGTTTCATCGAGCCGCAATCGGGCCGGCGCTGAGGCTGCTGCAACAGGTATTCGGGGCGGATATTGTGCATGGATTGAAAAGGCAAGCGGCTGTAAACCGGCTAACAACAAAAAACCCGAGCGTTGTGGGCTCGGGCGGTGTCGGGCTTTAGCAGATGCTAAAATCAGGCAAACGTACCGAGTGGAAGCAGCTTTTCTGGCTGCATCTTATCCGAATTGCTGGCGAGAATCAGGTGACGGTACATGGTTGTTTGCTTTTGGTGCGACAAAGGTTAATAATTAATTTTTATGCAGCAAATTATTTTTAAGATAATTAATAGGCAGTGGTCTAAGTTAAGGTGGTATTGTGATTGTCGATGACAATTTTAATTCGCGCGGAGTGCATGGCCAATGACT
>NZ_JAFCUF010000020.1:0-3694 GCF_049896385.1 Hymenobacter sp. B1770
CCGGTGGGGATGTCGCTCACGGCCGTGCCGTTCACGTTGTTCCACACCTGGTACGTGGCGCTGCCCGTACCGCTGCAGGTCGTTGAGGTTTGAGCCAACGCGGCTGGTGCCGCTAAGTTTATGGCGCTAACGGTGCCGATAAGTAGAAAGGTATTGAGTATGGCAGGAGTAATTTTTGATATGACTTTTTCAATAAAAAACATAGACTTTGTACTAAGGTTTTTGTAGTTAAAAGGCTCCTGACTGCCTCAATTATTAAAATTGATTAAAGCATGCACACCATAAAGTTAACGGGAGAAATTTCTAAAATAGGATTCAACCCGTACAACATTTTGGCATAAGAAAGCTATAATATGCTGTTTGTTGGTGAATATCTGTGTGTTATAATAGATAACGTTTCGCTATAAATAGTAAATGAATTTGACTTGCTGCTTATTATTCTGATAATAAAATTTTAGTTGGGCAGACCAGCCAACACCATATTCGCGCACTAAGGCCAAATTGTAACTTTCACACCTTGATTCGTCCGTAGAGGCTAAATAGGCTCGCATATAGCGCTGCATAAACCTTACGGTTAAAGTCAGCGCCACTAGATGCTGGTGTAACCTGTAATCACCCGGTACAAGCGGAAATCAGAGGCAGAGTAGGGTGGATGGTAATGCTGCAAACGACCACCCAGGCCAACTAAAAAGCACAGCCCCTACCGGGCACTTCGAGCTGGCGAAGTGCCCGGTAGGGGCTGCAAAGTGGTTCATTGCAGAGGCTGAAACTTGCCCGGCGCTAACCGCCTAGAATGGCTGCACCGTCCATACGTTGGTAGGTGGCGTCTAGGTATACCGTTGCAAACCCTGTTGTCAGCATTAACCCGCAGGATTATGCCTCCTGTTCAGCAGACATTTTGGCTAGTTCTTCAATAAATAGCGCAGAAAATAGCTCAGTGCCTTTGGCAATAGCATTGACAAAGGGAAGAATCTCGGCTTTGGGCGCCTGCAGCTCGGCAAGCTCTTCCACCATCTTCAGATTGCCTACTTCGGGCTGAATGTTCAGGCTGCCAAAGGTCGATTTCAGGCTGTGGGCTTCGTGGGCTACGGTCTGCCAGTCGTCCTGCTCTACAGCGAGTTGGAGGGTTTTCACCTGCCCGGGCACCCGGTTGATGAACAGCTCCAGCATCTTGCGGATGAAGGTTTGGTCGGTGGCCAACCGACCCAGCATCGCGAAGTCGTAGCGCAAGCCCAGGTCTGAGGCGGCTATGGGCACATCTACCGGCGCCAGCGGGCTCTTGGACCGTTGACTGACCTTGGCGATGATGTTGTAAAGGGCTAGTTCGCTATAGGGTTTGGTTAGGAAATCGTTGAAGCCCAAGGACTCGCAGGAGCGTTCGTTGACCCGAATCGCATCGGCCGTGAGGGCAATAACGGGAGTGTTGCGGTTGGGGCTTTGTTCGGCCCGCAGCCGCGAAGTGGCTTCGAACCCGTTCATCTGGGGCATTTGGATGTCCATCAGAATGAGGTCGTACTTGCGCTGCCAGGCTTTGTGCAAGGCTTCTTCGCCGTTCTGGGCCATGTCGACCTTCACCTGCCATTGGCTGAGCATCGACACGCCAATAAGCTGGTTTACGGCATTGTCTTCGGCAAACAAAATGTTGAGCCCCCGCAGCAGGTCGGGCTGCTGAATGACGGCGTGCTCTTTCGCCGGCTGCTCGTTGCTGACCGTGTAGGGGATGGTGAAGTAGAAGCAGCTGCCCTGGCCGGGCTCGCTGCGCACGCCGATTTCTCCGCCTTGCAGCTCAACCAGATTTTTGCAGATGGTGAGCCCCAGCCCCGTGCCGCCGTATAGTCGCGGCACGCTGCTGTCGCCCTGCTGGAAGCTGCTGAAAACAGTGCTGAGGTTTTCGGCGCTGATGCCAATGCCGGTATCGGCTACGCTGAACGTGACCGGCAGGTGGGTGCCCGAGCGCTGGCTGGCGTCGATGGTGATGGTGATGGCACCCTGCTCGGTGAACTTGATGGCGTTGCTGATGAGGTTGACCAGCACCTGGCGCAGGCGGTAGGGGTCGCCCTGGGCCAGGGGCAGGTTTTCATTCAGACCCAGGATGCGCAGCACCACGCCCTTCTCGTCCGACTTGAAGGTGAGCGAACGCACGGCGTCCTGCACGGTCTTGATGAGGTCGAACGGAATATTCTCCAGGTTGATTTTGCCCGACTCAATTTTGGCAAAGTCCAGGATGTCGTTAATAACCACCAGCAGGTTTTCGGTGCTGGACTGAATCATGTCCACGTAGTCGGCCTGTTCGGCTGAGAGCGGTCCTTTCTTGATTAGGTCGGCCAGGCCCATCACCCCGTGCAGGGGCGTCCGGATTTCGTGGCTCATGTTGGCCATGAACACTTGCTTGGCGTGCACCGACTCTTCGGCCACCCGGTTGGCCCGCTTCAGCTCCGTGATGTCGGACGAGAACGAGAGCAGGTAGCGGGAGCCGTCTGAGCGCATCAGCGGGCTCTGGGTGGTGTGGTACCAGCGGGTTTGGCCGTCCATGAGGTGGTAGCACTCCTCAAAAGTGGTCGCGGTTTCGTAGGTTTCCCCGTTCTCCGTTTGGCGGTCCGGAGCTGGCACGCCCGCGGCCAGGGGCTCGTCGGCACGGCTGCGGCTGGATAGCCAACTCAAGATGTGAGCGTAGCTCTTGTTGGCCAGGATGATGCCGCCCTTGGCATCTTCCACGTAAATCAGGTTGGGGCTGGTGTTGATGACCTGGCGAACCAGGTCTTGCTGGTCTTCCAGCTCCTTTTCAACCTGCTTGAGGTGGCCAACCACCCGGGCCAGCTCCTGCACGGCGTCAAAAGAAGGTATCTGGGCCGAGGTAGCGGCTTCCGTAATAGCTTCCAGCTGTGCCCGCAGCCGCACCACTTCGGCCTCGGCGGCGGCGGTGCGCTTGCGTTCGGCAGATAACGCTGATTTGGTTTGTGGAACTTGAATACTCATAAAACGAAAGCAGTCAGGCTAGGAGCCAGGCGCCTGTGTAAAGAAATTGTGAGCTCATGCCCGTCCTGGTGGGCATGGGGCGCCGCGGTGGGCGCCGAGCGGTTTACCTCAAAAAAGCTGCCATAGTTTATTGGCGGCCGGCTCTGAGTGCAAGCCTCAATTGTGCCTATGCTACAAAAAACGTCAGCAGCGAAGGCTGGTTCGGAGAGCTGCATCATAAAATAAATACGGCGCAGGTTGGAGTGTATCTGTCTGAAAGCGTATGATTTATGTGTTTTCTGGGGCTTGTGCTACTTGTTTGTGTAAGTAATCGGCCTTGCTGGGTCGGGGTGTCGGCTTGTATCCAGAAATAAGCCCTAATGTTTTGCGGTGGCTTATTCCTGAATCAGGTCATACTATAAAGATGCAATAAAAGTATATTTCTTTACTAGGCGCTACCCGTGGGCGCAAAATAAAAGTAGGGACGATTGGAAAGTGCTTCGTGCGGGCTTACGCAAAAGCCCGACCCACGGGCGGCTTTGATGAAGCCGTATCCATGGGCCGGGCTCGTTGCTCGGGCCTGGGTGGGCCGGTGATTAGAACCGGCCCGGAGGCAGCCATTTGAGATAGGCTACTACTTCGTGTGCACCACTTTAACGTTGATGACTTCGTGTTGGGTGATGAGCCGGACAAAGAAGACGCCGTCGGGCAGGCCGTGGGTGTCGAAGGGCACGTGGTG
>NZ_JAFCUF010000021.1:0-2134 GCF_049896385.1 Hymenobacter sp. B1770
CATTCGTGTAACGCCAATTGGATGATGCACTACAAACGCTCCTTTAAGTGAACGACGAAATAGGGCGCTACGACAAGCGGGTGGTTAGTCCCAGTATTGCGGATTGAGTTTACGAAACTCGTCTACGATTCATCGTTTACAAAACTCGGTTAGGAGATGAGTTTCGTGAACGGCGAACGGCGGGTGTCTCCTCGTTCCTTGATAGCCCCTCTAGCAGCACCGCCGCCGGCGGCAGTTGTCCGTTGATTTGCGAAACGAGCGGACCATCCCGCTCGCTCGCTTCTTTTCACGCCGGCCATAGCCCACCGCGCTTGACCTTCGTATTGCCAACCCTGACCCCACCGCTGCCTGACTGCCCATGGCCCTGCCTCCGCCCGACCCATTGCTTATCTTCAACGCCCTGCCCGATGCCACCCTGCTGCTGTCCCCGGAGCTGCGCATCGAGGCCGTCAGCGACGCGTACCTGGCGGCCACCCTGACCCGGCGTGACGCCCTGGTGGGCCAGCATGTCTTTGCCGCCATGCCCGACAACCCGGCCACGCCCGAAGCCCACGCCGTGCACAACCTGCGGGCTTCCCTGGAGCGGGTGCTGGCCACGGGCCAGGCCCACGAGATGGCCCAGCAGCGCTACGACGTGCCCGACCCCGCCCGCCCGGGCGAGTTCGTGGAGCGCCACTGGCTGCCCCGCAACACGCCGGTGCTCGACGCGCAGGGCCGGGTGCAGCACATCCTGCACCGCGTGCACGACGTCACCGCGGTCGTCGCCGGCAACGCCCGGCAAGCGGCCATATCCGCCGAGCTGGTGCTTGCCCGCCGGCAGCGCGAGGCCGAGCGCGAGCGGCTGCACCAGCTGTTCCGGGAGGCCCCGGCACCCATCGTCATTTTCGACGGCCCCCGGCACGTCTTCCAGCTCGTCAACCCGGCCTACCAGCGCCTGTTCCCCGGCCGGGCCCTGCTCGGCCAGTCCGTGCTGGACGCCTTGCCGGAACTACGCGGCACGTCCATCGACGCCACCATGGACGGGGTGTACGACACGGGCACCACCTTCGTGGCGCAGGAAATGCCCCTGCAAATGACCCGCACCCCCGACGGGCCGTTGGAAGACCTCTACTTCACCTTCACCTTCCAGGCCCGCCACAACGACCAGGGCCAAGTGGACGGCATCCTCATGTTCGGCAACGAGGTCACCGACCAGGTGCAGGCCCGGCGCGTGGTGGAGCAGCGCGAGGTGTTGTTTCGCCGGATGGCCGACCACGTACCCGGCACGCTCTGGGTGACCAACTCCGCGGGCGAATGCACTTACCTCAACGCGCGCTGGTACGCCACCACCGGCCAAACCCAAGCCGAAGGCCTGGGCCTGGGCTGGACCAACGCCGTGCACCCCGACGACGCCCCCGGCACCGGCGCTACTTTTTTGGCGGCCAACGCCCGGCGCGAGCCCTTCAGCTGCTTGTTTCGGCTGCGGCAGCGCGACGGCGCCTACCGCTGGGTGACGGACCAGGGCCAGCCCCGCTACGGCGCCACCGGCGCCTACCAGGGCATGGTGGGGGCCGTGGTGGACGTGCACGAGCAGAAGCTGGCCGAGTTGGCGCTGCAGCAGTTGAGCACCGAGTTGAGCACCGCCAACGAGCAGCTGACGCGCACGAACGTGGACCTGGACAACTTCATTTACACGGCCTCGCACGACCTCCGGGCGCCCATCTCCAACATCGAAGGCCTGCTCTACCTGCTGCAGCAGGAGCTGCCCGCTGCCGTGGCCCAGGACGCCCTGGTCGGTTCTACGCTGGCGCGCATGCTCGATTCCGTGGAGCGCTTCAAGCGCACCATCGACCACCTCACCGACGTCTCCAAGCTCCAAAACGCACACTTGGCCCCGGCGGCAGCGGTCAACCTGGCTGCCGTCGTCGACGACGTGCGCCAGGACCTGACGCCGCTGCTGCAGGAAGCCGGCGCCAAGCTCGTGGTGGACGTGGGCGCCCATCCGCCTGTGCAGTTCTCGGAGAAAAACCTGCGCAGCATCGTTTACAACCTGCTCAGCAACGCCCTGAAGTACCGCTCGCCCGACCGCCCGCCCCGCATCGACCTGCGCGCCCACGTGCGGGCGGGCCACACGGTGCTGGAGGTGCACGACAAC
>NZ_JAFCUF010000021.1:2144-2391 GCF_049896385.1 Hymenobacter sp. B1770
TGGTCGAGAACGGCGGCGGCCGCATCGAGGTGCATTCCCAGCTCGGAGCCGGCACCACCTTTCTGGTGCACTTGCCCCACGAGGCGACGGGCGTCGCCTAACACCTCCTTACTTTGAACTAGCTTTCAAGACACATAACCTTGTGAGATTCGCCGCTAAAAGGGTGTTTAGATGCCCGTACGCAGCTTTCGAGGGTCTGCGCCCGGGTGCTGTGAGCCCATTGCGAGCCCTTTCACGATCATCTCGG
>NZ_JAFCUF010000022.1:0-2279 GCF_049896385.1 Hymenobacter sp. B1770
CATTGAAAACATCATCACCACCCACGACGAACTCTTCAACGCCGAACTCCACCTAGGCGACTCGCCCGCGGCCAAGGAAGTGCAACGCTACGCGTCGGCCCTGCGCCTGGGCACGGCGCTGGTAAAGCAGTACGGGTTCTTGAGCACCAACCACATTGCCCAAATCCAGGAGGAGCTCAAGCGCGACCGCGGTGGGTACCGGAGGTTGCCGGGCACCGCCCTGAAGAATCAGCGGGGAGAAGTCGTGTACACGCCCCCGCAGGACCCGGCCGTCATCCTGGACCTGATGGGCAACTGGGAGCGGTACCTCAACGACGACGCCCTGCACGAGGCGGACCCGCTCGTGAAAATGGCCGTGCTCCACTTTCAATTCGAGAGCATCCACCCGTTTTACGACGGCAACGGCCGCACCGGGCGCATCCTCAACATCCTGTACTTGGTCCTGAAGGGATTGCTCGACCGGCCCGTGCTCTACCTGAGCCGGTTCATCACCCACAACAAAGCCGATTACTACCACCACCTGCAGGCCGTGCGCGACACCGGCCAGTGGGAGCCGTGGCTGCTGTATATGCTCACCGGCGTCGAACAGACCGCCCGCGAGAGCATCGCCCTGATCACGGCCCTGCGCGCCCTGATGCAGGAGACGAAGCAGCGGCTGCGCCCCTACAAATTCTACAGCCAGGACCTGCTCAACAACTTGTTCCGACACCCCTACACCCGCATCGAATTCGTGCAGCAGGAATTAGCCGTGAGCCGGCCCACAGCGGCTGGTTACCTGAACAAATTGGCTGAGGACGGCGTGCTGATCAAGCAAAAGCACGCCAACTCCAACTACTACGTCAACCAGCCCCTGTTCGAGCTGCTAGCCCAACTGGGATAACCCGCGCTGCTAGGCGGGAGTGAACGCCACGACACCGGAATAGACTTTCCAAATCACCGTGGCTGTTGCAGAACTCCCGGCTTCGTGTTCAGCACCAGTTCGACGCGCGAGGGAGCGAAAATAAAGGCCGTCCCAGGGGCTTTCTAGCATGTTGACCCAACGCACTTCACCCTTTACGCGTTCTGAGAGGAGTTCTGCAACAGCCACCACCGTTTAAATGAACGTAAGGACCGGGGTAAACCAGTTCGGTAGCGCAGTACCAGCAAGGCGGTCGCGTGTCGGCCCTAGCGGTCGAAGTGCAGGTCGAAGCGGCCCTGCGTGATGGTGACGGTAGCGTTGCTGCTGGGCTCGCGCGGGGTCATCTCAAACGTGCCCGAAACGATGTTATTGACCGTGTCGAAGCGCGTGATGACCAGCTGGCCCGGCGCGTCGGGGCCCGTGTAGTAGCTGAGCCGGGGACCCGGCCGCAGGGTGGTATACTGGCCGACGCTGGGGCTGAGCTGCGGGGTGAGGTGGGTCGGTTCCTGGTTGAGCAGAAAGGTGCCCGGCTGCCGGATGTCGGGCACATAGAAACTCGTGCCCCAGTCTTCATCCACTGAAAACTGCCTAAGGCTGAGGCTCAGGGACCGTCCCCCCCGGGTTTTGCGCCAGTAGCCATTCACCGGGCGGCCCGTGCTGATGGAACTGGGTTTGGGCACCGACGCCTTGCCGTCAAGTAAGAACCCGCCGGTGTTTTTCCCCTCTTGCGTGGCTTTGGGCAGCCCATTGGGGTCCAAGTCGTTTTTCTTGCAGCCCACGGCCGCAAGCAGCAAAAAAGGCAACAAGAGTCGGGGAGCGTTCACAGCAGAGGAGAAAGCGAAGCCCAGAAGCAGGCAGCCTGACAAACGTACCATTTTCTTATTGGGCGTGCTCGCCATACCCTCCTTCAACTGAATGGCCGCGTTTACCTTCCGACCGTTTTTCTGAACGTGAAATCGAAAGCAATTCAATCTCTATGCTCCGTTACCAACGGCGGATATTACGGGGTGCTCTGCTTTCTAGTATAAGCTTTATTCGCTTTTATTAAGGCCGCCGTGCGTTTGCCAGAACTATGCTTCAGCACTAACCTGTCGGGAGCCACGGACACGATGTGGAAGGGAATATCATCCAGCAACAACGTGTCGTTGGCGATGGACCATTCGTGCGATAGAATTACGTCTCCCCCGTCAAACAAGGTGACCGTCGTGTCTTTGTGAACCACATATCTTATGCAGGTTCCATCCCGAAGGAAACGATATGCAATTTGGATCCTTTCATTCGGTTTGAACTGCATGTTCCAGAATTGTCCCTCATTGGCGGCAAGGACTTCTTTCGCATCAGGGGCGATGTCGCACGAGCATAGGCTACCAATGGCAAGCAC
>NZ_JAFCUF010000023.1:0-1352 GCF_049896385.1 Hymenobacter sp. B1770
CACCGACACGCCCGTCACGGCCATCGCCCGCACCGTGGAAATCAACCTGCGGCACTTGCTGGACGAAGAAACCGTGCCCGCTCCGCTGCCCGCCGAGGCGTTTTATTTGATGTAAGGGCACCCGGCCGCGGGGTGTCCGTGCACGAGACAGTCCTGCCCGATGCGTTCGCCGGGCCCCCGGCAGCGGGGGGCGAACCGCTGCCCCCTCGGCGCTCGTTGCGCCGGAGGGCGTGCCCGTTCTCCTGGTCCTCGTCGTGCACCCGCAGCACCTCCCACTGGGTGGCCCCGTGGTCGAGGAAAGCCCGGCGCACGGCCCCCGTGCGCGGCCGGTTCCGGGGCCACGGGTCGGTCACCTAATCCCGCTCCTTTATCGCCGCCAAAGAAGCCGGGCAGTGACGTAAGCGGTACCAGGTGTCGGCGGGCCAGGCAGGGTCGCCCCGGAAGGTTTCGACCGGGGAGCATTGCTTGCTCACCCGCTGGCGGGCCTGCTTTTTCTGGCTTCTTGCCTCATACAAGATACGCCCGCCCCAACGTTTGCGGGCGATTATACCAGTGAGCAGCAAAGAATGCAGGGACAGCCATCCGGAGGTCAATACGTGCCCAAAATAAGGCTCGTTTTACTAAACAGAGTGTGTTTAGGGCGCAACCCTTTGTGTAGGGGCGAGCAGTTTCCGGAATTTATGGCCTCCTAGGACTCTTTGCACTGGAT
Organism: Hymenobacter sp. B1770; assembly: GCF_049896385.1. Lineage (NCBI taxonomy): Bacteria > Pseudomonadati > Bacteroidota > Cytophagia > Cytophagales > Hymenobacteraceae > Hymenobacter > Hymenobacter sp. B1770. Next base: position 710 of record NZ_JAFCUF010000023.1, read on the forward strand.
TCAGTGAACCGGCTTGCTGAACTTAAGCTGGCCCGTAACGAGGGCCATCGCGCTTGCCAGCACCTTGACAAAGCGGCTGCACCAATCCCGACTAGTCGCCCCTGCGCCCCTGCCGACGGCGTGGCCTACCGGTACCGGCAGCTGCCGGCCAGGACGGCTGGTTTGCCCGCCCCGTGAACCTTTCCTCCGGGCAGCGTCTTGCTACCCGTTGGACCAGGCCAAATAGGCAAGTGCCGGGGGCTGGTTCTTCCCTCCCTTTGAAACCAAAACAAGCAGCACCGTTCCCGCATGAGACAGTTAAAAATCAGCAAGCAGATCACCAACCGCGAAAGCCAGTCGCTGGACAAGTACCTGCAGGAGATTGGCAAAGTGAGCCTGGTGTCGATCGACGAGGAAGTGGACCTGGCCCAGCGCATCCGCGAAGGCGACCAGCTGGCCCTCGAAAAGCTGACCAAGGCCAACCTGCGCTTCGTCGTGTCGGTGTCCAAGCAGTACCAGAACCAGGGCCTGACCCTGGGCGACCTCATCAACGAGGGCAACCTGGGGCTGATCAAGGCGGCCAAGCGCTTCGATGAGACGAAGGGCTTCAAGTTCATCTCGTACGCCGTGTGGTGGATTCGCCAGAGCATCCTGCAAGCCCTGG
>NZ_JAFCUF010000023.1:1362-1691 GCF_049896385.1 Hymenobacter sp. B1770
AACAAAATCAGCAAATCCTTCTCGGAACTGGAGCAGAAATTTGAGCGGGAGCCCTCGGCCGCCGAACTGGCGGAGCTGCTGGAACTGAGCACCGCCGAGGTGGCGGACACGCTGAAACTCTCGGGGCGCCACGTCTCGATGGACGCGCCCTTCGTGCAGGGCGAGGAAAACGGCTTGCTCGACGTGCTGGGGGACGAGGACGCGGACACGCCGGATGCCGGCTTGCTGCGGGACTCCCTGCGCCGGGAGGTACAGCGGGCCCTCTCGACCCTGACCCGGCGCGAGGCCGACGTGGTGACGCTCCATTTCGGGCTGAATGGCCAGGCCGC
>NZ_JAFCUF010000024.1:0-1676 GCF_049896385.1 Hymenobacter sp. B1770
GCCGAATTCTCAACCGTGAGGTTCTCGGCCGTGAAGTCGTTGCCCTGCACGCGTACCGTGGCCGAGGTGTAGGTGCAGTGCTTCCCGGCATCGCCGGAGTAGTCGCCGTAGGTGATGACGACGCCCTCCCGGCTCTCGCCCACCAGGGTGATGTGAGTTTTCTGCGAAGGCACCAGCAGCTTCTCGCGGTAGGTGCCGTTCTTGATGAAAATGGTAGCCGGCACCTGCATGAAGTCGCGCACGGCCAGCACGGCGTCCTGAATGGTGCGGTAGTCGCCGCTGCCGTCCAGGGCGACGGTCAGGCGGATCGGCACCAAAAATGATTCTTGGGGGGCGGCCGGCCGGGCGGCGGGCGCCGTTCCCTGGGCGTGCAGCGCGGCCGGGGACAGCAGCAGGCGGGCGAAGAGCAGTAGGTTGCGGAAAAGCATCAGCAGTTAAACAGGAAAGCGGTTGCGCCAGGAGGACTTAGGGGGTGGGGGCTACCCATCTTTGCCGAAAGTAGGCATTCAAAAAGCCCTCCTGAAAAGAGCCCCCAAAAGCTGCAATTTCGGAGTTTTTCACGGGCCCTGACCAAATTCGAAAAGCGGTCGTGGCTGTTGCAGAAGTCGGTCTAGGTAGCTGCGCTGGCCAAAAGGCGCAGTCCCGACGCGCTCACTGCGACTAAGGTCCGGCGGTTGCGCCGCTCACAGCGCCTCTGCGCGTCCAACAGCGGCCGTGGCAGGGCCACGGCCTGGCTTATTTGTCGCTGGGGGCGGTGCTTGAGCAGCTTTTTGAGGTTGTAGGCCACGGCCGTGAGCAGCATGGTCTTGTGGGCCCCGGCGTGGCCCCGCACGTACATCCGGCGCAGGCCGTAATGGTGCAGCAGGCTCCCAAACACGGGTTCGACCGTGCTTTGTCGCACCCGTCGCATGCGCTGGCCCCGGCGACTCTGCTGGCGCTGCCACGCCCGGCGGTAGGACCCGCCGTAAATGGTGCGGGTGAGTTGTTTGTAGGTGCCCTTGGGGATGCACGTGGGCTTGAGCGGGCAGTTCTGGCACTCTTGGTAGGTGGCCAGGTAGAGTTTGACCCAGTCGCCTTCGGCGGTCGTGTCCACTTTGGCAAAGCGCAAACGCCGGCCCGCCGGGCACTGGTAGGTGTCAGTTTGCACGTCGTAAGGAAAGCCGTCAACCTCGGACTTGTACTTACCGAACACGGGAATCCAGGCCGTGATGCGCGCGGCTTCGAGCAGCGCGTAGTTCGACCCGTTGGCGTAGCCGGCGTCGGCCAGCAGCTCGCGCACGCCCAGCTCGTGGGACCGCAAGCGCCGTTGCGGCCCGGTGAGCGGCCGGGGCAGGTGCGGGCTCTCGCGGCTGTCGGCAAAATCGGCCTGCACGTGGCTGATGACGACCTTCGCCGCATCGACCGCGAGGCTGCAGCGGTAGTTCAGGGCCCGGGCTTTGCCGGGTTTGATGAAGATGCGCGCGTCCGGGTACGTGGGGCGGTAGGGCGTCTGGTTGCTGAGCAGCCGCGCCTTGGGGTGCTGCGCGCCCGGCACGCTGGAGTAGGCAAAGAGCCGGGCCTGGTGGGCGGCCAGGTTGCGCAGCTGGTGGGCCGGCGCCGTCACCACCGATGCGGCCGGGGCCCCGGCTCGTCCCTGTCCAAACGCGGCCCGGTGGGCCCTGCGGGCTGCTTTTCCC
>NZ_JAFCUF010000025.1:0-1647 GCF_049896385.1 Hymenobacter sp. B1770
AGGTTGGCTCGTGGCCAACACGTCGGCCCAAACCTGCTCGAAGCCCTGATGGGCCAATTACGGCAGAGCTTCAAAATGAGCGAAAATTCCTGTTTATAATGGGTAAAGCTACGGGCAAGGTCCTGGTATATTCGGCCATTTCCGCTGTTCCTGCGTAGGCGCGGAAACACCTTTATCCTTCCAATCCTATGCCCAAGACGTCATCTCCTCGCAACACCCCACGCCACCACCGCGACATCGTCGTCATTGGCGCGTCGGCTGGGGGCGTTTCGGCCCTGCTCGAGCTGGTCAAGGCCCTGCCCGCCGATTTTCCGGCGCCCATCTTCGTGGTGCAGCACGTCGGCGCCGATTCGCCCAGCATCTTGCCCCAGCTGATGAACTCGGTCTCGGCGTTGACGGCCCAGCACCCGCAAAACGGCGAAACCGTGACGCCCGGCGTGATTTACGTGGCCCGACCCGACCACCACCTGCTGCTGGAAGGCAATACGGTCTTGGTGACGCGTGGCCCGAAGGAAAACCGGTTTCGGCCTTCCATCGATGCCTTGTTCCGTTCGGCTGCTTACACCTACGGGCCGCGCGTGATTGGCGTGGTGCTTACCGGTTACCTCGACGACGGCACCTCGGGGTTGTGGAGCGTGCAGCGCATGGGCGGGCTGACCATCGTGCAGGACCCCGCCGACGCCGAGCAGCCGTCCATGCCCAACAACGCGCTCGAGTACGTGAAGCCGGACCACCTCGTGACCATGGCCCAGCTGGCCCCGCTGCTGGTGCGCCTGACCACGGAGCGGGCCCCGGGCAAGCCCCACCTGCCCGCCGCGCAGCTGGACCTGCTCAAGATAGAGCTCACCATTGCCAAGCAGGGCGGCGGCTTCGAGCTGGGCATCATCGACAAGGGCAAGCTCACGCCCTTCACCTGCCCCGATTGCCACGGCGCGCTCACCCAGCTCATCGAAGGCCGGCTGATTCGCTACCGCTGCCACACCGGCCACGCTTACACCGTCAGCGCCCTGCTCAGCGAAGTCACCCAGTCGGTGGAAAGTTGCTCTATCAATCCATGCGGGGCCTGGAGGAAACCAGCATGCTGCTCGATAACCTGGGCACCCACTACCAGGAAAACGAGGAGCCGGCCGTGGCTAAACTGTTTTTTCAGAAAGCCGAAAAGGCCGGCCAGCAGGCCCGCGTCGTGCACGACTCCATTCTCAAGCACGAGGCGCTCAGCGGCGACCTGCAGTTTCAGCAGAAAATGCAGCCCCACCCGGCCGCCTGACCGGGCTGCCACCACCCAGGGTGCGGAAGTACCGCGCCGGAAAGGTGGCGGCCCCCGGCGGGCCCGTTTAAATTCGGCCGCGGCTACCCGACCATGGGACCCGTGCGCACATCAATACCGGCCCCTCAACCCGGGTAAGGGCGCTTAACGCGGGGTGTCGGCCGTCGGCCGGGAGCTGCTGCCCAACGCGCCGCGGGGGTTTCCGCCTGCTTGGAACGTACCTTACAGAAAATTCTGTTTGCCCGCCGTTTAGGGCGTAATGCTGTGCCGAACACCAACCTTGCTTATCGCAGCATAGCCCGGCCGGCGGCCGACGCGGCGGCGCACCGCCAGCGGCTCCACGCGCTGGTCCAGGGTGCGCCGGCCTGCTTGGCCAGCTT
>NZ_JAFCUF010000026.1:0-1553 GCF_049896385.1 Hymenobacter sp. B1770
CGCTGCGGCCGCAGCGGCGGTAGGGCATGTCGTGGTAGCGGGCGGGGTGGGGCAGGTAGTGCATGGGGCTTGGGGGAATCGGAGGCGGGAAGGGGGATGAAACCGCGCGGCCTTATTTGGTGCGGGCCGGCGCCGCGTCCAGCGTCAGCGTGCCCGGGGCGAGGCCGGGCGCGGCGGCGCTGAGCGTGATTTTGCCGGCGGGGGCGTTGGCCTTCACGATGGCAATGCACTGCCCCTGGTAGGCTTGGCGCGCCAGGGCCTGGTAGGGCTCGTGGCTGGCGATGTTGCCGTTGTCGACGGCCACGACCGCGCCCGGCCCGCTTGCGCGAAAAGTGACCGGCAGGTCGGCATTGGGGCAGAGCACGCCGTTGGCGTCGACCACGCGGGCCGTGACGTAGGCCACGTCGTCCCAGTCGTGGGCCAGGCGCGGGCGGTCCGTGCTCAGCACGAGGCGGGCGGGCGGACCGGCGGTGGTCAGCTCGTCGGCGGCAGCTTCCTTGCCTCGGTTGCGGGCCACGGCGCGCAGGGCGCCCTTGGCAAACGTCACGTCCCAGGCACGGGGCGCATCGTCGGCGGGCTTGGGCTTCGTGCCCAGGGATTTGCCGTTGAGAAACAGCTCCACCTCGTCGCAGTTGCTGTACACCTGCACCTTGGCGTCGTCGTACGTGTCGAAGTCGGTGGGCGTCCAGTTGGCCACCCACTCGCCGGCGCCGGCGTTTTCGGCTTTGCGCACGAGGCGCACCATCGGTTTTTCGCTCCACCAGCTTTGGCGCTGGTAGCCCACGGGGCGCCAACCGCCCGTGCGGTCGAACAAGCCCTGGCCGTTGGCAATTTCGGGCCAGGTGCCTTCCCCGAGATAATCAAAGCCCGTCCACAAAAACTGCCCGGCCAGGTACGGCTTGTCGCGCAGGAAGAGCCAAGCGGGCAGCTCGTGGCCGTTTTCGGTGCCGATGACCTTGCGCGTGGGCTTGGCCTCGTGGGCGGCCACCAACTCGGCGTCGCGGTAGTTTTGCCCCACCACGTCCATGGTTTCCACGAAGCCGTTTTCGTACACCTTGCTCTGCCCCGGGCGGAACAGGGCCATGGTTACCGGGCGGGTCGGGTCGGTTTGGTGCACCAGGTCCTGCTGGTCCTTGTACAGCTGAAAGCCCGCCGGGCTGTCCAGGTTGTCGCGTATTTCGTTGCCTACGCTGTAGAGCACCACGCTGGGGTGGTTGCGGTCGCGGCGCACCATGTCGCGGGTGTCGGCCCGCCACCAATCCTTAAAAAGCCGGTTGTAGCCCTGCTCGGCGTGGTTCTTGGCCGCCGTCCAGGTGTCAAATGTTTCGTCGAGCACCAGGAAGCCCATCCGGTCGCAGAGGTCCAAAAACTCCGGGGCCATCGGGTTGTGGGCCGTTCGGATGCCGTTGACGCCGACTTGCTTAAGCAGCTCGAGGCGGCGCTCCCAGGCCCGCAACGGCACAGCCGCGCCCAAGGCGCCGGCGTCGTGGTGCAGGCACACGCCCTTGATTTTGAGGTTTTGGCCGTTGAGCCAAAAGCCGGTGGCGGCCTCA
>NZ_JAFCUF010000027.1:0-1529 GCF_049896385.1 Hymenobacter sp. B1770
GACGTGACCGAGGCCGTACTGGCCCGGCGCCTCAACGAAACCCTGCAGGCCGACGCGCTGGCCGCCACCCAGCGGCAGCTGGACGAGCGCGAAGCGTTCCACCAAGTGTTCGAGCAAACCCCGGCCCTGCTTACCCTCCTGCGGGGACCCGAGCACCGCTTTGAGTATTGCAACGCGGCCCAGGAACGGGTGTTTCCGGGCCGCCAGCTCATCGGCCAGCCCTTGGCCGCTGTACTGCCCGACGCCGCCTCGCAGGGCTTCGTGGCCTTGCTCGACCGGGTTTACCAAACCGGCGAGCCCCACGTGGGCACCGAGGTGCCCGCCGACCTGGACCAGCCCGGCGGGGGGCCCGCCCAGCGGCACTACTTCAACTTCACCTATCACCGCTTCGAGGAAGCCGGCCGGCCGGCCGGCATCTCCGTGTTCGGCACCGACGTGACCGAGCAGGTGGCCGCCCGCCAGCACCTGGCTCAAGCCAACGACGAACTGACCGCCGCCTACGCCACCCTGCAGGTAGCTCACGTCGACACGGAGCTGGCCAATGCGGCCCTGTCCGAGAGCAACATCCACCTGACGCGTACCAACGCCGACCTCGACACGTTCGTCTACGCCGCCAGCCACGACCTACGCGAGCCCATCATTAACCTGGAAGGCTTGGTTCAGACCCTGCAGGAACAGCTGGCTACCACCCCCGACCCGCTGATACCGCAGCTGCTGGCCATGATGCAGGAGGCCGTGGCGCGCTTCCAGCTCACCATCGCCCAACTCACCGACGTGTCCCGACTCCAGCGGGGCCAGACCCAGCCCGCCGAAACCGTGGACCTGGCCACCCTGGTAGAAGCCATCCGCCTGGATTTGGCCACGCCCCTGGCCGCCGCCGACGCCCGCCTCACGGTGGAAGTGGCCGGGTGCCCCCAGATTTCCTTTGCGCCGCAGAACCTGCGCAGCATCGTCTACAATCTGCTTAGCAACGCCGTCAAATGCCAGCGTCCCGGCTGCCCGCCCCACGTGCAGCTGCGCTGCCGCAGCACCGACACTGCCGTGGTACTCGACGTGCAGGACAACGGCCTGGGTCTGACCGAGGTCCAGCAGGGACAGATGTTTGACCTGTTCACCCGCCTGCACGACCACGTCGAGGGCTCCGGCATGGGCCTTTACATGGTCAAGCGCATGGTGGAAAACGCCGGGGGCACCGTCGCCGTGCAAAGCCTACCCGGTGTCGGCACCACTTTGACCGTGACCCTGCCCAGGTCAGCGAGGTAACTACACCACAGCGGAGTTGGGTGAAAAAGAGCTTTCCTGGTGGGTTGCTCGGGGTGGTTGGTGGCCGGGTAGTGGTCATGATGCACTACTAAACGGAAGTTTAAAAAGCAAAACGAACATTCGACGAGTCCATCAACCGATACCGGACGGTTCCGCCAAACGGCGCCACCGATGAGCCGAAGTGGACCACCGGGCGGCTCCTCCCCCGCGGCAACGGCTTCAAAGAGGGTGGGGTTGTCAACCTGCATGAAATACGTGGTTTCCAG
>NZ_JAFCUF010000028.1:0-1099 GCF_049896385.1 Hymenobacter sp. B1770
AGGCGCCCGAACGGCCCGGCCCGGGCTTGTTAGCCGCCTTGCCCTTGGTCAGCCCATGGTACGACCCGCGCAATAGAACCCATGCTTTGGGCGGGACCGTCACCGCGCGAATCCTCCGTCAACTAACGGTGGCGCGCGTTTACGGCACCACCGTTTAGCGAAACGGTCCGAAGATAAACGCAGCCATTCAGTTGAAGGAGCATTTAAAATACGCATCGTTGAGGTGCGGCTCTACCGGTAACTTTTGGCGTCGGGGACCTGCCGGATAGCATGCCTTATTTTACCGCTGGCGTCTTCCCACATGTCGCCCGTTTGGCGGTACCTTGTGCCGTTACCCTTGTTTTCGCCCCTGCGCTTATCCGGCTCCCGTTCATGAAACACCCCTACCTGTTGGCCCTGGCGGCCGCGGCCGTGCTGGCCGCCGCGCCGCTTCCCCTGCGGGCGCAGCCGCGCAAACCCGCCCCCGCCGCCAAGGCCCAAACCCCCGCCCCGCCGTCCGCTCCATTGGCGGCCCTGTTCGAGGCGTACTCGGAAGAAGTGGCCCGGCTGTTTCCGCTCGGGGCCACGGCGCAAGGCGACCACCGCTACAACGACCAGCTGCCCAACGACCAGACCCGGGCCCGGCGCGAAACGGTGCGCGCCTTCTACCACCGCTCCCTCGCCCAGCTGCGCCGGCTGGAGCGCGCCCGCCTCAACGCCGCCGACCAGACCAGCTACGACATCCTGGCGTATTCGCTGAACCAGCGCCTGGCGGGCAGTGTGTTCAACGACTGGATGATGCCCTTTGACCAGTCCGGCGGCCTGCCAACTGCCCTGGCCCAGCTCGGGGCGGGCACCGGCGCGCAGCCCTTCAAGACCGTGCCGGACTACGACCACTGGCTAAGCCGGGTCCGCGGCTTTCCCGCCTGGACGGATTCGGCCATCGCCAACTTCCGCCAGGGCATCCGGGCCGGCGTGGTGCTGCCCAAGGCCCTGGTGCCCAAAATGGTGAGCCAACTGCGCACCCTGGCCAAAGCCGGCGCCGATCCGGCCACCAGCCTGTTCTACGGCCCGGTCAAAACCTTTCCAGCCAGCTTCACGGCCGCCGATAAGGCGCGCC
>NZ_JAFCUF010000028.1:1109-1427 GCF_049896385.1 Hymenobacter sp. B1770
GATCAGGCCATCCGCCGCGCCCTGGCCGGGCCCTACCCGCGGCTGGCCGACTTCCTCGAAACCGACTACCTGCCCCAAGCCCGCGCCAGCAGCGGGATCGGGGCGCTGCCGCAGGGCGCCGCCCGCTACGCCCACGCCGTGCAGGCCAGCACCACCACGACCCGCACCCCGGAGCAGATATACCAGACCGGCCTGGCCGAAGTCCAGCGCATTCGCACCGAGATGGAGGCGATCAAACAGCAGGTCGGCTTCGCGGGCGACCTGAACGCCTTTTTCGAGCACCTGCGCACCGCCCCGCAGTTCAAGCCCTTCAAAACC
>NZ_JAFCUF010000029.1:0-1121 GCF_049896385.1 Hymenobacter sp. B1770
GCAACACCGACTTCTTCGCCATTTTCCTGGACACCTACCACGACCAGCTCAACGGCTACGGGTTCTTCGTCACGCCCAGCGGCGTGCAGCTCGATGTCCGCTACTCCCCCGCCGGCGATGACTTCGGCTGGAACGCGGTGTGGGACAGCCGCACCACGCGGCAGGGCCCCGATTGGGTGGCCGAGCTCCGCATCCCCTTCTCGGCCATCCGCTTCAACGGCGACCCCGAGCAGGTCTGGGGGCTCAACTTCGGGCGGCAGCGCGAACGGGACCGGCAGCACTTCACCTGGAACGAGGTGAAGCCCTCCGTGAACGGCTTCGTGAACCAGTGGGGGGAGTTGCGTGGCATCCGGAACGTGCAGCCGCCCCTGCGCCTGTCGCTCACGCCCTTTGTCTCCACGTACGTGAACCACTTTCCCCACAACGAGCCGGGCAAACGGAACGCTACCGCCCGCTTCAACGCCGGGGCCGACCTCAAGTACGGCCTCAACGAGTGCTTCACCCTGGACGCCACCATCATGCCGGAATTCGGGCAGGCGCAATCCGACAACGTGGTGCTCAACCTCTCGCCCTTTGAGGTGCAGTTCAACGAAAACCGGCCGTTTTTTACCGAGGGCACCGAGCTCGTCAACAAAGGCAATCTCTTTTATTCGCGGCGCGTCGGGGCCCAGCCGCTGGGTTTTGGGCGGGCGCAGGCGCAACTGGCGCGGGGCGAACAGTTGCTGGACAACCCCGACGAAACCCGGTTGCTCGGCGCCGCCAAGGTATCGGGACGGACCGCCCAGGGGCTGGGCGTGGGCGTCTTCAACGCCCTCTCCGGCGATATCCACGCCACCGTGCGCGACAGCCTGGGCCAGCAGCGGACGCTGCTGACCCAGCCTTTTTCCAACTACAACGTGTTCGTCCTGGACCAATCGCTCAAGAACAACTCGTACGTGAGCCTGGTGAACACCAACGTCACGCGCAAAGGCCGCACGTACGACGCCAACGTAACCGGGGGCCTGTTTCGGTTTGCCAATAAGAAAAATGCCTACGCCGTGAACGGCCGCCTGGTGTACTCCCGGCGGCGCGGCCAAGCGTTTGAGAGCGAGGCCCCGATTGTCAACCCCGACGGGTACACT
>NZ_JAFCUF010000029.1:1131-1412 GCF_049896385.1 Hymenobacter sp. B1770
GAAGCGGGCAAAATCGGCGGCAACTTCACCTGGAACGTGCGCCACGGGGCCGAGTCGGACACCTACGACCCGAACGATTTGGGGCTGCTGCAAGCCAACAACTCCGTGTCGCAAAGCCTCAATTTTGGTTACCGCAAGTTCAAGCCGTTCTGGAAAGTGAACAACCTGAATGTGTTCTGGGGAACGAGCTACGACCTGCTTTACTTCCCGAGGCGGTACCAACGAAGCAACTTCTACGCCGACGCCAACACCACCTTCACCCGCAGCTTCCTGACCATTGG
>NZ_JAFCUF010000030.1:0-1397 GCF_049896385.1 Hymenobacter sp. B1770
TGTCCATCATGTATTGGATGGCTTCTTCTCGGCTCATGCCTTTCGCATGCAGGCCCACGTCGACCACCAACCGGATGGCCCGGTGCATTTCAAACCCCAGGGCGCCGGCGTATTGGTACGGGTCGGTGTAGAGGCCCAGCTCTTTGCCCAGCGACTCACAATACAGCCCCCAGCCTTCCGTGTAGGCGTTGTACTGCCCGGCGCTTCGGAATTTGGGCAGGGCGGCGTTTTCCAGTTGTAAGGAAATTTGGTAGTGGTGCCCCGGAATGGCTTCGTGCAGGAACAAGGCCTCCAGGCCCGGGTACGCCACGGTGTTGTACTGGGTGGCGTCGGGGATGAGCACGTAGAAAATGCCCGCCCGCGTGCCATCGGGCGAACCAGCTAAATACTGCGCCGCCGCCGTCGCGGTGCGGTGCGCTTCGAACTGGCGCATTTCGAACGGCGTGTGGGGCGTGCGGCCAAACAGCTTGTTCAGGTTCGGCGCGATGCGTTGGTGAACGGCCTCCAAGCCAGCGAGCACTTCCTGCGGCGTTTTGTAGGGCCGGAACTTGGGCTCGTTCTTCAGGTAGGCGAAGAAGGCCGGCAGGTCGCCTTGGAAGCCCACCTGGTTTTTCACGGCTTCCATCTCGGCCCGGAGGCGTTTCACTTCGCGCAGGCCGGTCTGGTAAATGGCCTCGGGCGGCGTGGCGGTGGTGGTGTTTTTTTGCGCGGCGTAGCGGTAGGCCGCCCGCCCGCCGGGCAGCGCGCCCAGGCCGGCGGTGCTGCTGGCCCGGGGCAAGTACTCCGTTTTGAGAAAGGTGCTGAGCTTCTGGTAGGTCGGCACCAGGTCGGTGCGGATGGCTTGCTGGTAGGCACTGGCCAGGCGGGCTTTGTCGGCAGCGGGCAGCGTCTCGGGCAGCTTGGCAATGGGCCCGTAAAACAGGCTCTGGGTGGGATCGGCGACGAGCAGGGCGTCCAGCTGCGGAATCATCTTCACGACCAGCGCCCGGGGCAGTACCACGCCGGCTTTCAGGCCCTGGCGAAAGTTGGCAATGGCGGAATCGGCCCACACCGGAAAGCCGTGCACCCGGCCCAGCCAGTGGTCGTAGTCCTGGACGGTTTTAAAGGGTTGGGCGCCCGTACCGGACCCCAACTGGGCCAGGTCGATGGGCGTCCCCAAGAATTGGGTGAACGGCAGCAACCACAGATTCTGTTTTAGCCCGTCCAACCGGTCTTTCAGCAGGAAGTCGAAGACGTCGTAGCTGACCCGGTCCTCGGCGGAGAGCGTGGCGCGGTCAAAGCGTGCAGCGACGTTAGGTGCTGCCCGTAGGCCTGCCGTTGCTGCTCCCGGAACGCACGCGTTTGGTCGTTGGGCAACCGGTCGTTGTAGCGGTTATCGCCCCGGTAGATGCCGATGA
>NZ_JAFCUF010000031.1:0-1093 GCF_049896385.1 Hymenobacter sp. B1770
AGCCGCGGGTGGGCCGGACGCAGTTCGGGCGCGTGTACGTGCAGGTGCCGACCTCGGTGGGGCAAGGGTTTCACCTTTCTTCGGACTACCGCCGGCCCCTGGCCCTGGACGTCAACCTGGGCCACCGCTTTTTTGCCCGGGAGCCGGGCCGGACGAATCGCCGCGACTTCGGGGTGACGGTGAGTCCACGTTACCGTGTGAGCAACCAGCTCAACTTCCGCTACAGCGCCGACTGGCAGGTGCGCCACAACCAGATTGGCTACGCCGGGGGGCTCAGCCGCGCCGAGCCCCTGGACACAGCCTTTCTGGGCCAGGTGATTTTAGGTCGCCGCCGGGTGTCCACGGTGACCAATACCGTGTCGGGCAACTACACGTTCACCAACCGCATGTCGCTGACCGTGCGCACCCGCCATTACGTAAGCAGCGTGCAGTACCGCGACTTTTCGCGCCTGGGTGAACAGGGCCAAGAAGAGCCGGTGGCCTACCGGCGCAACCGGGACAATACGTTCAACGCCTTCAATGTGGACGCCGTCTTCTCGTGGTGGTTTGCGCCCGGCTCGCAGCTGAGCATTGTCTGGAAAAACGCGGGGACGCGCTTTTTGCAGGCCGAAGAGGCGACGCCACGCTACTTCGCCAATTTAAACAACACGCTAAACACGGCGCATAACAACGCGGTGTCCGTGAAGCTGTTTTACTACCTGGATTACCTGATGCTCCAGCGCCGTCACCCGGCGGAGTAGCGCAGGCCGCTTGTCGGACTGTTTTTGTAAACGAACCCCCAGCTTGGCAAATTCCTGCCGCCTAACGGGCCTAATGCTTCATCGGCATTCTCTGCGCATTGCCTTTGACTTTGCCCAGCTGGTCCAGCGCCGCGCGGAAGCCTTGGGCTAGTTGCGCCGCCGGCCCCCGGCCGTAGTAGTGCAGAAACATCATGCGGGGCTGGTCAAACAGCATGTGATTGTGCACGGCCACCACTTCCAGGTTATGCGCTCGCAGGGCCTTAATGACCGGGTTTACTTCGGCTTCGAGCATGGCAATGTCGCCGGCAATGTGGCTGTCGGCCTGCTTGCCGGCAAACGCGGCCCAGGAAATC
>NZ_JAFCUF010000031.1:1103-1371 GCF_049896385.1 Hymenobacter sp. B1770
CAGGGATTGCAGGTCGGCCCGGCCCACCGTGTACTTATAGGTGGGGCCGTTGACCACGCCTTGATAACCAACGAGCTTGTCCAAGGCGGGAATATCGAACAGCTCCTTGCCAGTGGGCGGGCCCGCGGCCGGCGAGGCATTGTTGCCGGGCTGGGCAGCCGTTGCGCCCCCGCTCGGCTGGGGCTGGTTGGCCGGCAGCAGCTTGGAGTCTTTGAGCGCCGCGGCGAACTTCTTGGCCAACTCGGCGGGGCTGCACATGCCGTGGATG
>NZ_JAFCUF010000032.1:0-1353 GCF_049896385.1 Hymenobacter sp. B1770
GTGCTCGCCCGCACCGCCCACGGGCTCGTCGCCAAACGACTCGTTGTCGAGTAACCCCTGGCAATGGAAGCCTGTGCCTCCTGACCCGTAATAAAAAAAGCCCCAGCTGTATCAGCCGGGGCTTTTTTTGTTGCCAACGCCAATTATGTTTGAGTAGGAATAAGGCTGCGAGAACTGATTTTTGAATTAAAGCCAGTTATTTCAAGAAATTCATGGCTGCGAATTGAAAAATAACGTAGTCTCGCCATCGGCGAATTAGCGCCACCATATCATCGCAATTTTCTGCTTACCCTTTTCTCTCCATTTATGTTGACACACCTACTTTCGCTGCTACCTTCTGGCCAGCGGCTACATCGGGTACTAGGCACTGCGCTGGGAGTAGCGCTGGTATTCGGTAGCTCGGCCGCGCAGGCCCAAAGCACTATTTACGGCTTGGGAACAGTGAGCCAAGCCATTCCTTCCAGCAACACCTTTTTCCCGGGAGCAGCCGTGGGCGACCAGGGCATTGTTGCCATTGACCGGGCTACCAGTACGATTGGACCTATAGCCACTCCCATTTCCGGAGTGGCTGCAGGCCAGCGACTGGTGGGCATGGACTACCGCCCCAACACGGGGGAGCTGTATGCCCTTGGCTATAATGCCGCCAACAGCGAGGCGCGGCTCTACAAACTCAATCCTACCACGGGTGTAGGCACTGCCGTGGGCAACGGCCCCATTACCCTTGCGCTGGGCGGCGCCACCGAGCGCATTGGCTTCGACTTCAACCCCACCGTCGACCGCATCCGGGTGGTGAGCACCAACGATGCCAACTACCGCCTCAACCCCAACACCGGCGGCCTTGCCGCCCAGGACGGCCCCCTGGCCTACCGGACTGCGGGCGATGCCAACCTGGGCAAGGACCCAATGGTGGGCGCCGTGGCTTACACCAATTCTTACCTTGGCAGCACCAGCACCACGCTCTACGACATTGACATGCGCCCCACAGTGGGTGCAGGCATCCTAGCCACGCAGATTCCGCCGAATGAGGGCAGCCTGAACACTATGGGCACCATCACGCTCGATGGCAGCCCCATTGACCCCGAGGCCATTCTTAGCGTTGATATCTACTTCACCGGCTCAGCCAACGAAGCTTATTTGATGGAGGTGACCAAGCCCGGCGCAGCCGGCACCTCGGCCAGCAACCTCTACAACCTAAATCTTAGCACCGGCGCAGCCACGGTACGGCGGCCCATTATTCAGGCGGCCGTGGCCCCCTTTACTACCGGTGCCCCGTTCGACATTCGGGACATTGCCATACCCACCGCAGCGCCCACAACGCCCAATCTGCTCGGGCAGCTGGTGTATGCCGTTGCG
>NZ_JAFCUF010000033.1:0-1318 GCF_049896385.1 Hymenobacter sp. B1770
CACGTTTTAGGAAGGTGCCGAGTGAGTACACGGCTTCTGGAGCGCAGGGCGCTGAGTTCTGCAACAGCCACGGTGGTGCTGTAAACGCGGGCTGTTTGGTGAAAGGAGCCTTTTGCGTAGTGGACGTTACGCCGATCCGTTTAGGGGCAAGCCGACGCGAAAGGTGGTGCCCTGGCCTTCCTGGCTCTCCACGGTGAGCGTGCCGCCGTGGCCTTGGGCGATGATGTCGTGCGCGAGCGAGAGGCCCAGGCCCGTGCCCTCGCCCAGGGGCTTGGTGGTGAAAAAGGGCTGAAAAATCTTCGCCTGCACGGCCGCGCTCATGCCCGGGCCGTTGTCGGCGATGCAGATTTCGACGCCGCCCGGCCCCGTGCGGGTGTGCACCCACACGGCGGGGTGGTAAGCGGCCTCGCCCGCTTGCTGGCGCTGGCGCACGGCGTGAAAGGCGTTGGTGAATAGATTAATGAGCGCCCGGACCAGGTCCTGCGGCACCACCGCCACCCGGGGCAGGGCCTGGTCCAGCGCGGTGGTCAGGTGGGCGTGGAAGGCACGGTCTTTGGCGCGCAGGCCCTGGTAGGCCAGGCGCAGGCTGTCTTCCACCAGCCCGTTGAGCGGGGTGGGCTCGCACCGGCCGGTGCCCGCGCGCGTGCTCCAGCATGCCCTGGATGATGGCCGTGGCCCGCTGCCCGTGCTGGCTGATTTCGCACAGGTTTTGCTTCAGCCCGGCCCGGATGTCGCCCTCCAGGCCGGCGGCGTGGGTGCCGGCCATGTCGTCCACCAGGCCGGTGCTCACCTCGGCAAAGTTCTTCATGAAGGTGAGCGGGTTCTGCAGTTCGTGGGTGATGCCGGCTGTGAGCTCGCCCAGGAAGGCCATCTTCTCCTGCTGCACCAACTGGGCCTGGGTTGCGCGCAAGTCGGCTAGCGACTGCTCGAGCTGAGCAGTGCGCTCCGAGAGCAGGTCGTTTTGCGCGCTAATGACGCGCAACGCGGTGGTGTTGATCTGGTCGAACACCAGCGCCACCACCAGCAAAATCAGCATGAGCCCGGCCAGGATGTCGAGGTGCCAGAACTGGGCCTTGTCAGCCGGCACCAAGTTCGGAAACACGTAATGCTGTTGCTCCAGCAGCCACAAGGTCACGGCTGTGGCCAAGCCCAGGCCGAAGAAAAGCAGCCCCGCCCGGCGGCCCAGCAGAAAGGAACCCATCACGCCGCACAGCCCCAGCCACCAGGTAGTGGCCGCGTAGTAGCCGCCTTGATACACCGAGTTGACCACTACGGTGAGGTAACCGATAAATAGAAAACAATAGCCCAGCGCGACGTG
>NZ_JAFCUF010000034.1:0-1264 GCF_049896385.1 Hymenobacter sp. B1770
AGGAGTTGCAAAAAGGAGCCCAGGCTGGGGATGCCGACCAGCACAAAAAGCGCGTACCACCGCCGCGCTTGCGGCGCGAGGCGCGGCGGAAGCGTGGCGTAGGAGGGGGTCATAAACGTGGAGGTGAGGAGGAGAACGAAGATCATCAGGCCAAAGCTGGTTACGGCCAGCTCGGCATACAGCGCCAGCGGGGTCTGGGCCAGCACGAAGCTCAACGCCAGCAAGGCCCCCAACAGGAGCAGGAACCGCCAGGCCGCCAGGCCGAACGTTTCGGCCTTCCCGAGGGAACGGGCGGCGTAAAAATTGAACGTCACGAGGAACGCCGCGAGCAACAGTTTGCCAAGAATCATGGCGGGGGAGGAGGGGAAATCCGGGCCGGCAAGGTAGGCACCAGCCCCCGGAGCACCGCCAAGCGCAGGCAATGTGGGATAGCACCTCCGTTTAGGAAAACGGTCCGAAGGTAAACGCGGCCATTCAGTTAAAGGAGCGTTTAAGATTGGACCTGACCCCTCAACCACTCTAGCTCCTCCTGTGCCACCTTTGGATTTAGCGTGACTATAGTATGCCTTTCAATCGTTTCCATACACAGCTGTCGGGTTGGCTCATCGGGGCGATAGTGTTCAACGAGCAGATGAGCGGCCCACAGATTGATGTAATAATGGTATTCTTGTAAAAAGCCTACAAATGTTTCGATTTGGTCGGCCACAGTGAGGCTGCGAAACAGGGCCACAAGGGCTTGTTTCGCGGTTTCTGCGCCGGGACCAGAGGGCGTAATGCCTCGTGAAAAGTTCTCCCGGCACTGCATCATAAAGGATTCGGTCAAACTTTGCATTGTTCTGGTTGTCTGAAAATCTGTTTAGCGAAACGGTCCGAAGGTAAACGCGGCCATTCAGTTGAAGGAGCCTATCACTGGGCTATGAATGCGTTGCTCGTGCTCTCGTCCTACCTCTCACCCTTGGTTTATCGATTCAACTTTGCTGGCGGCATGAGCGTGTTCTTGCTTTATGCGGTGGGGTGGCCCAGTTTAGGGGCCGTCGTGCTCCTTGTCACTTGCTTACACATTCCCACCCACCCGCTCTTCTGGCTGGCCCTGGCCGGGCTGGCCTTCTGGTTTGCGGCCTACGCCAAACGGTTTGCGCAAATCCATAAAGCGGCAGTCATAGCCCGTTCTTACGCGCGGTCGTGGCCCCGCATGCGCGCCGTAGCCATATTGATACTCGTTTTTCTGCTTTTCGGCGCGCTACTCAAAACGGCGCGTTGGATT
>NZ_JAFCUF010000035.1:0-1257 GCF_049896385.1 Hymenobacter sp. B1770
AACTTGCAGCAGCAGGGCCGGCGCGTGGTGATGGTAGGCGACGGCCTCAACGACGCCGCCGCCCTGCAGCGGGCCGACGTCGGCATTGCCCTCACCGAGACGCTCACCAACTTCTCCCCCGCCTGCGACGCCATTCTGGAAGCAGGCAGCTTTGGTCGGTTGGCCACCATCCTGCGCTTCGCCCGCGACTGCCGCTTCATCGTGCTGGCCACGTTTGGGCTCTCCTTTTGCTACAACGGCATCGGCCTGAGCCTAGCAGTGCAGGGCCTGCTCACGCCCATTGCCTCGGCCATCCTCATGCCAATCAGTTCGCTCAGTGTGATGGTGTTTGCTACCCTGCTGGTGCGCTACGCCGCGCACCGCCGCGGGCTGTAATCGGAATTCATTAACGATGTAGAGACGCGACCCTTCGCGTCTCCGGGACCACGCCGTTCAGACATCGTGCAAACATCATTCAACGCCGAGACGCGAACCGAAGGTCGGCGTAGCCAAGGGTCGCGTCTCTACATCGCTCACTGCCATGACCATTATTTTCCTGCTTATCGGCATCAGCCTGCTAAATGTATAGTCCCAGCGTGAGGTGGGTCGGGTCTCGGGTAAAGATAGTGGGGTTGGCCTGCCATTGGGCGCACACGAATTCGTGTGGGGTGAGCCCGCGCAAGGTCTTCAGGCGCTTGGCGTGGTTATAGGCGAGCAAAAAGGCTTGCAAGTGCTCGTTTAGCTCGTCGGTGTTCTGGTAGTGAAAGCGCTGAACGGTCGCTTCTTTGATGGTGCGGTTCATGCGCTCGACCTGGCCGTTGGTCCACGGGTGCGCTGGTTTGGTCAGGCGGTGCTCCACGCCGTATTGGCGGCAGATGCGGTCAAAACTGTGCCCACCCGGCAGGAACTGGTGGGCCTGCGGCGTGAACTGGACGCCGTTATCGGTCAGGACCGTGTGCACTTTGTAGGGCAGCTTGTCGAGCACGCGCCGCAGAAATTCAGCGGCTACGACCCGTTTGGCGCGGGGGTGCAGCTCGGCAAAGGCCACCTTGCTGGTGCGGTCGATGGCCACGAAGAGATACTGTCGGCCTTCTTCGGTCTGCACTTCCGCAAAATCGACGTGCAGGTAGCCGATGGGGTAGTCCTTGAATTTCTTCTTTGGCCGGCTTTGCCCGTCTTCGGCGAGGGGCAGGCGGCTGATGCCGTGGCGTTGGAAGCAGCGGTGCAGGGCCGAGCGCGACAAGTGCGGAATCGTGGCCTGCAGCGCATACAGGCAAT
>NZ_JAFCUF010000036.1:0-1204 GCF_049896385.1 Hymenobacter sp. B1770
GACGTGCCCCCCCCGCTCCGCTGGTACTGCGAGAGGTCCGTGTTCTGGGCCTTGACTCCCGACCAGGGGGACTGCACGTACGGGAAAGCCGCCTTGAACGTCGTATCATTCCGCTCGATGCCGGTCGTGAAGTTGAGGACGCGGGCGAACTGCGGGGTCACCGGACTGGCAGAGGCCGGCGTATAGTCGTCATAGTACAAGCCTAGAACGGCCAGCACCACGCCACTCACCGCTTTCAGCTCAATGTCAACGACATCATCTTCCAGCCGGCGACCGTTGGGGAAGCCGTCCATGTTGGGGATGGCTTGCAGGGCGTTGCTGGCGTTGTAGCGCATGTCGGTTAGGCCCAGGGCCGCGGCCTTCAGCAGGCCTTCCGAGCTGAAGTCAGCCGAGTTGCGGGGCGTAGCGGGCACGGCCATGTTCAGGCGCAGCATGTCCCCCACCACGGGCAGGAAGTTGATGAACGGTTTGCCGGCCGCCAGGGGGTTGCCGTTTTTGCCGGTAGCCAGCTGGTAGGGCCGCATGTTGGGCACCCCCGTCAGAAAGACGGGGAGCAGGTCGACCGAGCGGGGCATGCCGCGCTGCAGCAGGACGGGGCCGAACGTGGGGTCGGCGAACACGGTGCCGGCGCGCTGCGCGGGGCTCAGCACCGACAGGCCATTGGCGCCGTTGCGGAAGTCAAAGCCGGGGAAGCTGGCCCCCAGCACGGGGCTGCCAGCCAACGATTTGGATTGAATGCGCAGGGGCGCAAAACCGGGTATCGCCTCGCCGAAGTAGGTCTGGCCGGCGGGTTTGGGGGCGGCCCCGTTCATGGGCATGTTGTCGGCCATGTACAGGCCTAGCTCCGGGTTGGTAAAATTTCTCTGGAACGCGGCGTTCTCGGTGTAAGGCGTCCGGGCATTAAACTCATCCTTCTGGCCAATGGGGTTGATCACCTCGTTGGTCAGCGGCATCCCCAGGCGCGAGATCTGCACGTAGTTGCCCGACACGGTTTGGGCGCCGGTCGTGTTGCCGTTGGCGTCGGGGGCGACCAGCGTCTTCAACGCCGGGCGGCTAGTGGAAGCCCACACGCCGATGACGTAGTCCGGGTCCAAAATATTGCGCGCTCCGGCGCCGCTTTTGCCGATTTTCTGCAGTTTGCTAATCGGCAGCTGCAGCGCGATGGTGTGCACGTTCTTGTGGTAGAGCCCATCGCGGGCATTCT
>NZ_JAFCUF010000037.1:0-1196 GCF_049896385.1 Hymenobacter sp. B1770
GCCGAGCCCAAGCACCTTCTGGGAAGGGAGTAGTCCTTACGCTCCTCAAACTGAATTGCTGCGTTTACCTTCCGACCCTTTGCGTAAACGCCGGGCCAAGCACGACGGCCTTTCAGGCGGGGGTTACTGGCCGCCCGAAACCTGGTACAGAATGCCGCCGTGCCCGAAGGTGCCGTCGGCGTGCGCCGTGAGGCAATTATCGGACACGAGCTGCGCGCGTTGCCGGGGGTGGCGTTCGAGGCGCACCGACAGAAAACAGTCGCCCTGCCAGTTGGCCCTGGGGCGGCGCCGTGTTAAAACCACCTGCCCTTTTTGTTTTAACCATGTTAAAACCACCCCCCTTTTGGTTTTAACATGGTTAAAACCAGGGCCCAAATGGCGTGAACAGGGTTAAAACCATGTACACGCCATGTTAAAACCACTTTTAAAACCACTAGGCGTGTTAAAAACACGGCTGTGCCGGGCCCCGGGGGGCCTTTTGCGCCCGAAATAAGCGGGACAAGGCCTTGTTTTCCGTTCTGCGGTCGTCTATCCGGTCGAGGGCGATACTAAAAATGCGCATCGGACCGTTTTGCTAAACAGGTAGGAGCGCCATGAAATGGAGTCATCTCCTCTTCAAATTAGACAAATTCCCGCACAGAACCTTTGTCCGGCACGTCGGCTCCTGTTAGCTGGGCGTTACGCGACCGGCCCGTTGGTCACCGGCGGCGGATTACCGCTGGCGGGTGGCCCAGGCGTCCATGCGCTGTTCCAGCACGGCCAGGGGCATGGCGCCGCCGGCCAGCAGCTCGTCGTGAAAGGCGCGCAGGTCGAACTTCCGGCCCAGCTGCTGTTCGTAGCGGGCGCGCAGCTCGCTGATTTTCAGCTGCCCGACTTTGTAGCTCAGTGCCTGGCCGGGGTTGGCCATGTAGCGCTCCACTTCGGCCGTGGCGCGCTGCTCGTCGATGGGCTCGTTGGCCATCAGGTACGCGATGGCCTGCTCGCGGGTCAGCTTGCCCGTGTGCAAGCCCACGTCCGTAACCAGGCGCAGGGCGCGGTGAATCTCGGTGTTCAGGGCGCCCATCCGCTGGTAGGGGTCGGTGTACACGCCCAACTCCGCGCCCAGCGACTCGGCGTACAGGCCCCAGCCCTCGGTGTACGCCCCGAAGCCGCCGAAGCGGCGGAACTTGGGCAGCGCCGTGTTTTCCTGCTGCAAG
>NZ_JAFCUF010000038.1:0-1195 GCF_049896385.1 Hymenobacter sp. B1770
GTTCAGGTCGGCGGCGGCTCTTTTTTTTTCGGAGGGGGCGTTCCCGACCCCTCGGATGCGGGGGCCGGGGTGGCCTGCCCCGCTTTTCCTTCTGGCCGCTAACCCCCTTTATCCCATGCGCAAATACCTGTACCCTTTCCTGCTGCTGGGCTTCGGCGCGGCGGTGGTGACCATTTTCTTATTTAAGTCCGCGTCGCCGGTGCCCGTTCCGCCCCTCAAAGCCCGCCAGGGCGATTTGGCGCTGGGCGGCGAGTGGCTGAACACCAAGAAGGCCGTGCAGGGCCTGCGGGCCAAGCTGCGCCAGGACCCCAACGACCACCAAAGCCGGTTGCTGCTGGCCCAGGCCTACTTGCAGGAAGGCCGCGTAACCGGCGACCACCCGTACTACGACGCGGCGGCCCTGCAACTACTGGAGCAGGTGCTGGCCGACCAGCCCGACAATTTCGACGCGCTGTGTTCCCAAGCCTCCCTGTGCCTGACCCAGCACCACTTTGCGCAGGGCCTGGCCCTCGCCGAGCGAGCGGCCAAGATCAACCCCTACAGCGCCTACGTGTACGGCCTGCTGTGCGATGCCCACGTGGAGCTGGGCCACTACGACGAAGCCGTGCGCATGGCCGACCGGATGAACCAGGTACGCCCCGACCTGCGCGCGTACGCCCGCGTCAGCTACCTGCGCGAGCTCCACGGCGACGTGCCCGGCGCCATCCAGGCCATGGGCATGGCCACCGAGGCGGGCTACGTGGGCCTGGAGCAAACCGAGTGGACCCGCGTGCAACTGGGCCAGCTCCACGAGAACCGCGGCGAGTTGGACCAAGCCGAGAACTTGTACCAGCAGTCGCTGCAGGTGCGGCCGTTCTACGCCTACGCCCTGGCCGGGCTGAGCCGGGTGGCCGCCGCTCGCCGGGACTACCCGGCGGCGATCAAATACCTCGAGCAGGCCCGCGCCACGGTCAAGGACTACGCCTTTGCCGACGAGTTGGCCGACCTCTACCGCCTCCACGGGCAGCCGGCGGAAGCCGAGAAAATGGCCAAGGAATCCATCGCCATGCTGGCGGGAGCCGCCCAGGAAGCCGACGAAAACGAGCAACTGGGCCATTACGCCGACCGCGAGCTGGCCTACGCCTACGTCAAAACCGGGGAGTTGGACTGGGCGTTGAAGCACGCCCAAATCGAGTACGAGCGCCGGCCCGACAAC
>NZ_JAFCUF010000039.1:0-1183 GCF_049896385.1 Hymenobacter sp. B1770
GTGGGCCAGCCCAGCGCGGGCACGCTGGTGACCAACCCGGACGGCACGTACACCTACACCCCGCGGCCGGGCTTCGCGGGCCCCGTCACCTTCTCCTACACGGTGGAGGGCACGGGCCCGGTGGGGGCCGCGCCGGCCACGTACCACTATTATGAGTTCGTCAGCGCCCCGGGCATTTGCTGGACCGACGCGAAAGCCGCCGCCGCGGCCCGCACCTACGAGGGCATGCAGGGCTACCTGGCCACCATCACCTTCGAGGGCGAGAAGAACTTCCTGGCCGGCAAGGCGCAAGGGCAGTACTGGTTCGGCGCCAGCGACAAGGACTTGGAGGGCGAGTGGCGCTGGCAGACCGGCCCCGAAGCCGGCCAGCTCATCTGGCGCGGCGGGCCTGCGGGCATCGGCGCGGCGTACAGCCACTGGCTGCCGGGCCAGCCCGACGACTTCCAGAACCAATGGCGGCCGCAGGGCGAGGACTACGCGCTGATGTACGGCAACTCCGGGCTGTGGAACGACGTGGACAATTGCAACACGGCGGGCGCGACCGCGGGCTACGTCGTGGAGTACGGCGGGCTGGAAGCGTGCACGCCCATCCTCTACTCGTTCGGCACGGTCACCTTGCAGGTCGGGGCCACGCCCCCGCCCCCCGTACCGGTGGCCCAGGCGGGCCCGGCCCAGCTGCAGGCCGCGCCCAACCCCAGCGCGGGCCAGTTCCGGGTGCAGGTGCTGGCCGGGTTGGCCGGGCCCGCCCAACTGGACTTGTTCGATTTGCAGGGCCGGCGGGTGCGCGCCCTGTTTGCCGGCCCGCTGCAGGCCGGCGAGCAGCGCGACATTTCGGTCGACGCGCACGAGCTGTACGAAGGCCTCTACCAGCTGCGCTTGCAGAGCGGCGCCCAGGTGCAGCACCTGCGCGTGCTGCTGCAGCGGTAAGCCCGCGGCCGCCCGGGCAGGTCCGCGGGAAGCAGGCCGCCGGTGCTGGAACAAACCAAACGCCCCCGGCCCCATTGGGCCGGGGGCGTTTGCATGGGCGGTGGGACCTACTTGTCCCACCTTCTGCCTGCGCTGTGCTCTGCAGGGTTTACCAAAACGGTAGTGCCAGCAGAAGGAGGAATTTGTGCTCTTGGATTTCGGAGGTGAGGCTGCCGCCTTCGTCCAGCTCGCCATGATTACTCCGGGTACACTAGCC
>NZ_JAFCUF010000040.1:0-1165 GCF_049896385.1 Hymenobacter sp. B1770
GGCTGCCTGCTCATCCAGTTCCCGCCCAGCAACACCCTTCGCCAGCTCAACGCGGTCCGTGCCCTCTTGACTGCGCTTGCCGCGGCAGACCCCGCCCACGAGTGGCGCAAAGCGGTGGAGTTTCGCCACCCCAGCTGGTATGCCGAGGACACGTTTGAGATGCTGGACCACCACAACGCCAGCTTGGTGCTGCACGACAAAGGCCCCGCCCGAAACGCCCGGCTCAACGAGGGGGCAGACGTTGTGTATATGCGCTTCCACGGCCCGCAGGGCAACTACCGGGAGTCCTACGAGCGCGACTTTCTGCACGACCAGGCGGAGCAGATCCACGACTACCTCCAAGAGGGGAAAGACGTGTATGCCTACTTCAACAACACCATGGGCGCCGCGTTTGAAAATGCCCAAGACCTGTACCGGCTGGTAGCTGAGCGGGCATGAGCCGTACTAGTACTACTCGCGTCCGGGGGCAGGCTGGCGCTGGTTTCCAGGGCTAGGTCGTGGTAAACCACGGCGCGGGCCTGTCTGGGTTGAGGTGGTCTAGCAATGCCGGACAGAAGAAGGACGTATATTTCTTCTGTTATGACAGCCAAAAAGAGCGGGTCGTCGCCCGACCAACGACGCAAATACGACGAGGCGTTTAAGGCAGAGGCCCTGCGCTTGGCCAGCGAGAGCCGCAGCACGCAAGCCGCGGCCCGGCAGTTGGGCATCAGCCCCAAGCTGCTTTACCGCTGGCAGCAGGCGCAGGTGGTGGCCGAAGTGGGCAGCGTGGAAGTGGCCCGCGACCCCGAAGTGCGTGCCCTGCGGGCCGCCAACAAGCGGCTGGCGCAGGAGCTCGACATTTTAAAAAAAGCCTTGGCCATCTTCGCCCAGCCGACCCCGTGAGCGTGTACCAACACATTGCCCGACGGGCCAGCAAGGCACCGGTGCGTCAGCTCTGCCACGTCCTGCAAGTCGCGCCCAGCGCGTACTACGCCTGGCGCCGGCAGCAGGGCCAGCCGGCTCCGGAACCGGGCTGGCAAGTGGCCGTGCGGCAGGCGTTTGCGCGCCACAGCCAGCGGTACGGTACGCGCCGGTTGCGCGCCGAAGTGCAGGCCGAAGGCCATCCGGTTGGCCGTTGGCGCATCCGCCGGGTGCTCAAAGCCCACGGCCAGCGCGCCCAACAGCC
>NZ_JAFCUF010000041.1:0-1164 GCF_049896385.1 Hymenobacter sp. B1770
GGGCTTTCTAGCATGTTGACCCAACGCACTTCACCCTTTACGCGTTCTGAGAGGAGTTCTGCAACAGCCACGGTGGTTTGGAACACGTGCGCAGCGCGGGGTCCTCACTCAACAAGCAGCCCTGGTAGCCGGCCTTCTCAGGCAAGCGATTCGTGCTGCCAGTCCCGAGCCGACACGCCGAGGTGTTTGGTGAAGGGGACCACTTCCACCCGCCGTTCGCGGGCCCCGGTGCGGGGGTTCCGGTGTTCGACCACGCGCGGCACCTCCCAGGTCAGCACCCCGACGTAAAACACGCCCAGGGCGCCGGCCACGGGGCGCGACTCGAGCACCACGCGCCGGGCGCGGGCGGGCAAGTCGTGGCGCAGAATTAGGTTTTGCTGGACCCGGGGGGCCTGGTTATAAAGAGCGGGTAGCGCGAGGGTTTCCACGGAAATAGAGTATACCGATAATGCAGTGCAAAGGTACCGCTCCTCCACCCATCCCCGCAACCCGCGAAGGGGTAAGAAAAGGGTCCGATGCGCAAAAAGCGGTAGGAGAGCTAGGCCCGCTGCTGCAACCAGGCCACCGCCTCCTGCTCGGTGTCAAAGACGCGGTAGGTGAGCGCGGAGACCTGGGCGGCGTGGGTCACCTGGTTCATGGAGAGGCGGGCAAAGACGTCGTGGGCCAGGAGGACGGCGCTGTAGAGGCCCCCGGCGCGCTGGCGGGAGCTGTCGAGCCAGTAGTCGACAATCCAAGCCCGTTCCGCCTCGCTGTAGGGGGCCATCAGGCGCTGGTCGCCCAGCAAGCGGTGCCAGTGGTTGCGGTCGAGCAGGTTGCGGATGTGGGTCAGCAAGGCTTGCAAATCGGCGAGCTCGCGCGGGCCAGGTTTGTACTCCACCACCACGTACCCGTCGGCGTGTTCGAGGAGCCGGCCCGCTTTGTTTTCGAAATAGAGTTTGGAGGGAGCAAGGGGCGGCATGAGAAGCGTGGGAAGGCGGCGTGCGAAGCGCGGGTGGGAGGCCTCAAAAGTACGGCGCATCGGTCCGTTTTGGGGACGTGGCAGTAAGCAAGGCTCGGGTGGCCTCTCTTCCGGGTGAACACGCTGCGCTGCGCACACTAATCGTTCACGCAAACGGTCGTGGCTTGAACTCGCTCCGTTAAAAATAGGAGCGAATTAGTAAAAGC
>NZ_JAFCUF010000042.1:0-1124 GCF_049896385.1 Hymenobacter sp. B1770
CAGGGGCTTTCTAGCATGTTGACCCAACGCACTTCACCCTTTACGCGTTCTGAGAGGAGTTCTGCAACAGCCACGGTCCGACGATAAACGCGCGCTGTTCAGGGAAAGGAGCGCATTATTGCACCTTTCCGCCCAACTATGCCCTCCCTTCCTGTTCTGCTTGACGCTCTCGATTCGTTTCAGCCCCACGATTCGTGGTTGCCGTTGGAAGACCTATTAGAGGAGCTGTGGGAGTTGGGGCCGCCCGCAGACGCCTTGGTGCCGCTGTTTCGGTTCTTGGAGCGTTTCCCCGAAGATGAGAGTGGGGGCGTGTTGATGGGGCTCATGCACGGCATCGAAACCTTTCCCGCGTACGAGACCGAGTTGTTGGACTCCCTGCACCGCCAACCCACCGAAATAACGCTGCTCCTGGTGCGGCGAATCGCCAACACGGGCCAACAGACCATTGCTCAACGCCCGGTAGCGAGTGTGTATCGGGCAGTTGACGCCCATCTCAATGCGCCCCTCGACGTGAAGCAAATGGCGCAAGAATTTCTCGCGGAATGAGCCTCACGTTCGTTCAGCGAAAGGGTCGTGGCTGTTGCAGAACTCAGCGCCCTGCGCTCCAGAAGCCGCGTACTCACTCGGCACCTTCCTAAAACGTGCTTCCGGCGCCCTTTCCGTTCGCTGTAAAGCGAATGCAACCGGTTCTAGAAGCGTATCCGAGACTTCTGCAACAGCCACGGTCCGATTAGCAAACGAGTCCTGCCAAACCAGACCTACCTTGTGGGTTTAGCAACTGCTCTTTCCCCTGGGGGCGCGTTTTTGGCTCGCCCTGCAAACCCTTCACTTGGCGCGGGGTTTGCAGGGAGCATCTCCAGTATCCCCCTGCTTGCTGTCCCCTGAAATGTCGCCTGCCCTACTCCCCACCCTGGCCCTGCTGCTGCTGACCGCCGCCGGCCACGCCCAAACCCGCCCCGCACTGCTCCCGACCGCACCGCTCCCGACCGGAACGCCCCCGGCCCCCGCGGTGCCGCAGTTGAGTGCCCCGTCGGCCGACGCGCTCGACTGCCGCGCGCTGAGCGGCCGCGTGGCCGACGCGGCGGGCCACCCGCTCGTCGGGGCCACGGCACGGCTCCGCCACG
>NZ_JAFCUF010000043.1:0-1100 GCF_049896385.1 Hymenobacter sp. B1770
CATACGCTGCCCCGAGACTCGGTACCGCCTGCGCCAGCATGGCAACCTGGATGCGCTGCTGCACCTTGCTCAGCCTCAACCCATCAGTTTTTGATAATCTCCGCAAGGTGGAGATGAGAGCTACAGCGGACAAGTTGGAGGCATTGCTGTAGGTGATTGCTCTTCCGACCGTTTCGGTAAACCAGCGCCTTTACTTTGCATCGTTCCCTCTGGCTCCCCTCGATGACCACCACCCCCTTGTTGCGCCCTTACCTGCTGGCGGTAGGCGGCAACCTCTTGTTTTTTGCCTGGGCCTGGCTTGGCTTCAATCACGGCAAAGGACTCTTCTTTTTCACCACCGACGTCCTCGGGCTCATGCTCTTGTTGCCGCTGGTGGTGGTGGCCAACGCCTGCGGGGGCATTGCCGCACTCCTGGCGAATAAACTTCCCTGGGCCAAGGCGTTTGGGCTTCTCTTGTTGCTCGCGGTAGGGGGATGCACAGCCGCGTGGGTTCGTGGCGCCGCAACCGGCGCATCCTTCTAACACTCCTTGACATTAGAGGAGCACGTTTACCTTCGGACCGTGGCTGTTGCAGAACTCCTCGAGGTACATTCCAGGGTAGAGAAACCCTATGTCAACGCACTGAAAAATCCTTGGAACGGTCTTTCTGCTCGCTCCCTCACGCGCCTAACCGATTCTGAATGCGAAGCAGGGAGTTCTGCAACAGCCACGACCCTTTGGGTGAACAATAAACGTCCTTGCGCACCATCTTAGAAAGACCTAGCTTTCCCGTTCGCAATGCTTCCACACCCCGCCCTCTCTTTTTCCCCGATTGCACGCCCCACTGGCTTCGCGTGACGGGCCTGCTGGGCTGGCTCGGGGCCACGTTCCCCGGCTGGGCGCAAGCCCCGACGCCGTTGCACGCCTTCTTGCAGCAGCACTACGACAGCACCGTCGTCTACCATAGCGGGTCCTCGTGGTACAACGCGCCGAACTATATCATCCTGGCCAAGGACCAGGACCGCGTGGACGCCTTTACCTACATGAGGTGGTCTAGCTAAGCCGGACAGAATTGGGACGTTGTTTGAAGGTGGGTTTCGAAGTGGTTGGGGGCAAGGTAC
>NZ_JAFCUF010000044.1:0-1076 GCF_049896385.1 Hymenobacter sp. B1770
AGGGGCTTTCTAGCATGTTGACCCAACGCACTTCACCCTTTACGCGTTCTGAGAGGAGTTCTGCAACAGCCACGGTCGGTTTTTAGCTGCTGGCCGGGGCGTGGCCGGCGTGGCACTTTTCCGGTTTGGGCCTTTATTCGCGGCGTTGGCTTTCGACTAGTGCTTTTCGTTACGACGGGGCGAGGGATTACGGTAATCCTGAGAACATTCGTACCATTTCCCGTTTCAACTTTTGTACAATCCCGATTAATGCTTTTCCTTTTAATTCCTATCCAATGCAATTCGCTTCTGACTTAACCTTGACCGCCTGCTCTACCGCTACCTCCGAATACTATGGCTGGGGTGATGGCTGTGAGGGCTGGCACCTAGTCAAAACGTCGGCACTCAGCATCATTCAAGAGCGTATGCCGCCTGGCACAGCTGAGCAGTTGCACTACCACGCCCGTGCGCAACAATTCTTTTACGTGCTGGCAGGCACCGCCACGTTTGAAATAGCTGGGCAAGAGGTAACCGTAACAGCGGGCCAGGGCTTACATATCGCCCCACACGTACCCCATCGCATCCTGAACCAAACCCAAGATTCTTTGACGTTTACGGTTACCTCCCAGCCGATGGCGCATGGTGACCGAGTGAACTTGCCGCCAACTACCGAATGAGGTAGCAAGGCGCTTACCGCAATTTTTCGCCCATTGTGATGAGAAACCCAATAAGTACCGGCAACTAAAGTTTTACATGATTACAAAAAGGATTCGAAGATAAACGGAGGTTCACCTAAACGGTCGTGGCTGTTGCAGAAGTCTCGATTTCGTATCCAGCCCCCGTTGGGGCGCGAATCCGCGGACGAACACGTGGCTTTAACCGCTTTTTAAGATCTTTCCAATCGAGGACTCCACTACTGAAGCGCACGTCGAGGAGTTCTGCAACAGCCACGAAGGATTAAGCGTCTGCTGGCAGTTGCTTGTCCCTGCCGTCGTGAACGGCCAATTCACTTGCTGCTCAGACGGCGCTGGCAGCGCACCCGGTCCGAAGCGTTGCGGGATTTGTTGAGCATTAGCTTGAGTATTGGCGCGGGCAAG
>NZ_JAFCUF010000045.1:0-1048 GCF_049896385.1 Hymenobacter sp. B1770
GCGCGGCTGGCCAAGGCCTTCATCCAGGCCTTCTGCACCCTGGAAATGAAGGACTTGAAGATTAAGAGCTGGAACGAATACAAGGCAATGTAGCGCGGACTTTGTAGGCCGCGTATAGCTCAACAGCAAAGCACAGAATTACCAGGCGTTGGAAACAGAAGCTCCTACAGGCTCTGATTGCGAAAGGAAGCATTCAGAGCCTGTAGGAGCTTCTGCCTTGTACTGAAATAGGTTGACAGTTTTTGCTCAAAAAACTGTCTTATGGAAGAGCATATTCGCGCCTTGCTCCAGCGCTTTCAATACAGCGAGCAATTCAAAGAAACTGCCGCATTTCGCATTGTCTTTGGGGGCGAAGAGCCCAGCCAAGTCATGGCCGACTTGGATATTCACAACAGTTACACGCTGCGCAACTGGGTGAGCCTTTATCAGCGCAAGCTGCAGACGGGCTTGTTCGTTAGCCCGGCTATGACACGAACGCAAAAACGGGACGTGCAGGCCTTGCGGCAGCGCAACGAGGAGTTGGAGCAGACCTTGCAGCAGGCTAATCTGCTGATTTTAGCCCTTCACACCATGATTGAGGTAGCTGAGCAAGAACTCCAAGTGCCCATCCGAAAAAAGTCTGGCATTAAACAGTCCTGGGGCTTCAGGAAAATGAAATCGCCCGGGTGAGCGTCGGTCACCTGCGTCGACTGTTTGGTGTAAGCCGACAAGCCTTTTATCACCGCCAGCACGACGCCCAGCGGGTGCGTGGCCACTCTTTGCTCGTGCTGGATCCGGTCCTCGCGCTTCGGCGCGAGATTCCGGGACTGGGTACTCGCAAGTTGTATTTGCTGCTCCAACAGCCGCTCGCGGCGAGCGGCATCAAAATGGGGCGCGACAAACTGCATCAACTCTTGCAAACACACCACTTCATTCTGCGCCAGAAGCGGTCGGTGCCGAAAACGACGAACTCGGCGCACAGCTTGCGTAACTACCCTAATCTGTTGGTAGACATAACGCTGACGGCACCCCGGCAAGCATGGGTGTGCGACATTACGTACTTATGCAT
>NZ_JAFCUF010000046.1:0-1027 GCF_049896385.1 Hymenobacter sp. B1770
CTGGTTGATGATGGCCATGTTGCGGCACAGTTCGCGCACGTCGTCCACGATGTGCGTGCTCAGAATCACGATGATGTTCTCGCCGATTTCGCTCAGCAGGTTGTAGAAACGGTTGCGCTCGCCGGGGTCGAGGCCGGCCGTGGGCTCGTCCACAATGATGAGCAGCGGGTTGCCGATGAGGGCTTGGGCAATGCCGAAGCGCTGCTTCATGCCGCCCGAAAACGTGCTGATGCTGCGCTTGCGCACGTCGTAGAGGTTGGTTTGCTCCAGCAGGGCCTTCACCGTGTCGCGCCGCTCGCCGCGGTGCACGATGCCCTTGACCACGGCCATGTGGTCGAGCAGGTCTTCGGCCGACACGCGCGGGTATACCCCAAACTCCTGGGGCAGGTAGCCCAGCACCCGGCGCAGGGCCATCTTATCGCCCAGCGCGTCGATGGCGTCGAGGTGGATGCTGCCGCTGTCGGGGGCCTGCAGGGTGGCAATGGTGCGCATCAGCGAGCTTTTGCCGGCGCCGTTGGGCCCGAGCAGGCCAAACATGCCCTGCGGAATGGTCAGGCTCACGTTGTCGAGGGCCTTCACCCCGTTGGGGTAAGTTTTCGACAGGTTTTTAATGGTCAGTTCCATGCGGGGCAGGGATAAGAGGGTGGTGGCGCGGCAGCTGCCACGCGCTTTTCTGAGACAAACATCCTCCGCTCCGGGCCGCCCCGCAAGGCACAATGAGTAAGTGGTCAGCCCTGGCGAGTATCCGGCACGCTTGACTTAGTTCTTCATGGCGAGAACACTGGCTGTCCCGCGTCCGGCTTCGGGCAGAAGTGGCCGAATGAATCTGACATCACGCCCCAAACCGCTTCATCAGCTCGTCCTTCTTGCGGCGCGACACTTCGATAATGGAGTCGTCGCTGAGCTGCACGTAGCCCCCACTGCCTTTGATGTAGCGCTTCACGTGGGCCGCGTTGATGAGGTGGGACTGGTGAATGCGGATGAAGCCGTAGTCGCTGAACAGCTCCTCGTATTCCTTGAGCGTGCG
>NZ_JAFCUF010000047.1:0-1005 GCF_049896385.1 Hymenobacter sp. B1770
CGCGTCTGGCAGCAGCTGCACCCGCGGCGCGTCTGGGCGGTGCGCGGCGACGACGACCTCCCCAGTCCGTTGGGAGCCTGCGCGGTCGACGACGGGGACAAGCTCGTCTTTTACTTCCTGGACAAGCAACGCATTCGGCTAGTGGACTTTTACGCCCCGGCCGAGCAGCAGGACTGTGGCGGGCACGAGGTAAACCGGGCGCAGGCCCTGGAAGCGAGCCGCACCTTGCGGGCCTTGTTTCCACGTGTGCGGTAGTGCCCGAACAGCAGGGACTCTTGTCGGTGCTTGGCTGGCAGCGGTTGGGCGGGTAGTCCGAAAAGGGTAGCCCCCTTATTAAATGTTCTTTGAAGCAAATAGAGCGCGTTTTGCTTTTTGGACCGTGGCTGTTGCAGAAGTCTCAGATACGCTTCCAGAACCGGTTGCATTCGCTTTACAGAGAACGGAAAGGGTGTCAGAAGCACGTTTTAGGGAGGTGCCGAGTGAGTACACGGCTTCTGGAGCGCATGGCGCTGAGTTCTGCAACAGCCACGACCGTTTGAGTGAACCGGCTTATAGATTTGCTCAATGCCGACAAAGGAGAGGCGTTCTCCACCCACTTCGGCAGGGTGCTAGTAGCGACCGGTACCCCCGAAAAAGCCCAACGCCTCCACCGCGTCCCCCCGACCCCGGTAGGGGCATTTTCCAACCCGCCGACGCCGGCTACAAACGGGCCCAAGACATCGCCCGCGAGCGCGGGGCAAGCATTCCGGGTTTGAAAGAGAACCGCTAATAGGTAGAAAAGAAAAGCCGCGGAAGCGCTATTTCAGTTCCTGGGCAGCTGGTGCCCGCTTACCCAACAAGTGGGGTCTGATGATCACGCTCAACCCCACCAAAGTGGCCGTAGAAGCCAGGTCGGAGTCGCGTTGAAAGAAGGCGTTCAGTGGCGTGGAACCGCCCACCTGAAATTGCCCCTGGAGGGCACCGTGGCCGACGCGCGCAAAAAGCGACCAATCGCCGTATACCTCC
>NZ_JAFCUF010000048.1:0-962 GCF_049896385.1 Hymenobacter sp. B1770
GTGACCACGGCGGGCGCCGCTCCTTACTGCTCACCCTGATGGGCGAATAGTGACGTTCAGTTGAAGGAGCGATTATTTAACCCGAGACAATCCCCTGCACCACCAGGGCGATAAGGTTCGATGTTCGTAGGCCGAACTTAGTTTCCAGCCGCCCTCTTGCCATTGCGGATCCGTGGCTAACTCATGCAACGTCAACTCATAGGTCGCGCCATTCTGGTAGAACGCTTCCCCCTGTTCCCGGGCGCAGGGAATTATGACAAGGACCGAGTCTCGCCCCGGCAAGAGCCTGTTCCTGTCCAGCAGCCGGAATTGAAGCACGGTGGCTGCTTTGAAGTAGCCGCAGTACGGTCCGAGCTTATCCGGGGTAAAGTCGGTGAGCTGCGCCCGCACCACTTGCCCGCACGTGACCCTAGGCCAAAAAAGGCAGAACAGGAGCGCGAGTTTCATCGAAGAGTAAGCTGTTATACAGCAAGCTAAAGATAGTTCAGCCAAAGGGTCCAAAGGTAAACGCGGCCATTCAGTAAAAGGAGGTTAGGTTTAACCCAGGAGTCCCTTCTGAGTTGTTACCCTCGCTTCGCTCACCAAAGCCGGGTGGCGCCCCAAGCGCATTGGAATAAATTTAGGTTTTGACGACTGCCATGAAGACGTTGCTTCTTGCCTTCTTGCTGCTGGCCACCGGCCGGGCGCAGGCGCAATTCCTTTCGCTGAAACAGCTGCTGCGGCTGGCCGAAAAAGTACAGGTGAATTTTCTTGGGGAGAGCCCGCCCCCCTTCGAGGTGGAAAGGGTACTGCTGGGAGCGGGGTTCGCGCGCGTGCGGTGGCGGGAAAACGACCCGGACCTGGACGGCAACCCCGCGTCCTATAAATTCTATTCGCGCAAGACCGATGCCTTACTCATCTTCCGCGCCGATGGCCACGGCCGGCTGCTGGAAGAGTTCATCTACCGCTTCCGGAGCCCCGCC
>NZ_JAFCUF010000049.1:0-960 GCF_049896385.1 Hymenobacter sp. B1770
CGCGCCGGCTCACGCGCACCGTTTGGGTTTGGCCTTGCGCGTTGGCGAACACGAGCGTTTGCCCGTCCACCTCGTGGAGCCACGTCTTGGCCGAGTCCGTGACCGTCCGTGTGTCCGGGGTAATCACCAAGTCGCAGGAGGCCAAAAAGAACCCGCTCGCCAGGAGTTGCAACATCGTAGCCGAACGCATCCGTCGTAACGTCATAATGAAGTAGTGTCCGCGTCATAAATCCCCGTAACGGCGTGAGGACGGGGCGCAAAGCTAATAACTGGTAGGCCATGGCTATACCCGGCATTCATTCATTTCCTCCCTCCTTCAACTGAACGGCGAGCAATTATCCGACATCAAGTGCGGATAGCCTCCTTTCGTGCGTGGTGAGTTTAAGAAACTCGTCTACGATTCAAAGTTTACGAAACGCACCGGTGGGATGAGTTTCGTAAACTCGTTTTCGGAGGGCGTCCCAGGGTACTTGCGACCGGTCACGTTGCACCCCGAACGGCTGCGGACATGTGCCCCCGCTGCGCGTGCCGGAAGGGGTTGTAGGCCGACCCACCTATTGTTTCGGGACCAGTCGTAAACACAAAACGCCCCCGTCGGTTGCACGACGGGGGCGTTTCAATGCAATCGGCAAGAAGGGAGGTGGTCTTGCGGCAATGGTTTGCGCAGGGGAAATCTCCTTTCCGTGGTTCGGACTCTACTCTCAGGCTCAGGGTGCGTAGGCCGAGAAGGAGAAGTAATAGTCATTGCTGAGCGCCCCTGCCGTGTTCATCGTGTACACGGTGATGGACCCAGCCGTGTTGCTATCATAAGAGATGAACCCGACGGCGGGCCCTCCAGGGCCGTAGAGGCTGACATTCGCTGCATACAAAAGCGCTGTGGTCAGCCCGCTGCCTGCCGTAAACGTGATAACATACCTACCGATGCTAATGAATGAGCAGAAACTCACGGCTGCTCTGGCC
>NZ_JAFCUF010000050.1:0-959 GCF_049896385.1 Hymenobacter sp. B1770
ACGCTGCTGGTAGGCACGCTGATGCTGGCGGGCACTTTTGGCCTGTTTGTGTACGAGCGGCACCTGGGCGCTTCGCTGGCCGAAGCCCAGACAGTGGCCACCACCGTGCTCGTGGTGATGGAGGCCTTTTACCTGCTCAGCTGCCGCTCGCTAGTGCGGCCGGTCAAGGAAATCGGCTTCTTCTCAAACCTTTGGATTTACTATGGCATTGCTGCCATGTTCCTCTTCCAGGCGGTATTTATCTATCTGCCATTCATGAATAATACCTTCAGCACCAGTCCGCTAGGGGCCGTGCAGCTGCTGCGCATTTTCGGAGCCGGGCTGGCCTTGCTGTTCATCGTGAGCATAGAAAAGCACTTGCGGTTTCGAGCCACACGCCGGGCCAGCGCCTTGACAGACGGGGCCGCTGGCCCAGGGGAGTAAAAGCTTGGGGGGCAACAACCGGTCCGACGCCCTAGGCGTCGGACCGGTTGTTGCCAGAACTAAATTCGTTTGGGAGTCCTAACGACAACCGGTCGGATGCCTAGGGTGTCGGACCGGGGCCTGCTACAAATGGGCATTCTCCTCAACGTTTTCCTAGTCACCGCCAAAGGAGCCACGGGTCTTTTCTAGAAATTCGACGGCGCTCTTCGCCGATGCTGCCCGTAACCTTGGCATCGGGCATTGAACCATTGCAACAGTGTTCAGAGCCAAAAACCGTGCAGGTAGTTTGCCCCTCCTTATTGCTTTCGGAATATCTTCTTAAACAGAAGCACGATTCTCTCAACCACAAAACCAATCAGTAGTCCGGCAACGGCACAGGCCAGCGCCTTGGCAAGCCAGGCCACCACCGGAATATGGGCTAAAGCCTGTTCTAACTCGTGCAGTAAATGACTGGTAAATGGAATGCCGTGGGCGATAATTTCGGCCCCCACCCACAGCATGGCGGCCGAGCTGTTCAAGCCGTTCATCATCCGCAA
>NZ_JAFCUF010000051.1:0-929 GCF_049896385.1 Hymenobacter sp. B1770
GCGTGCTTCAGCGCTTTGTCCAGGTATTTGGTTTTGAGGTAGGCATAAGCCAACTCGCGGTCGGCGTAGTGGCCCATCTGCTCGTTGTTGTCGGCCTCAGTGGCGTCGTTGCTCAGCTGCGCAATGGCTTCTTGGGCCATTTTTCGGGATGCTGCCGGCTGCTTGTTCAGGCGATACAGGTCGGCCAACTCGTCGGCAAAGGCATAGTCTTTCACCGTGGCGCGCGCCTGCTGCAGGTACTGAATGGCCTTGGGATAGTCTTGGCGGGCGGCTGCGATGCGGCCCAAGCCGGCCAGGGCGTAAGCATAATGCGGACGCAGCGTCAGCGACTGTTGATAAATGGCTTCGGCGCGGGCTAAATCGCCGGTATTCTCATACAACTGGCCCAGTTGCACCCGGGCCCATTCGGTTTGCTCCAGGCCGATGTAGCCGGCCCCGACGGCCATGCTCATGGCTTGTTGAGCGCCGGTGACATCGCCGTGAATCTCGCGCAGGTAGCTCACGCGGGCATAGGCGCGCAGGTCGGGGCGCACCTGGTTCATCTTGTCGGCCATTTTCACGGCTTCGTCGTACTTGCCCAACTCCACGTTGGCATCGCACAGCACCCCATACACAAAGGCGTTATTAGGGTTGATTTTCACCGCTTTCTGGGCCACCGCCAGGCCCTGCGAGAAATGATGCTGCGTCAGGTGCAGGGAGGCTTTCGAGCAGAGCGCGTCGAAGTTTTCGGGCTGCGCGGCCAGCACGTTATCCAGCAGCTGCATCGCGGCCCCGTCGTAGTAAGCGTGGTTGCCGGTCACGCGGCCTTCCTGGATATAGGCCAGGGCCAGCAGCAGCTGGCTTTGATGGTCTTTCGGGTTCTGGCGCAGCTTGGCCAGCAGGCCTTGAATGGCGCTTTTGGTGTTCAGCCACTCGCCGCCCATTGCGCG
>NZ_JAFCUF010000052.1:0-922 GCF_049896385.1 Hymenobacter sp. B1770
GCGGAGCTCGAACGCGAAAAGAGGAAAGCGAGCAAGAAGCCTCTTGCCAAAGCCCCTACGGGTTCAGGCTTGCATGCCCTGGGTCGTCTCTTAGACGAACGTTACTGCCAGCTGTTGCCCAAGGGGAATGCGCGGCAAGAACAAGAATTGGTCCGTCGTGCCATCGCCAAGTTCAAGCTAACAAGCTGCTATGTCTTAGCCGAACACGAACAGTACGACCAGCAGTATGTGAACGTTGAGGTGGCGCTAAATGAAATTGTCGGCGTAGGCCATACCGCCCTCATTTTCTTTGTGCCGGGCCAAGCGGCCTACTTAGAGGGCCATTCGGTCGGGGAGCGGTACTTATGCTTGCGAGAAAGTGAGCCCGGCAGTTCGTTCTAGGCCATTACACAACTGCTTACCGTTCACAAAAACGGTCCGAAGGTAAACGCGGCCATTCAGTGTAAGGAGGGAAATAAGCAATTCTGCCCGCCAGCAGGGGACGTGTGCGCAGGTGCTCGGCCAGTTGGGCCTGTGCCACAGCGGGGGCATCGGCGGGGCACACGCGTGCCGCGAAACACTGCGAGCATCGTCCGACGCCGGGCGGGCATTCGCCCGGCAACTGCTCGAGGCTGGCGCTCACCAAGGCCAGTTCCGGGGTTTCATGATCGTACCTATACGCAAACGGCGCGGGGAGCCGGGCGGCTGCGGTCCACTGCCTAGCGCCCGCTTCGGCCGCAAACTGCCTTGCGGCCAGCAGTAAAGCAGTTAAAGGCTGATGCTTAGCTACCTGGTGACCGCTAGGCTAATACAACGCCGCCGGCCATTCCAACATCCCATGCAAATCACGGCCTCATGGCGCAGGATTTAGCCGAACCACCTCAGTTCAAGGGGAGAATCTATGATAATCACAACCTTACTTTCAACGGGTGTCATCACGCTT
>NZ_JAFCUF010000053.1:0-902 GCF_049896385.1 Hymenobacter sp. B1770
CCAGCCCCTATCGGCGGACGACGCGGCGTTGGTGCAGCGCCTGCGGGCCGGCGAGGCGCGCGCCCTGGGCGAGCTGCAGGCGCGCTACGGGCCGCACCTGCTCGCCGTCGTCCGGCGCCTGGTACGCGACGAGGCCCTGGCCGAGGACGTGCTGCAAGAGGGCTGGCTGAAGGTGTGGGCGGGCATCGGCCGTTTCGACCCGGCCCGGGGGCGCCTCTTTACCTGGCTGGCGCGCGTGTGCAGCAACCAGGCCATCGACGCGCTGCGCAGCGGCCACGCCCAG
This sequence comes from Hymenobacter sp. B1770, assembly GCF_049896385.1. Classification (NCBI taxonomy): domain Bacteria; kingdom Pseudomonadati; phylum Bacteroidota; class Cytophagia; order Cytophagales; family Hymenobacteraceae; genus Hymenobacter; species Hymenobacter sp. B1770. The sequence continues at coordinate 284 of NZ_JAFCUF010000053.1, forward strand.
GTGCAGCGCCGCACCCGCCCGCTCGAGGACAGCGCCGCCGCGTACGTAGCCGACCCGGCGGGCTTCAACCCCGACCACCTGGGCGTGCGCGCGCTGCTCGGGCACCTGCCCGCCCCGCAGCGGGCGGTGCTCGAGCTGGTGTACCTGCAGGGGTGGACCCACGGCCAGGCCGCCGACCGGCTGGGCATCCCGGTGGCCACGGCCAAAACCCGCGCCCGCGCGGGCCTGCGCCGCTTGGCCGGGTGGGCCCGCTGAGGGGCAACGCGTGGTTCGGGCCCACGCGGCGAGTCGCCAGACGGGTTTGGGGAACGGCCCGTCAAGGCGGCGCCGGTGGTTTTTACCCTCCTTACTTTAAACGGGACGCGTTTAGCTTCGGACCCATTTGCTAAACGTTGCTTCTAGGGGGCAGTGGCTGGTGCTTCCGACCTCGAAGCAGTACGGCCCCGCTGCCGACCTGCAGCTACCCCGCCGCGGCCGCCGCGGTCCGGGCGTAGCTTTGCCGGATGAAAATCCTCCTGTGCTGTCTGTTGTGGGCGTCGGCTCCCGTTCTTGCCCAAACCCCCGCCCCGGCGCAAAGCGCGGAAGCCCAAGCCGTGGTGGACAAAGCCACCGGCGGGAT
>NZ_JAFCUF010000054.1:0-899 GCF_049896385.1 Hymenobacter sp. B1770
CGGCATGACGGGGAGACAAACACTCACGCCCGCCTCCACGGGCATTGCCGTCCGCTGGGTGTTTACGCCGGATAGCACCTTTCAGGCCTACGAGACGCGGCAGGGAACCACGCGCCAAACCAAATCCGGCACCTATTCCCTCGGGTCGGTGCGCAGCATTTACACCGGGCAGGCCGCCCGGGCGTTGCGCTTTACCCCACTCCCGGGCAGTCCCGTGACGGCGGGCCCCGAGACCTACGTCATGGAGGAACTGGGGGCCCACTTGCGCTTAGCCGATAACAACCCGGACGGATTTGGCCACACCTACCGCCGAAAATAACGGGACGTCTCCTTTGCCGGGGAGCGCGGTAAGCTAAAGTTTATACCAGTTCCCCTTCACCTGAATGGCCGCGTTTACCTTCGGACCGTTTTGCTAAACTGGCTTTGCCAGCACATCACTTGCAGAATACGGCAAGCGGGATAACAACCCCTGGCCTTCTCCACTTCCCCATGTTAGGCGGTCGATCCACCGCGGGCACATGGAACAGCACGTCGCGGCGCACCCGCTCCTGCAGCTTGGCCAGCATCGGGGCGGGCACTTCCTTGGCGGCTTGGTACAGCTGGACCGCTGTAATGGCCTCGATGCGCCCGGTGCCGTCCACTTGGCAACTGAAGGAGATGAAGCCCCGGCCTTTGCGACAAAGTACCGCCCGCTCGGAAGAAGAAAGGGCCTGGTGTGCGGCCCGGGTGACAGACGTCCGATCCAAGAGCCGCATTTCGTCGGGGTCGGAGTACGCCTGGTTAACGGTCGCCTGCCCATAGGCACCAGGCACACCTGCTGCGAAGCCAAAAAGGATCACGAATACGAAAGGCTTTGGCAGCATGGCGATAGCCTGGCACAGGTGGGCCGGGCTTGAAAT
>NZ_JAFCUF010000055.1:0-889 GCF_049896385.1 Hymenobacter sp. B1770
GAAAAAAGCCAAAATATTGTATCTAAAATGACAAGTCCATTTAAGGCTTTTTTGCGAGCAATTGCGTACCACATGGCAGCAGTAATATATTGTTAATGACCAGATTAAATAAGCACAGCCGTAACACGTGGGCGTTATGCCCTTGTCCGCTAACTTTAAAATATTTACTTTTTTCTTTGTTTAAATTCAATTTTCTCTCTTTTCTCACTTACTCCAAAATTTTATGAAAAACTTGCTTACCCGACCCCTCTTTAAAGTCGCGTTAGCTGCGGCATCGGTGGGGGGACTGCTGACCTGGACGGGCCAGCACAACAATCTGGAGGCTTCGAGCCACCGCGAGGCCCCCCTCATCGCCGACGACCCGACGGCCGACAACACCGACCTGTACGCCTTCCGCGACCCCTCCGACCCGGAGATGATTAACATCATCGCCAACTTCATTCCCTTCCAGCTGCCGCAGGGCGGGCCGAACTACTACCACTTCGCGGAAGACGTCCGCTACGAGATTCACATCAAGAACGACCCGAGCCGCGTCGGCGACGACCTCACGTTTCGGTTTACGTTCCACCGCACCAACGAGGACCCCTCAACTTTCTTTAACATCCGGCTGGGAAAGGAAAATCTGAAGAACACCTACTCGCTGGAGCAAAGCCAGCGGGGGGGGGCTTTTATCCAGCTGGTCGACCGGGGCCGGGTGCCCGCTTACAACGTGGGGCCCCGCTCCATCAGCAGCCCGGTGGGGTTGAATGCCCCCAGCTATGAGGCCCTGATGCAAGGGGCCATTTTGCCGGCCGGCGGCGGAAAAGTGTTCTGCGGACCCGTAGACGACCCGTTCTTCGCCGACATTGGGGGCCTGTTCGACCTGGCCAACGTGCGGCCCCAGAATGCC
>NZ_JAFCUF010000056.1:0-869 GCF_049896385.1 Hymenobacter sp. B1770
CCAGTGGCTATACGCGGCAGTGAGGCCTGGGGTGCTAAGGTCCCCGGCCGAGAGGGAAAGAACCCAGACCATCTGCTAAGGTCCCTAAATCTAGATTAAGTTGAACAAAGGAGGTCCAGTTGCTTTGACAGCCAGGAGGTTGGCTTGGAAGCAGCCATTCCTTTAAAGAGTGCGTAACAGCTCACTGGTCGAGCGACCGGGCATCGATAATACGCGGGCATCAAATCTAGTACCGAAGCAATGGATGTAACCTGCAAGACGGTTACGTGGCAGGGGAGCATTCTCCTTGCGGTGATGGTGCGTCGACTGGCTTGCTGGAGCGTGGAGAAAAGCATATGTAGGCATGAGTAACTATAATGGGGGTGCGAAACCCCCACGCCGATAGACTAAGGTTTCCAATTCAACGCTAATCGGAATTGGGTTAGTCGGGACCTAAGGGGCAGCCGAAAGGTGAACTCGATGGACAGCAGGTTAATATTCCTGTACCGATGATTGCAAGTGATGCAGTGACGCAGAAGTGAAAGCACCGCGGGCGGACGGAAGTGCCCGTTGAAGACCGTAGGTAGTGGGAGCGTAGTTAAGTACGCGCACCTAGCCGAAAGTTGATAGTACCGCACGGCCTTCGGGCCACGCGGATAGTGTGCCTAATCCGACTGCCAAGAAAACCTGCTAAGCGTTTTAACGCAATTATCGCCCGTACCGCAAACCGACACAGGTAGTCAAGGAGAGTATCCTGAGGCGCTCGAGTGAATCACGGCCAAGGAACTCGGCAAAATGGACCTGTAACTTCGGGAGAAGGGTCGCTTCCTCGTTGCAAGACGAGAAGCCGCAGTGAAAAGGCCCAGGCGACTGTTTAACAAAAACACATG
>NZ_JAFCUF010000057.1:0-865 GCF_049896385.1 Hymenobacter sp. B1770
AGGGACAACACCAGGCCGGCAACAAACAGCAGGAAGAGCTTAACGAAAGAGGGCAGCCACGTCATCACGAGTTCGTTTAGCGAAAGGAATAAAGCACCAAGATAGGTGGTACCTCACGTTTGCTTAAACGGTGGTGCAAACGCGTCATAAATTGCCCAACCGGTCGCATCGTTTAGGGCGAGGCCGCCGGTTACCCCTCCCTTGCTACGACCTTCATGAGCACGTTCGAATTGGCTGTCTGGCTGCTGGGACTGGTTCACGTCGTAGGCGGGTCGCTCTATAACCGGTACCGGATCAACCGATTGTTGCAGTACTTCTCCGCCTTCCGCGGGGCGCTTCTGAGCGAGCAAGAATTTCTACATCTACGGAAGGCATACACCGCTTCTCTTGCACCCTATCGATTGTTTCCCCGCCCCGCAGTTTACCCCGCCCTGTATTCCGACGAGGCGTTTGCGTCGTTTTGCCACACCTCCAAGCGAATCATCGCCTATGTCTACGGGGTGCTGATCGCGGTTTTTCTGACGATATGCTCGCTAAACTAGGATACCAACGGAAATCCGGGACCCGTTGCGCACGGGGCGTGACCCACCAACTTCCAACTGCCGGGCGAACGCTCTAAACAGACCAGAATGCTGTAGTTCATTTAAACGGTTCGAATCTAAACGCGCTCCGTTCAAATAAAGGAGCGTTTTGGTTGCTTCTAGTGAATAGCGCTCCTGCAATGTCCTTTTATTGGCCAGTAACCGAATGAAGGAGAGACGACTGCCAAAGCTGGAGGGCATTGCCAAAGTCGGGAACCGGCGCCGATTGTCAAGCCGAAGCATCGGAGACCGCCTATGTTTGTGCACCGGCACGCCTCCGTGCT
>NZ_JAFCUF010000058.1:0-836 GCF_049896385.1 Hymenobacter sp. B1770
GGTGAAGCCGCTTACCATGAAGTGGTGGCAAGAAGTGAAGGCCGACCTGGCCCGCGAGGGCGCGCTCTATGCATTTGATTGGGATTCCCCTCGACATGCTGCCGCATGTGTTCGACCGGTTCACCCGGGCCCGGCGGGAAGGGTTACGCGGCGAGCACACCACCGGGCTCGGCCTGGCCATCTGCAAGACCGTCGTGGAATGGCACCACGGCACGCTCACGGTGGAGAGTGCCGAGGGGCAGGGGAGTGCCTTTACCGTCGAGTTGCCCCTTTCAGCGGTCGGCAAGCGCGCGGCCAAAAGAAAAGTGGCCGGGAGTTAACGTCCTGGCGTGTCGCCCCCCAACAAGACCAAGAACAAGTTGGCTGCCGGACGGGCCCATTCTGTTAAAACGGTCCGAAAAGTAAAAGGAGCGAAAAGGTCATCAACTTGGCACTGGGTGCCGCAGCGGTACTGCTGCTCACTACGGCTTCGTGCCAGAAGGTCATCGACCTCGACCTGCAAGAGGCCGCGCCTGATGATTGAGGACAACCTGGCCGACAACGGGCAACCCTGCACGGTGCTGCTTTCGCGCAGCACGAACTATACTGATACTAACACCTTTCCGGCCGTGAGCCGCGCTACCGTTACCCTCAGCGACGACGCCGGCGGCCTGGAGACCCTGACCGAAACCATCCCCGGCCAGTACCACGGCGCCACGCTCACGGGCCGGCAGGGCCGGCGCTATACGCTGCGGGTGGAAGTGGAAGGCCAAGTGTACGTGGCCGCTGCCACGTTGCCGGTGGCCGTGCCGCTCACCGGGCTACGGGCGGAGAAGTCCAGCTTTGGGGGTGACAAG
>NZ_JAFCUF010000059.1:0-835 GCF_049896385.1 Hymenobacter sp. B1770
ATAGGCCCATTCAGGGTCATCGTTGCCCACTTGGTGCGTCACAATCTGACTGCTGGAACGGGGGAAACTGTCCAGCTGCTGGGCAAACTCCCGAAACTCGTCGTCGTACCCATAAAAACCAAAGGACGTGGTGGTTTCGCCATTGGAAAGGGTCAGGTGATAGGATAGAAAACCGTCCCCGTCACCTGGGCTTAATAACTTGAATTCGATACCGGGTCGCACGTTTGGAGAAGGCAGAGTAGAAGAATACTTGACTTAGACCGGCAAGTTAAGACCTGCCTCAGCAAGCTCTTTTATGGCCATTTTAGGGCTCGTTTCAATGAACGCCTGGCAACGGGCCGGCACCAGGTGCCAGCAGGCCGTTGCAGCGCCCGGTGAGTTTAAGAAACCCGTCTACGATTGAAAGTTTACGAAACGCGCCCAGTGGATGAGTTTCGTAAACGCGACCGTAGGAGCCCTGCCCCCGCTAAAGTGCAACGCGGTGCGGGCGGGCGCACCCGCACTGATTCCAAGAGGGCGGTTATGACCCCCTTTGTGTTAAGGGACGGAAACCAGATAAGAGAAGGACTGTCTAATGGCCTCCAGCGCGGGGAAAGTCCCGTTTGTCTGTGCCCGTGAATGCGCCTAGCGCGGTACCTGCGAAACACATTCCTGGGAGCCGTATCTAGCAATTAGGAAGCGTGGACGGATTCCGTCAACTGATCCCTACTATAGGAACAGTTGACCACCCAGTGGTGGGTCGGTTGCTAGCGTTTAGGGAAGGGGGGTAAGCTCGGACAGATGTTCGGGCCAGTCGGCGAGGCAAGCGGGTTGCTAGGAGATAATTATGAGAAAA
>NZ_JAFCUF010000060.1:0-832 GCF_049896385.1 Hymenobacter sp. B1770
TGCGGCGTTTCACTTCCCGGCGGATGTCGCGGGCATAGGCATCGAGCGGGCCGTGGCAGCGTTCCATGCCGTGCAGGCTTAGGAAGGCTTCGTCGATGGAGTACACCTCCACTTCCGGCGCCCGGCCGGTCAGGTAGTGCATCACGCGCCCGCTCATGTCGCCGTACAGGGCGTAGTTCGAAGACAGGGCCACCACGCCGTGCTGCGCCACCAGGGGCCGGACCTTGAACAGGGGCTCGCCCATGGCGATGCCCAGGACCTTGGCCTCGGCCGACCGGGAGACGATGCAGCCGTCGTTGTTGCTGAGCACGACCACCGGCCGGCCTTCGAGCCGGGGCTGAAAGGCGCGCTCGCAGCTCACGTAGAAGTTATTGCAGTCGACGAGCGCGTACATCCTGGTGCAGTTTGCCGTTGATGAGTTCGGTCACGACGTGGGTCACCACGCCCCAGACCCGGACGTGGTCGTGGCCCCGCACTTCGATGGCCTCGTGGCGGGGGTTGTCGGGCACCAGCCAGTAGACGGCGCCGCGCTTTTCCAGGCGCTTGACGGTGAACTCCTGGTCCACGGCCGCCACCACCACGTGCCCCACCTGCGGCCTGAGGGCGCAGTCCACGGCCAGTAGCGCCCCGTCGGGGATGTGGGACGGGGGGCCGTCCATGCTCGTGCCGTTGCCCCGCGCCAGGTACGTGTGGTTGGGGTGGGGCAACAGGATTTTGTTTAGGTCCACGCGCTCGCCGCGCTCGTCCTCGGCGGGGCTGGGAAAGCCCGCGGGGACGGGCGTATCGCACAGAATCAGCCAAACGGGCTCGTGCGCGGCTTGCAGGATGTCAA
>NZ_JAFCUF010000061.1:0-827 GCF_049896385.1 Hymenobacter sp. B1770
GCTCGTCACCAACGCTGATGGCACGTACACCTATGCCCCGCAGCTAGGCTTTACGGGTCGGGTCACGTTCACGTACGTCATTGAGGGGACGGGTCCGGTGCTGGCCTCGTCGGCCACGTACCATTACTACGAGTTTGTGAGCGCCCCGGGCATCTGCTGGGCCGATGCCAAAGCAGCCGCCGCGGCGCGCACCTACGAGGGCATGACTGGCTACCTGGCCACCGTCACCTTTGCCGGGGAGAAGGATTTCCTGGCTGGTAAGGCCCAAGGCGCGTACTGGTTCGGGGCCAGCGATGCCGCGGTAGAGGGCGAGTGGCGCTGGCAGACCGGTCCCGAAGCCGGGCAGCTCATCTGGCGCGGCGGGCCCGCCGGCATTGGCGCGGCCTATAGTAATTGGCTGCCGGGCCAGCCCGACGACTTCAAGAACCAATGGCGCCCGCAGGGCGAGGACTACGCCCAGCTCTACGGCACTTCCGGGCTGTGGAACAACGTGGACAACTGCCACACCGGGGGCACCACTGCCGGTTACGTGGTCGAGTACGGCGGGCTCGAAGCTTGCCCCCCCATTGTCTACGCCCTCGGCACCGTGAACCTGGAGGTAAGTTCTGCCCAGGATCGCCTGGCTAGCACGCTCTCCGCTTTGCCCGCCACCGCTGGCCGCACCCTGCTGCAGGCATCGCCCAACCCCAGTCCCGGCCGGTTCCGCGTGCAGGTGCTGGCCAGCTTGACCGGCCCCGCCCAGCTGGACTTGTTCGACCTGCAGGGCCGTCGGGTGCGTGCGCTCTTTACCGGCGCGTTGCAGGCCGACGAGCAGCGCGAGGTGCGCG
>NZ_JAFCUF010000062.1:0-806 GCF_049896385.1 Hymenobacter sp. B1770
TAGGTTGTACGGACAATTAGCTTTGCGTTCGTGAATCAATTAGACGAAATCAGTGACCGCACGTGGGCGTTGTTGGCGCCGCATCTGGCCGGCAAAGCCGGCGATGTGGGCCGCACGGCGGGCGACAACCGCCTGTTTTTGAACGCGGTGCTCTGGATTGCGCGCCACGGGGCGGCCTGGCGGACGTTGCCGGCGCGCTTCGGCAAGGCCGACACGCAGCGCAAGCGCTGCCGGCGCTGGGCGCAAACGGGCGTGTGGAAGCGCTTGTTCGAGGCGGTGCAAGAGCCGGATATGGACTGGGTCATGCTCGACTCGACCATCGTGCGGGCCCACGCCCAGGCGGCGGGCAGCCGAAAAAAGCCGGGTCGGCGACGAGGCCCTCGGACGCAGTCGCGGCGGACTGACGACGAAAATCCACGCCCTGGTCGATGCACTGGGCAACCCCGTGCGCCTGCTGCTCGGCCCGGGCCAGCAGGCCGATTGCCAACGGGCGGCTGAGTTGCTGGCTGCCGCGGCGGGCGCAGGCCACGTGCTGGGCGACAAAGGCTACGACACGGATGCCGTGGTGGCTTGCGTGGAAGCCCTCGGCGCGCAAGCCGTGATTCCCGGCAAGAAAACCCGCTGCCTCGAACGCGCCATTGACCGGAATTTGTACCGCGACCGTAACAAAGTCGAGCGCTTTTTTAGCCGCCTCAAGCAGTTTCGGCGCTTGGCTACACGCTACGACAAGACAGCCAGCAGCTTTTTAGGCATGCTCCATTTCGTCTCTGCCTTGCTTTGGCTCCGTTAATTGTCCGTACAACCTA
>NZ_JAFCUF010000063.1:0-796 GCF_049896385.1 Hymenobacter sp. B1770
CCGGCCCAGCTCCTGGCCAACGATTCCGACCCCTTGGGACGCCCCCTACAAGTAGCAAGCGCGGGCCCGCCCACCGCGGGCACGCTGGTGCGCCGGGCCGACGGTACGTTCACCTACACCCCCGCGCCTGGTTTTGCGGGCACGGCCACCTTCACTTACCTGGTGCAGGAGGCGAGCCCCGTGCTGGCGTCTTCGGGCACCGGGCATTATTACGAGTTTGTCAGCGCCCCGGGCATCTGCTGGGCCGGGGCGCAGGCCGCCGCGGCCGCCCGCCGCTACCAGGGCATGGCCGGCTACCTGGCCACCGTCACGTTTGACGGCGAAAAAAACTTTCTCGTGGGCCGGGCGTCGGGCGCGTACTGGTTTGGGGCCAGCGATGACGCCGTGGAAGGCGAGTGGCGCTGGAAAACCGGCCCCGAAGCCGGCCAACTCATCTGGCGTGGCGGGCCCACCGGCATCGGCGCGGCGTATACCCACTGGCCGCCCGGCCAGCCCGACGATTACAAAAACCAATGGCGCCCCCAGGGCGAAGACTACGCCCAACTCTACGGCAACTCGGGCCTGTGGAACGACGTGGACCCGTGCAACACGGGGGGCAGCACCGCGGGCTACGTGGTGGAGTACGGCGGCCTGGAAGCCTGCGTGCCCATTCTCTATGCCATTGGCACGGTCACGCTCACCGTGGGCGTCGCTCCCCGGGCCCAGTTGGCTACCGCGCACGCGGCGGCACCCGCTGCCGCTGGCCCCACGCCGCTGCAGGCGTCGCCGAACCCCAGCATCGGCCGGTTTCGGGTGC
>NZ_JAFCUF010000064.1:0-785 GCF_049896385.1 Hymenobacter sp. B1770
GGCCGTGCGCCAGCCCCGGGCGGGCCTCATCGTGCATTCAGACCAGGGCAGCCAGTACACGGCTACCAGCTTTAAGCAGTTGCTCACCCGCTACGGGGCGCGGCAAAGCATGAGCCGGCGGGGCAACTGCTACGATAATGCCCTACCGGGTACGACCCACGCCGAATCCTTTTGGAGCCGCTTCAAAGCGGAGTTGCTTGACGGCGGCCACTTCCCCGGCCTGGCCGAAGCCCGGCTCGAAAACAGCCACCACATCGCCTACTACAACGCCGAACGTCGACATTCCGCCCTCGGCTATCAATCGCCCAACCACTTCGAATCCCAACTCCAAACCACGTCCCAATTGTGTCCGGCTTAGCTAGACCACCTCACTGTCCTCGACGGTAGGGGGTGGTGCTCTCGTCACTGCTCCAGCGGCAGCCCGTGCGTTGGTTGTTGAAGGCCGCCCGCGTCCGGTTCGGGTTGGGCAAGGGGAAGGTGCCCACGCCGGTGATATTGTCCGCAAAGAGAATCAGGTACTCATAATCGTTTGCCCCCGTGCCGGTATAGCGGTACGAGCGAACGTCCAACACGCCGCCGGACGGGTTGGTGTCGTACGACACGGTGTAATTGGACGAGCCGTTATTGCCTTTTGGCGTCCAAGGTTCCCCATTAACCAAGCAGCCGAAGGTGTTGGCGCCGGTTTGTGTGGCCGGAGGCAGTTGTTCTTCGGGCGAGGGGTCTTGCTTTTGACAGCCCAACAGCAGCAGTAACGGCAGCCAGAACCAGACAATTTTCACGGCAGC
>NZ_JAFCUF010000065.1:0-407 GCF_049896385.1 Hymenobacter sp. B1770
GGTCGGCTTACCCAACGGTAGTAAAAGACGAACTCATGTTAACGGTCGGTTTTGCCGGAGCCGGGAGCTTAGTGCAGGGGCCGCTTTTTCACCATGCCCCCCTTGGTTTCGCGCACGCTGTGCATCACCACGAAGGCCAGCGGGTCAATGCGGTCGATTTCGTCCTTGAGCCGGGCCACCTCCAGGCGGGTGGTGACGGTGAAGAGGATGTCGATGGCTTCGCGGGAGTGGCCGTGCGAGCCAAAGCCCTGGCGGCCGGCGTACACCGTGGCCCCCCGGCCCAATTTCTCGGTGAGCATGAGCCGGATCTGCTCGCTCCTAGCCGAGATGATGGTCACGCCGGGGTACTCCTCGTTGCCTTCGATGAGGGAGGCGGGGGGGTGGGCGGCCGGGGGGGAGGCCGGGAT
>NZ_JAFCUF010000065.1:417-766 GCF_049896385.1 Hymenobacter sp. B1770
CAACGCCGTCTCGACGGACAGCAGCAGGGCCGCGGCGCTGAAGATGAGCAGGTTGATGAGCAGGATGACGTCGCCCACCGAGATGGCCGTTTTCTTGCTCACGTACAGGGCCAGCACCTCCGTGCCGTCGAGCACGGCCCCGCCGCGCATGGCCAGGCCGATGCCCGCGCCCAGGAAGAAGCCGCCGAAGACGGCGATGAGCAGCTTGTCGTCGGTGAGCGGGGGAAAGGCGATGACGAGCAGCACGCCCGCCAGGGCGAGGATGGCGAGCAGGGTTTTCAGGGCGAAACCCCGGCCGAGCTGGTAGTAGCCCATGACGATGAAGGGCAGGTTGAGCAACACAATCAGC
>NZ_JAFCUF010000066.1:0-750 GCF_049896385.1 Hymenobacter sp. B1770
CCTACTACGTTGACTGCCCCGTCGATGCGGACACCCTTCGGCAGCTCGCCCAGAACGTGCAGCAAGAACAACGGGCCTTTCCAGGTCGATAAGCCTCGTGCTTAAATGCTCCTTACAGTGGACTTTTGAGCAGGTTCGGGAATTTGCGGCGAAACGCCTCCACTTTGGGGGTCGACACGCGCTGCACGTACTACGACTCCGGGTGCAGGCGGAAGTACCCCTGGTGGTAGCCCTCGGCGGGCCAGAACCGCTCGAAGGGCACCACCTGGGTGACGACGGGGCGGCCGTATTGCCGGCTGGCATTCACCCGGGCGATGGCATCGTCGATGGTTTGTTTCTCGGCCGCGGTGCGATAGAAGGCCACGGAGCGGTACTGGGCCCCGGCGTCGGGCCCCTGGCGGTCGCGGGTGGTGGGGTCGTGGGCGGCGCGGAAAAACACCTCCGCCAGCGTGGCGTAGCGGACGACTTGCGGGTCGTAGTACACCTCGACGGCCTCGGCGTGGCCGGTGGCGCCCCGGCCCACCTGCTCGTAGGTGGGGGTGGCCTCGGGCCCCCCGCTGTAGCCCGAGACGACGGCGCGCACGCCCTTGACTTCCTCGAACACTTCTTCGGTGCACCAAAAGCAGCCCCCGGCGAACGTCGCCGTGGCGAGCCCCTGTTGCGGGGCGGGCGCCGCCCCGGCCGTGGAACGGATACTGGGCGGGTTGGTCGTTTGCTGGGCCTCGGCGGGCGGCTCGGCGCAGGAAGCCA
>NZ_JAFCUF010000067.1:0-749 GCF_049896385.1 Hymenobacter sp. B1770
TGGGCGGCGTCGCCGGGCTGCACGTCGGCAATGACGGTTTCGAGGGGCAACTGATTGCGCGCGAGGCCGATACGGCCCTTCTGCAAATCGGCCCGGATGTCTTCGTGCTGAATGTAGTCGAAGCCATTTTCCTGCTTGATGCGCTCAGCCTGGTCGTTTTCGGCGCTGCGGTTGCCCTGCGCGCCGGGGTCCGACACCTGGAACAAGTTGCTGATGATGGTGCGCAGTAGCGGGTAAGCCAGGTTGTTTTGCTCGCAGTGCGTCGTGAAGAAATCGACCTCCGCCCGTCGGATATACGAAATGCTTTCGGGTTCTTGCTTAACGAGTTGCGAGACGTGGATGGCGTAGTATTGCTCGGGCATCAGGGCCTCGGCGCCCTCGTGCAACGTGGCCCACGTGCCCTGGTAGTTAATGTCCCAGTTGTACACCACCGGCTCCATGGCGAAGGGCAGTGCGGCCGACAGTTCCTGCTTGGTCGAGCGCAGCAATTCCAGCACGCGCAGCTTGTATTCCTCGTAGCGGTCGGGGTTCACAAACATGCCCATGCCGCCGCCCGACATGCCGCCCAGCATCAAAAACCCGTAGTACTCGGCCCCGACCTGCTGCTTGGCGCGGGCAATAATCTCCTCCGTGAAGTAGGTCGAGGCCCACGGGATAATCGTCTTAATCGGGTACTCCCAGTTGCGGGCGGTGTTGGCGGCTAGCTTGCGCACGTCGCCTTCTTTGAGCGCGCCCAAGATGTTGTCAAA
>NZ_JAFCUF010000068.1:0-731 GCF_049896385.1 Hymenobacter sp. B1770
GGCCACGGCGGCCAGGTCCTGCAGCATGCCCTGTTGCGCCGTGTTCAGGTAGCGCGGCTGTTGGTCGAGCAGGCAAAACGTGCCCAGGTTGTGGCCGTCGTGCGTGGCCAGGGGCGCGGCGGCGTAAAAGCGCAGGCCCATCTCCCCCGCCACCAGCGGGTTGGCCAGCGTGCGCGGGTCTTGGCGCGCGTCCTCCACCAGGTACACCTCCTCCGAGAGAATGGCCGAGGCGCACAGGCCCGGGTCCCGGCCAATCTGCGCGGCTTCCAAGCCGTGGATGGACTTGAACCAGATGCGGTCGGTGTCCACCAAGCTGATGATGGCAATGGGCATGTTGAACATCTTCGCCGCCAGCGCCCAGCCGGGCCGTTTCGCGGGGGGTATCCGTCACCATAGCCAAACTGATTAAAGGAAGAGGGCAGCGGCCGTAAAGGTAGGGCCTGCCCCGTCCCCAGCGGCGGCGCTTCGGTGGGCCGGCCGCTGGAACGAGCGCTTCCCCAGGTACGTACCCTCCAAAGGGTGCTCAGGGACAACCCAGAAACCTTTCTGCAGTCTACAAAAACGGTCCGCAGGTAAACGCGCGCCGTTCAGTGTAAGGAGGCTTATTGCTGGGCGGCGCTACTTCGAGTTACGGTCTAAATGGGCAAAGAACTTGAGCGCAATCAGCAGCGGGCTGGCGACCATGAAGAACCACCCCGCCAGTTGTAAGAGCTGAAACAGGCCGCTCACCG
>NZ_JAFCUF010000069.1:0-725 GCF_049896385.1 Hymenobacter sp. B1770
GAGCTGCGCCGGGGCATCACCTTCACCGACCCGGCCGAAGAAACCGTGCTGCTGCCCTTAATAGACCAAAACCTGCAGCAGCTCACCACCACCCTCGACGACCTGGCGGCCCTGGGGCTGATGCAGCAGGCCGCGCTGGACCCCGCCGAGCCCCTGGACCTGGAGGAGCTGGTCGCCGACGTGCTGCAGGTGCTCGAACCCCAGCAGCGGGCAGCCCGCGCCCGCGTCACGGTCGACTTCGCGGCCCGGCCCGTAGTGTTGTACCCGCGGGCCAGCCTGCGCACCATTGTGCTCAACCTGCTCAGCAACGCCTTCAAGTACGCCGACCCGGCCCGCCCCGGCCGGGTCCACGTCTCGCTCTGGCTCGACGCCGGCCAGCCCGTGCTGTGGGTGAAAGACTACGGACTGGGCTTCAATGCCGCGGCCCACGGGCCCGACCCGTTCCAGTTGTTCCGCCGCTTTCACACCCACACCGAGGGCACCGGCGTGGGCCTCTACCTGGTCAACCGCCTGGTGCAGGCCAACGGCGGCCACATCGAAGTGGACAGCCGCGTGGGCGAGGGGGCCACGTTTCGCGTCTACCTCGGGCGGGCGTAGGCGCGGGCAGTGGAGAGCGATTCGACCCAGTGACTACCTATGTATAAGAAGCGGTTTTACCCCCTACCAGAAACACCGTGAGGGGGCCTGAACGAGCCGCTGAAGACCAATAGCTACTTGACCAAACC
>NZ_JAFCUF010000070.1:0-705 GCF_049896385.1 Hymenobacter sp. B1770
AGAGCCGGGCTTAATGGTGCTGTTGCAGTAGCTCTGCGAGTAGGGGGGAGCGGTCCAGCCTTTGGCAGTAGGTTGGGTTTTGGGTTTTGTTGCTGCTGCTACGCTCATGGCCTCTCAATTGCTTGGCTGCAAATTTCCGGTGCAGCCCTTTCCATCGAAATGAGGAAACGTGCCTTAGAGCATGACTTTTGTCAGGCTTTCTTCATGCTTTGTTAACGGGCGTCTCCATGTGGGAAATGCATGTTACCTTGTTTAAACCACCGTGTCTGTTGCAGAACGCGGTTTAGAAGGTTCTATTTCTGAGTAGCCGCTTCGCAATTGCCCGAGTTGGCGCTTCGGTGCGCCTGTTTCGCCGCCAAGCACGCGTATTTGCGGCCAGTAGCGGCCTTGGCAGGGCCATGGCGAGGCTCAGCTGCCGGTTGGGTCGGTGCCTTAGAAGCTTTTTGAGGTTGTCGGCCACGGCCGTGAGCAGCATCGTTTTATGGGCCCCAGCATGGCCCCGCACGATGACCTGGCGCAGGCCGAAGTGGCGAATCAGATGTCCGAACACCGGCTCCACGGTGCTTTGTCGGACCTGGCGCAGGCGCTGGCCCGTCGGCTCTGCTGCCGTTGCCAAGCGCGGCGCTACGGGGCGTCCTAGCGCGTGCGGGTGAGTTGCTTGCGTTTGGCCCCGGGCACGCAGGCGGGCTTCAAAGCCCGCCTGCG
>NZ_JAFCUF010000071.1:0-688 GCF_049896385.1 Hymenobacter sp. B1770
GTTTCTGACCCTTGCCAGCAATGTCTGTACCTTTGCCCACGCATGACCCCTTTCCCCCCTTCCCTTTTTAAGCTTACCCCACCCTGACGATCGGCGTAGAATGCCCCGGCCGCCGCTTCCTGCTGGAAGCGTGCGGCTTTTCTTTTGCCTCTTTTTCAGTGTGATTCATGCAACAAGTTCTTCAGTACTTTACACAGTACCAGGTCAATTACAAAAACGAAATTCTCTCGGGCCTGACCGTAGCCCTGGCCCTGGTGCCGGAGGCCGTGGCCTTTTCCCTCATTGCCGGCGTCTCGCCCCTAGTGGGGCTGTACGCGGCCTTTGTCATGGGCCTGGTCACCTCGCTGCTGGGCGGGCGGCCGGGCATGATTTCCGGCGCCACTGGCGCCATTGCCGTGGTGCTGCTGGCCCTGGCCAAGAGCCACGGCGTGGAATACATCTTCGCCACGGTCATCCTAGCCGGCGTGCTGCAAGTAGCTGCAGGGCTGCTGCGCCTGGGCAAGTTCATTCGCCTGGTGCCGCACTCCGTGATGTTCGGCTTCGTGAACGGGCTGGCCATTATCATCTTCCTCTCGCAGCTGGTGCAGTTTCAGACTGTGGACGCGGCCGGCGCCCACCATTGGCTTGCGGGCCCGCCACTGCTCACCATGCTCGGGCTGGTGGGGCTTACCATTGCCATCATCGTGGG
>NZ_JAFCUF010000072.1:0-666 GCF_049896385.1 Hymenobacter sp. B1770
CGGCCGTCACGTAGGGGTCGTACATCTTAAACTCGGGGATGTGGTCCGTCACCTTGTCGTCCCAGCGCAGCTTGCCCTCGTCCACCAGCAGGCCCAGGGCCGCGGTGGTAAAGGCCTTGGTATTCGAAGCAATGCCGAACAGCGTATTGGCGTCCACCGGCTCTTTCGTGGCCAGCGAGCGCACGCCGTAGCCCTTGCTCAGCACCACTTGCCCGTCCTTGACCACGGCCACGGCCAGGCCCGGCACGTCGAAGGCTTTCAGGGCGCGGGCCATGACGGCATCGACGGCGGCCACGTCGAGCGGGGCGGTCACGGGCGGCGCGGTTTGGGCCCGGGCGGGCAGCGAAAGCAGGGCAGCCAGCAGCCAGCCGTAGGAGCGAGAAAGCAGCATGTGAAAATTAAAGAGGGCTAATCAGATGGGTAAATGTAGACGCTTTCTACCCCAACGCTACAATGTCTGTAGCAACCCGGTTGCCCGAGAACCTTTTAGCTAATCAACCCTCCTTAAACTGAACGGCGAGCGTTTACCTTCGGACCGTTTATTTGAACCATGAGTATGCCTTCGCGCGGTGGTGCCTTCTTTTTCCTCTTGACCTGGTCCCTGTTCACCCGCTGCGGGGCGCCGTCCGGCGCCGGGCACGACATCCAGGCGCTGGAGCTGCTGCA
>NZ_JAFCUF010000073.1:0-654 GCF_049896385.1 Hymenobacter sp. B1770
CCTCGCGCCGTTGCGCGCCACGGAATGCAGCCGGTCGTGACGCTTCAGGTCAACGGCGGAGAGGTGACCACGGTCAAAGCCGGCAAGCCCGTCCGTTTCACGGCCGTAGCCGAGGTGCCGCCGGGTGCGGGCCAGCTCGTCGCCGCCGCCTGGGATATGGACGGCACGGGTACCTTCCCCATGGCCGCAGCCGTGCCCAAGCACCGCAACGGGCGCGTGACCCTGACGACCCGCTTTACCTTCCCGAAGCCGGGCACGTGCTTCCCCGTCGTGCGCATCGCCTCGCAGCGGCAGGGCGATGCGAAAACCCTCTATACTCGGCAGCAAAATTTGAGTCGGGTGCGGGTGGTAGTCCACTAATCTGCGGGGGCGCCCCGCTCGCCAACGGCCGGGGCGAGCTTCCCAACTCCTCCACTTCTGCCTCCGCGTCGGTCAGGGGCCGAAGGTCCAGGCCAAGCCGCTCCGGAACAGGTTTGCCATAGGTTCGGTGAAACGGTCCGAAGCTAAACGCGGCCATTCAGTTGAAGGATCTATTCCCTGAACTGCCCTCTCTTGGTCAAACTCCGGGTCTCAACGGTATAATTCTCCCCAGCCAGCATTGTCGGTTTTTCGGTTTTCAGGTCTTCGCTTTCGGATGGCAGGGTTGAGTATCCT
>NZ_JAFCUF010000074.1:0-653 GCF_049896385.1 Hymenobacter sp. B1770
TGGCCGTCATAACAGAAGGAATATACGTCCTTCTTCTGTCCGCCTTGCCTAGACCACCTCAACCGCAACGGAAACCAAATCTATTACCTGTTTTACGACGCGCACGGCGCGCCGTCCAGCGGGAGTCCGGCGGAAATCACCGAAGGCCCGGATACCGTCCGGTGGGGCGAGCCTTACACCGGCTCGATTCGCTTTGGGTATCCCCTAAAGGGCAAGGTGACCCTGATTGTGGGCGTGTTGGGCGAGGACGTGAACGCGTTCGACCGCTGGCCGATCGTGGACACGTTTCAAGTCGTGCTCCAAAGCGCGGACGGGCGCTTTTACTTTCCCTACTACCCGAAGCGGCCCGAAAAAAATTCGTTTCAATACAAGTTTATTCAGCCCGAGAGTCCGGTGATGGCTGCCTTCGAAGACTCCCTAAGGGTGGACCAAAAATCGATTATGCATCCCTTCTTTGTGAAGAAGCCAGGCAACTAGCGCTAAACTCCAAACGCTTGTTACTTTGAACAGCGCTCGTTCAAGGCACGACCCTTTTCGTGAACTGACTTGGTACCTGAGAACTCGACAGATGGCCACCGCGTGACAGTAGTTGAACGCTAAGGACGCACGGGGCTGGCCGGCTTGCGCGGATGCGGCTTTGGGCGTGGTTCCGC
>NZ_JAFCUF010000075.1:0-651 GCF_049896385.1 Hymenobacter sp. B1770
GTCCCAGCCGACGACTTTGCGCGAGCAACGGTCCAGCCAGCCGGCCAGGTAGAGCCAGCCGCCGACTTGCCGGGGCAGGTACGTGATGTCGCCCTACCGGGTACGACCCACCCAGACCCGGTTGGGAGCGGTGGGGGCCGACTGGCCGAGCAAGCGGTTGGGCGCGGCCCGCACGGCTGGGTCGGAGTCGGTGGTGCGAAGCACGAAGGAGCGCGGCTGTTGGGTCGAACCCGGAGGGCGCGCAGGCCGTGGGCGTGGAGCACGCGGCGGCTGCGCCAACGGCCCACGAGGTGGCCTTGCGCCTGCACTTCGGCCCGCAGCCGGCGCGTGCCGTAGCGCTGGCTGTGATAGGCAAAGTCTTCGCGCACCGCCACTTGCCAGCCCGGCTCGACTGTCGGCTGTTGCCGGCGGCGCTGTCAGGCATAATACGCGGCCGGCACCACCCGTAGCACCTGGCAGAGTTGGCGCACCGGCACCTGGGCGGCGCGTTGCGCGATGTGCTGGTAGGTGCTCACCGGGTCGGCTGGCCAAAGATGACCAAAGCTATTTTTAAAATATCGAGCTCCTGCTCGGCCCGTTTTAGACGAGCGCGCAAGGCGCTCACTACCGGGTCACGGGCCACTTCCTCGCTGTCCACCTCGTCCACGAGCT
>NZ_JAFCUF010000076.1:0-648 GCF_049896385.1 Hymenobacter sp. B1770
AATGCACCGCGTGCGGCCACCAGGCCCGCTTTGCGCCCGCGGCCAGTGCGCGTGCCGTTCGTTACGCGCAGGTGGAAAAGTTGCTGGTCGAGCGCAATTCACAACGTAGCATTGTGCGCGTGACCGGTGTTTCGCGCATGACGGTGGCCAAACTGGCAAAAAAAAGCACAGGCGCCCAGCCCGTCCTTGCCGCGCTTGCGGCCGAAAAAGGCCCAGCGCCGGGAATGGGAAGCGCTGGAGTTGGATGAAATGTGGACGTTCGTGGGCCGCAGGCGGCGCAAGGTGTGGCTTTGGCTGGCCGTCGAACGCGCCAGCCGGCGCGTCGTGGCCTGGGTGCTGGGCCGGCGCGATGCGGCCACCGCCCGCCGGTTATGGCAGGCCCTGCCGGGCCGCTACCGGCGGCATTGCTGGTATTTTACCGACCTGTTTCCAGCCTATGTGGACGTACTGCCCCGCTGGCAGCACCGCCGCTGCCCCAAAGGCAACGGCGGCACGAGCATCGTTGAAGCCCTCAATTGTTCCTTGCGCCAGCGCTGCGGCGTCTTAGTCCGCAAGTCCTGCTCGTTCAGCAAGTCATTGGCCATGCACTCCGCGCGAATTAAAATTGTCATCGACAATCACAATACCACCTTAACTTAGACCACTGCC
>NZ_JAFCUF010000077.1:0-631 GCF_049896385.1 Hymenobacter sp. B1770
GTAGTCGTAGTCGTCGTCGAAGCCGCGGCGCGCCGAAAAAGAAGTGCCCGTCACGTACGCGTTGCCCGCCGCGTCCAGGGCCAACGCCACGGCGACGTCGTTGCGGTCGGCGGGTCCGTTGTAGCGGGCCACCCAGAGTTGCTGGCCCGTGGGCGCGTACTTAATCGTAAGGTAGTCGCTGTTGGTGCGACTCGCGGACATGCCCGTCACGTACACGTTGCCCTGGCCGTCGACGGCCAGGGCAACGGCTTGGTCGAGGTGGTGGGCGGGCCCGTCGTAGTGGGCCACCCAGAGTTGCTGGCCCGTGGGCGCGTACTTGACCGTCGCGTAATCGTAGTCGTTGTCGGTGCCGCTGCGGCCCGACGAGCCACCCGTGACGTACACGTTGCCGGCCGCGTCCACGGCCAGGGCCGTAGCGCCATTGTACTGGCTGCCCGGTGCGGCATAGCGGGCCACCCACTGCTCCGCCAGCGGTCGGGGGACACTGCGTTGGTTGGCGGCCACCGGCGCGGCCCCGCGTGGTTGGGCCGCCCCCCGGGGCAGCAGAACAAGAAAGCACCCGACCAGGAGCAGCAAGCGCGGAAGGAAGTGTGGCATGGCGATCGCGTCTAAACAAGGGGGCCAGCAGGTT
>NZ_JAFCUF010000078.1:0-623 GCF_049896385.1 Hymenobacter sp. B1770
GGGCGAGCTCACGGCCGGTATCGCCCACGAGCTGCAGAACCCGCTCAACTTCATGAAAAACTTTGCCGAGGTCAGCACCGGATTAGTGGACGACATGGGCGGCACCCGCCCAGGCAGCGCCGGGTTGGAGGGCGAAATCTTGGCCGGGCTGAAGCAGAACCTGCACGAAATCAGCCAGCACGGCCAGCGGGCCACGGCCATCATCAAGGGCATGCTGGAGCACTCGCGCGCTGGCACCGGTCAGCGCGTGCCCACCCCACTCAACGCGCTGGTGGAAGACAGCCTACGCTTGGCCTACCAGGGCCTGCGGGCCAAAGACCGCGACTTCAGCGCCCACCTGACCACCACGCTGGACCCAGCCCTGCCCTTGGTGGCAGTGGTGCCGCAGGACCTGGGCCGGGTACTCATCAACCTGCTCACTAATGCCTTTTACGCCGTGCGCCAGCGCCAGCAGGCGGGCGAAGCCGGCTATCGCCCCGAAGTGCGGGTGCACACCATTGCTGGGCCGGACAGCGTTGAAATCCGCATCGCCGACAACGGCCCGGGCATGAGCGCGGCCGTGCAGGCGAAAATCTTCCAGCCCTTCTTCACCACCAAGCCCACGGGCGAGGGCACAGGCCTGG
>NZ_JAFCUF010000079.1:0-621 GCF_049896385.1 Hymenobacter sp. B1770
CCCTAAACCGAGCTCTTCGTCTATCGGGAGCAGCTGCCCCGAGCGCTCGTGCCCGGCTCCTCGGCTCGGGCCCTGGCCGTGCGCCGCCCACCCGCTGGACTCGTCGTGCACTCCGACCAGGGCAGCCAGTACACGGCCACCCGCTTCAAGCAACTGCTTACCTGAGGTGGTCCAATTATGTTGGACCGTTTGAGACACGGAATGCTACCCCCGGATTGCCCCAATGATGAGGGAACAGCAACGGCTAGTGGACCAGCTCGGCTACTCGCTCAGTTATCTGCCGGCGGCTCACTAGTAGCAGCAGGGCCAGCCCCAAGGTACCTACCATCATTCCCACTATGGGTGAGGTGGTCTAATCAGGCCGCACAGAATTAAAATGCGGTTTGAAAATAGTTTTTGAAGTGGTTGGGGGTATGGTAGCCAAACGCCTCCGCGTTAAAGCCGTCGTTGTATTCGCCCGCTCCCCGGTGTGGGGTTGCTGCTTTGGGTGGGCATGGCGCAGGAACTATACGTCCCGGTTGTGTCCGGCTAAACTAGACCACCCCACAATTTCGACACCCCATAGTTGCCGGTTGTAATCGGCGGGCACGTAGAGCGTACGGAAGCGCCGCTCTTCGGTCA
>NZ_JAFCUF010000080.1:0-609 GCF_049896385.1 Hymenobacter sp. B1770
CCAGCTCGATGACGTAGCGCGGGCCCCGGAAAATGGCCATGGCCACCTGCTCGCGTACCCGCACTTGCTCGCTCACGTCGAAGGCGCACACGGCTACGCCCGCCACGATGCCGTACTCGCGGTACGCCTGGTAGGTAAAGTCAAAGTAGCGCGTGCGCGGGCCGAGCGGGCCAGCATCCACCAGCGGCATTTCCTGGCCGTGGTAGGGCTGCCCGGTGGCGTAAACTTGCTGCAGCAGGGCGATGAAGCCCTGTTCATCGACGTTGGGCAGGGCCTCGGCCAGCGGACGGCCCAGCAGTTCCTTTTCGGGATAGAAGCGTTGGTAGCTGTCGTTGACGTATTCGAAGCGCAGCTCGGGGCCGCGCAGCAAGCACACGGCGGTGGGAGTCTGGTCGAAGACAGCGGCGATGGTGGCGCGCTGCTGCTCGGCCTCGCGCAGGGCGGCCTGCAGCTGGCTGGTGCGCTCGGCCACGCGGGTTTCCAACTGCTGGTTGAGCTGGCGCAGGGCCTTTTGGCTCAGATTTAGCTCGGCGGCGTAGGCCCGGATGTCGGCATTGGCGGCTTTCAGGTCCGAGTTGGCCCGGGCCAGGTACTGGTTGCTTTCGGTGA
>NZ_JAFCUF010000081.1:0-608 GCF_049896385.1 Hymenobacter sp. B1770
GGCCGCCCGCAAACGCGGGGCGGTGAAAAGCCCCATGATTCCCGGCAAAAGCAGCGCCACGCGCGGCCGGAAGCTGGAGGCCCGCCAGCGCCGGGCCGCGCGGAAGCACTAAGCGCGGGCCCGCGGCGCCACCACCGGGTGCACGTGCTGCGAGCCCGTTGTACAGCGGCCAGACCCCTCCTTTCGCTTTTCCGACCGTGGCTGTTGCAGAAGTCAGGTCAACGACCTTGAAGGGCACCAAAGCGGGAAGCCAGCCGATGAAAAGGCCTGAAATGCGGCTTTTTTGGGCAGCTACGACCGCCACAACCCAAGCCATGAGACGAACAAGGACTTCTGCAACAGCCACGACCGTTTAAGTCAACTGGCCCCTATGTTTCCTTCTTTCTTGCCATGTTGTTTTCTGGAGTACCCGGCCGCGTCGTAGAACTGGCCGTTCGTGGCTACGCGCACGCCTTTGCCGCGGGCGAAGACTGGGACAACAACTGGCTGCGCGTGTTCCTGCGCGCGTGCTCCGACCAGGGTACTTGGCAGGTGGAGGTCCCGTGTTTGTTTTAGTGGGAGCTGGCCGCCCTGAGCGAATGTCTGGGCCAATGGAGCCGCAATGAACC
>NZ_JAFCUF010000082.1:0-608 GCF_049896385.1 Hymenobacter sp. B1770
CGCTCGGTGAGCTTGTTCAGGGCCTCAATGGCCGACATATCGGCCACGCGGCTTTCCTTGAAATCAATAACGACTTCCACAGGGTCGCCGGCCACGTCGAATTTCTCGCCGAAGGCCTGCACCGAGCCGAAGAACAGCGGGCCGAAAATTTCGTAGTGGCGCACGCCGGCCTCGTCCACGTACTTGCGGGCCCGGATGCGCTTGGCGTTTTCCCAGGCAAACACCAGCGCGGCAATGATTACGCCGATGAGTACGGCCAGCGCCAGGTTGTGGAGCAGCACCGTGATGGCCGTTACCAGCAGCATCACGACGAGGTCCGAGGCGGGCATTTTGCCGAAGGTCTTGAGCGATGCCCACTCGAACGTGCCCACGGCCACCATGATCATCAGGCCCGTGAGCGCGGCCATTGGCACGCGTTCAATCAGCGATGCTCCGAACATGATGAAGACCAGCAGCATGACAGCCGCCACGATGCCCGAGAGGCGGGCCCGGGCGCCGGAGGAAATGTTAATCAGGCTCTGGCCAATCATGGCACAGCCGCCCATGCCGAAGAAGAAACCCGAGGTGATGTTGGCCACGCCCTGTGCCACGCATTCTTTGTTGCTGCG
>NZ_JAFCUF010000083.1:0-606 GCF_049896385.1 Hymenobacter sp. B1770
TTTTGATGACGAAAAGAATGACAAAAAGTGCATAGTTTAGCCCGTTAGGTTAAAAATAAAATTTGAGAAAAGCGGTGCAAAAAAAAATTAACGTTGCCGATGAATTGCCGGGCTTAACAATGTCGTAATTTTGCATCATGCTTCAACCAAAAAACTTGTTGATGAAGCGCGGGACCCTGCTCGGCAAGGAACCGCGAGTGGCCCGGAAGGTCTTCGCCACCATCGGTTCTCCCGATTTTGCCACTGGTATTTCCGTTTTTTTTTAGTATTGCCCCGCCACCGTTTCGGATTCCGAAACGGTTTTTTTATGTCCATTGAGTTCGCCTGCTGCCGCCCCGCAGCCAATGCATAACTCAACCTCAACACCCATACCCCCCATGGATGCCAACACCCTCTCCCCAACCGTGGCTGCTGCCACCATCGCCCCGGCCCACACTGGCAGTTGCAGCCTTAGCACCGACCCCAAGCGCATGGCGGTCATCAAAGAATGGTTGTTGTTAAACAAATAGGGTAAAACCTCCGACTCGTAAGTACTGACTACCTATTCATTTTCCTCAATTCCGGTATGGCACGCAAAGACCTGCTCGACATCGCATCCCTTCACCG
>NZ_JAFCUF010000084.1:0-287 GCF_049896385.1 Hymenobacter sp. B1770
GCACAGGATACGGCCCGACACGCCCTGGTCCTTGTTGCCGGGGGAGGGGTCTACTTTTTGAAAGCAAAGCCGCAATAAGGAAAGTAGAGACCAACGGTTAGCGAAATGCTCCTTCGACTGAATTGTCGCGTTTACCTTCGGACCGTTTGGTTAAACGAAGTCTCGTAGCGATTTGCTCATGCGAGCTATTCCACGTGCAATCCGTTGCGATATTTTTGGAGCTCGGTCTTGGTGTGCGTCAGGATGGTTAGGAAGCCATCCAGATTAGCGTGCATGAAGTCCTGCTG
>NZ_JAFCUF010000084.1:297-596 GCF_049896385.1 Hymenobacter sp. B1770
GTAATAGATTTCCGCAATGAGATACTCGTTCTCATCGTCGCTGGTTAATAGGCAGGTGAAGTCTGCTTTTTCCGACCGGTTCATGGACAAAGGACTAAAGACCTTAAAGTAACGCTCCTTATACTTAATTGCCGCGTTTACCTTCGGACCGTTTCCTTGAACCGTACCAGCCCAAGGCTTATTGGAGGAAGTCTTGCACCATCTGCTTGACGCTGAAAGGTGCAGCGGGGTGCGCTTGCACTTCGTGGTACAACTCTGGAATGGAGCGCTGTCCAACAGTGGTTTGGCCCGTGTTGGCA
>NZ_JAFCUF010000085.1:0-593 GCF_049896385.1 Hymenobacter sp. B1770
TGGCCGTGCCTTCGGCGCGCACGACGGTCACGTCCGTCATGCCCAGGAAGCCGAGGACGCCTGTCAGGTAGGGCGCGACGAAGTCGTAGCCCGCGGCCGGACCTTCCGAGTAGATGCCACCGCTGGACATGGCGACGTACACTTTTTTGCCCGTGATGAGGCCTTGGGGAGCCCCGTCGACGTATTGGAACGTAATGCCCGCGCGGGCAATGTGATCGACCCAGGCCTTCAGCGTCGAGGGGATGCCGAAGTTGTAGAGCGGCGCCCCGATCACGAGCACGTCGGCCGCCTGGATTTCCGCGATGGCGTCGTCGGAGTGCTGGGCGGCCGCGTGCTGCTCGGGCGTGCGGCTTTCGGCCGGCGTGAAGAAGGATTGCAGCTTGGCTTCTTCCAGTTGGGGGAAGGGCTGCGTGGCCAGGTCGTGTACCCGCACGGTGCTGCCGGGGTGGGCCGCCTGGAGTTTTTCAACAATGCCGTTGCCGAGCTGAATGCTGGCCGAAGCCCCCTTGCGCGGGCTCGAAATGATGTGCAGGATGTGCATGACTGTGAAAAATGGGCCTTGCGGCCGATGTGGAAAGGGTACTGGTTCCGGT
>NZ_JAFCUF010000086.1:0-590 GCF_049896385.1 Hymenobacter sp. B1770
CCACCACGGGCCTGGGCTTGTTCATCACCAAGCAGATTGTGGAAATGCACCAGGGCACCATCTGGCTCGAAAGCAAGGAGAACGAGGGCACCACTTTTTTCATCGAACTCGCCTGACAGATGGGGGCAGTAGTTCAGTTAAACGGTGGCAAGGTAAACGCAGCAATTCAGTTTAAGGAGCGTTCTGCTGAGCCCAATCGAAGCTGCGCGGTACTTATGCCACGCCCGCAACCACCAGCTTAAAAGCTGGTGGCCAGCATCAGGCCGTATTGAAACCCGGGTCCGCTTTTCTGCACTTCCCGGATTTCGCCGTCGTACCAGTACGCGCCGATTTCGGGCAGCAGGGCGATAGTAGGCGTGAGGTCTTTTTTCAGGCCGAAGGACGCCCCGGCGATGTTGACGAAGTTCTGGCGGGCGCCTTCCGGGGCGCTGGAAATGGCCAGGTTCACGTAGCGCCCCATCACGGTGAAGTGCGTCGTTTCGTTGGCGTTGTAGGTGGCCAGCAGCGCCGCGTTGGGGCTGTAAGCGTAACGGGTCTTGTCCTCGAGGAGCACGTGTGCACCGCCGGCCCCCAGCACCACGGCCAGGTCA
>NZ_JAFCUF010000087.1:0-583 GCF_049896385.1 Hymenobacter sp. B1770
CTGTTTGCCTTCGAGCACATCGAGGAACTGCGCACCCAGCTGGAACAGGAGAAAACCTACCTGATGGACGAAATCAGCACCACGGCGCGCTTCGAAGACTTTGTGGGCCAGAGCGCGGTGATGCAGCAGGTGCAGCAGCGCATCCGGCAAGTGGCCCCTACCGACACCACGGTGCTCATCAGTGGGGAGACCGGCACCGGCAAAGAGCTGGTGGCGCGGGCCGTGCACAACCGCTCGCCCCGCAAGGAGCGCGCCCTCATCAAGCTGAACTGCGCGGCCCTGCCCGCGCAGCTCATCGAGAGCGAATTGTTCGGCCACGAAAAAGGCGCGTTCACCGGCGCCCACGACCGGCGCATCGGCAAGTTTGAGCTGGCCGAGGGCGGGACAATTTTCCTCGACGAGGTGGGCGAGCTCCCGCTGGATTTGCAGGCCAAGCTGCTGCGCGTGCTGCAAGAGAAGGAGTTTGAACGCGTGGGCGGGCGGCGCGTCCTCCGGGCCAACGTGCGGGTCATTGCCGCCACCAACCGCGTGCTGGAAGAAGAAGTCGCGGCCGGCCGCTTTCGGGCCGACCTGTACTACCGCC
>NZ_JAFCUF010000088.1:0-569 GCF_049896385.1 Hymenobacter sp. B1770
GCTTGCTGGGCGCTGCCTGCGCCGGTGGTAGTGATAAATTAATAGAAAAGTCTTTTAACTGAAAATGAGAAAAAGTATTTTAAAAGCTCCTCTACACTATTTAAATAGACTTTTTGTTGGAAGCATTCTGACAATTTTGTTCGCTCAGTGTAATAACTCTGGAAAGCAAGCAGCAGAAACAAAAGACCAGGTTCCGAGCCCTGTTAACTACTCCCTCTCATCAGATCTGCCCGCAGCTCCCGCGTCTGAAGCCATTGAGCTTTCCACCATTCCGCTGCCCGATAATGTGTACGACGCGAAGATGGTCAATTACCTGCCCGACTATAAACATCTGATCGTCCAGGTGCGGTTTAAAGACGACATGACTACCAATTTGGCCGTCATGAAAGAGGATGGCAGTGATTTTAAATGCCTCACCTGTGATCTGGACGAAGAGATTGGTGGGGAAATGCCGGTTCCTTTACCGGACGGCAAAACCGTATACACGCCTACTGGAATCTTGGAGTGAGGTGGTCTAGGCAAGCCGGACAGAAGAAGGACGTATATTTCTTCTGTCATGACCGCAAAAA
>NZ_JAFCUF010000089.1:0-272 GCF_049896385.1 Hymenobacter sp. B1770
TCACGGTAAGCCCCGGTGAAACACTAACCATCAACGTGGCCGGGCGGGGTACGGATTGCACTAGTGCACAAAGTTCCACGGGCTACGTACAGAGCGGGGGTTTCAATGGGGGGGGTAGTGGCTACTACAACGGCGGCGGCGGCGGCGGCGGCACCGATATCCGACGAGGCGGCACCGCTCTAACCAACCGCTTGTTATCGGCGGCCGGTGGCGGTGGCGCCTCCGCCGCCGCCCTTAACCCCGTTCCCAACCAAAACAGTAACGGGGGCCAT
>NZ_JAFCUF010000089.1:282-565 GCF_049896385.1 Hymenobacter sp. B1770
GATGGGGGCTCCCTGGATTTTCCGCCTGGCTACGCTGGCACCGGGGGTAGCCAGGTGGCGGGCGGTAACGCCAACGGGGGCCTGGGCGTTGGCGGCGATGCTAGTAGCCAAAATTATAACACTAGCGGTGGCGGCGGCGGCGGCGGCGGCTACTACGGTGGTGGCGGGGCGCAAGTTCGCGCAAATGTTGGCGGCGGCGGCGGGTCGTCGTTCGTGACAAGCACGGGCAGCACCGGCACCGTGCATACCGCGGGTTACGGCACCGGCAATGGTTCCTTGACCC
>NZ_JAFCUF010000090.1:0-562 GCF_049896385.1 Hymenobacter sp. B1770
GAGCCGAAAGCGGACCACCTCCTTGTCGAGGTACTGCTTCTTGCCTTGCATGCTCCCTCTACGAAATCGGCCACCTGCCCGGCCACGCGTTCTGCAACAGCCACGGTCGATTCTCGAACGTTATGGACTTAGCTTTATGGACGAAGAATTAGCTTAATTGTGATGAAGAAAATTCTTCAAATCCTTCCTGTTAAAAGACTTTGCTATGCTAACGTCAAGCATGTAATGAATAAGAACTCAGAAGAGGGTACAGTAATTTCTATCCCTGTTTACATGTGGGCATTGGTCGATGATGAAAAGGGAATCGCACTATAACAGGCATAAGACTGGAGGAAATGCATGCCAATAAGTTTATGTCCGGTTACCCCGGGTTTCGAATGTATTCGGAAACAAGAATCGACGATGTGAAAATTTCCAGCAACAAAATGCAATAAATGACCGCCGCCATCTATGCCCGGGGTTCTACCCGCGACAAGAACTAAACCAACGACAACCAGCTCCTGGACTTGCGCGCTTTCGCTGGGCGGCTGGGGGTGTGGTCTACCAGGAGTATTGCGACTAG
>NZ_JAFCUF010000091.1:0-560 GCF_049896385.1 Hymenobacter sp. B1770
CCTCGACCCGGCGACCCAGCCCAACCAGGACCTGTACGACGGCCTGGTCGACGCCAAGGGCGCGAGCGCGTACCTCACCCTTTCCTGGAACTACTTCCACGACCACCACAAAAGCCACCTGATCGGCAACTCCGACCAGGACGTGGGCGACCGGAAGGTGACGTTTCACCACAACCACTACGCGAACATCCACGAGCGGGTGCCCGTGTACCGCTTTGGCACGGGGCACGTGTTCAACAACTACTTCCGCCACGTCTACGGCACGGGCATCAACAGCCGCATGGGCGCCTGCCTGCGGGTGGAAAACAATTACTTTGAGGACGTGAAAAACCCCGTCATTACCAAGAACAGCAAGGAACCCGGCCACTGGGACGTGGCCGGCAACCTCTACGTGGCCAGCCACGGCAGCCAGCCCACGGCCTCAACCTGCGCCTTTACCCCGCCCTACGCGTATGCAACCGCCCTGACGCCCACGGCGGACGTGAAGCACGTCGTGCTGCAGGGAGCCGGCATCGGCAAGCTGTAGCCGCCGGGCCCGGAAGCAGGCATTCCGAACGTCG
>NZ_JAFCUF010000092.1:0-551 GCF_049896385.1 Hymenobacter sp. B1770
GTGTGGCCTTCTATCAGCACGTTCGTGTCGGGGTATTTCTGGAGTACGGCGGCCATCTTGTCGATTTCGCTCATGGAAGCCGGGCGCAGGTCCGACTTATTGGTGTCGAAGAGGATGCCGGCATTGAACGTGATTTTGATGCCTTCGCCCACCCGCTCGACTTTGGCGTCGGCCATGTCGCGCTGCAGCTCCTCCGCCTGCTTATCCATTTTGCGGCCGATGAGTGCCCCGCCCGTGCCTCCCACGGCGGCCCCGGCAATGGCCCCGATGGCCGTGCCGCCCTTCCCCCCTATCACCCGGCCCAGAATGCCCCCCACGACCGCCCCACCGCCGGCGCCCAACAGGCCCCCTTTGGTCGTGCTATTCATACCGGTCTTGCGCGCCCCAGTCCCGTTCTTGGTGGAGAGCGGCGGCGCCGAGGCTTGTTGGGAGGTCGCGCAGGCGCTCAGCAGCAGCGCGAACGCCATAAGCAGGCAAAGGGGGGCTTTCAAGTAATTCATAAGGCCGGAAAATTGAATATTAGGTGGTTAAGCCAAGCGGACCGGTGCCCG
>NZ_JAFCUF010000093.1:0-533 GCF_049896385.1 Hymenobacter sp. B1770
GACATTCTCGAAGAATTCCTCTCGGTGGGCCGCATCGAGGAAGGCCGGATTGCGGCCCGGCCGGTGCTGCTGGACCTGCCCAGCCTGCTCCACGAAACGATGGCCGACGTGCAGGGGCTGCGAAAAACCGGCCAGCGCATCGAAAGCGAAATGCAGTGCCCGGAACCCTTGCGCGTGGACCCTTCGCTGCTGCGCAAAATCCTGGTCAACCTGCTGTCTAACGCCCTGAAGTACTCCGGTGAAAATTCGGTGGTGTGGGTGCGTGCCGACTGCCGCGACCAGCGCCTGACCCTGAGCGTGCAGGACGAGGGCGTGGGCATCTCCCCCGAGGACCAGGAGCATCTGTTCGAACGATTTTTCCGGGCTCGCAACGTGTCCACGGTGCCGGGCACGGGCCTCGGCCTCTACATCATTGCCAAGTACTTGGAGCTCATGAACGGCACCGTGACCCTGCAAAGCGAGCTGAACGTGGGCACCACCGTAACCATCACCATTCCCTATGAAAACGATTCTGCTGATTGAAGACGACGAGG
>NZ_JAFCUF010000094.1:0-531 GCF_049896385.1 Hymenobacter sp. B1770
ATAAAACCGTGGTACAGGCCTTCTTAAGCAAGCATGTGACTATCAAATAGTCGCCCATTGAACTGAGGTGGTTCAACTAAACCCTACGCAATGAGGACGTTGTTTGCAAGGGGTTTTAAAATGGCAGGCTGCGGGTTGTAGGAGCCCAGCGGATACCAGGTAGCTAAGCATTATCCTTGAGCTGATCTACTGCTGGCCGCAAGGCAGTTGGAGGCCGAGTTGGGCGGTATGCAGTGACCCGCAACCGCCCTGCTCCCCTGTAGATTGGGTGTGTGTCCGACCACAAAACCCAGGAGCTGGCCTTTGTAAGCGCCGGTCTCGAGCAATTGCTGGGCGAATGCCCCCCGACGTAACTGCAAAGTGGTTCGCGGCCCGCGTGCCCCCCCATCGCTACTCCCGCCGTGGCCCAGGCCCGGGTAACCGGGTACCTGTCCGCTCACATGAGGTGGTCTAGCTAAGCCGGACAGAATTGGAACGTTGTTTGAAAGTGGGTTTCGAAGTGGTTGGGCGCGAGGTAGCCGAGGGCGGAAT
>NZ_JAFCUF010000095.1:0-246 GCF_049896385.1 Hymenobacter sp. B1770
GAGGGAGGCACCAAAACCGTGTGGGAGGCCCTTTTTGACCGAAGCTAAAAAGTGCGCAGGCAACCACACATCGACTGCCCCTTCAACTGAGTGGCCGGGTTTACCTTCGGACCGTTTTCGCGAACAAGAGCGGCCTCTTACCTTAGTTCGGTATTCTTCCATCAACCCGGACCCTTATGCGGTGGCTGCCTTCTTTCGTTCAGCTCTTTCTGTTTTTTGTGGCCGGGATCGTGTTGTTCGTCGTTG
>NZ_JAFCUF010000095.1:256-527 GCF_049896385.1 Hymenobacter sp. B1770
TTTCAGCTCTTACAACTGGCGGGGTGGTTGTTCATGGTCGCCAGCCCGCTGCTGCTTGCACTCAAGTTCTTTGCCCATTTAGACCGTCACTCAAAGTAGCCCCGCCCAGCATGAACGCTCCTTTCACTGAATGGCCGCGTTTACCGCCGGACCGCTATCTTGAACTCCCTTCTTGCTTAGGGCCGCACCTGTAAGGTCCACGGGGTACTATAGCGTGTGTTCCTGCCGCATTGCTTGAAAACAAACTGTATCCGAAGGACCGGTGCTCCAG
>NZ_JAFCUF010000096.1:0-523 GCF_049896385.1 Hymenobacter sp. B1770
AGCGGCCACTGCCAATTGAGAACCGCGAGCAGCAACACCCCCAGCAGCAGCAGCAACGTTTTGGTTTTCATTGGGGGAGGCGTTCGCCACGAAAGCTAGGCAAGTTTAGGAAAAGGTAGTTTTTGCCCCACTGCCCCTGGCCTCGCATTGGGGTATGTTTGCGTTGTGGCTCCTCGTTAAAACGCTCCCTTCGCCGGGGCCAAGCGGTCGTTTACGACGCCAAAACGGGCGTTCACAAAATCCAGCACCACGACGTTTTCCAAGAAGAACGCATTGCCGGTCAGCGCCGCCACCCGTTCGCTTTTGTTAAAGTCGAGGTGGCGTTGGCTGCGCGTAAACCACGCCTTGGACGGGGGCAGTCGGACGTTTCCCAAGTATGCGGGGTGCTGCATCGGGGCCCCGTAAAACGCCACTTGTTCGCCCCATGAGCTCACGTTTAAGGTGTCCACCCGGGTCCCCGGCCGGACCAGGGTTTGCCAAGTAGCAGAGTCCGTGCTCAGGGGAAACAAGCTGGCCCCGGTGT
>NZ_JAFCUF010000097.1:0-515 GCF_049896385.1 Hymenobacter sp. B1770
CGACTTTACCGGGGCCACGGCGGTGCGCTTCAACGGCGTCACCGCCCCGGGCTTCGTGGTGAACTCGGCCACCCAGATTACGGTGAACGTGCCCGCCGGCGCCACCTCGGGCAACGTGACCGTGACCACGCCCGGCGGCACCAGCAACGGCGTGGCCTTCGCCGTGACAACGCCCTTGCTCACGCCGACCCTCAGCAGCCTGAGCCCGACCAGCGGGCCGGTGGGCACGAGCGTGACCCTCAGCGGCGCCAACCTCAGCGGGGCCACCGGCGTGAGCTTCAACGGCACCGCGCAGACAACCATCGGCAGCAACACGGCCACGAGCCTGGTGGTGGCCGTGCCCGCCGGCGCCACCTCGGGCAACGTCACCGTAACCACCCCCACCGGCACCAGCAACGGCCTTGCCTTTGCGGTGACGGTGCCGCAGCTTGTGGTCAGCCAGGGCGACACGACGTACCCCAGCAACGGGATGGCCTACGGCTTTCTCGGCCAGACCCTCAACACGGGCAGCGCGG
>NZ_JAFCUF010000098.1:0-508 GCF_049896385.1 Hymenobacter sp. B1770
GCGACTACGGCCAGCGGGAGGCCGAAGTCATCAAAAACACGGTGGGCAACGTCTTCAGCGGGCAGGTGGCGGGCGGCAGCGGCAAGTGGCTGAGCGAGCGGTTCGGCAAGATCCTGCAGCAGCGCCAGGGCTTGAACATGAACCTGCGCGAAACCAGCACCAGCCTCTCCACCCAGATGGACAGCATGATTCCTGCGAGCACCATTGCCAACCTGACGCAGGGCCACTTCGTGGGGGCCGTGGCCGACAACTTCGGCGAG
Source organism: Hymenobacter sp. B1770 (assembly GCF_049896385.1). Classification (NCBI taxonomy): domain Bacteria; kingdom Pseudomonadati; phylum Bacteroidota; class Cytophagia; order Cytophagales; family Hymenobacteraceae; genus Hymenobacter; species Hymenobacter sp. B1770. The sequence continues at coordinate 261 of NZ_JAFCUF010000098.1, forward strand.
GAAATCGGCCAGAAAGTCTTTCACGCCCGCATTCAGGTGGACCTGCAGCGGGTGGCCGCCGAGGCCCGGGCTTACCTGCCCATTCCGGACATCACCAGCTTCATCAACCCGGCCACGGGCAAGGACGAAGCCGAGGAGCTGATAAAAGCCAACTTCAACCGCATCAAAAACGAGGTCCGGGAGCTCTGCGCCCGCGAGCTGGTGCGCATCCGGCAGGACCCCGCGCTCCGGCACCTGCTCAAGGAAAA
>NZ_JAFCUF010000099.1:0-505 GCF_049896385.1 Hymenobacter sp. B1770
CCGAGCGAGTAGAGGATGGGCGTGCAGGCTTCGAGCCCGCCGTACTCGACCAGGTAGCCCGCGGTGGTGCTGCCCCCGGTGTTGCAGTTATCCACGTCGTTCCACAGCCAGGAGTTGCCGTAGAACTGGGCGTAGTCCTCGCCCTGCGGGCGCCACTGATTCTTGAAGTCGTCGGGCTGGCCCGGCAGCCAGTGGGTATAGGCCGCGCCGATGCCCGTAGGCCCGCCGCGCCAAATGAGTTGGCCAGCCTCGGGCCCGGTCTGCCAGCGCCACTCGCCCTCCACGCCCGCATCAGACGCGCCAAACCAGTACTGGCCCTGGGCCCGGTTCACGAGGAAGTCTTTCTCGCCGGCAAAAGTGATGGTGGCCAAGTAGCCCTGCATGCCTTCGTAAGTGCGCGCCGCGGCCGCCGCTTTGGCATCGGTCCAGCAAATACCCGGGGCGCTGACAAACTCGTAGTAGTGGTACGTGTCCGAGGAGGCCAGTACCGGGCCCGTCCCCTCAA
>NZ_JAFCUF010000100.1:0-504 GCF_049896385.1 Hymenobacter sp. B1770
TAAAATCTGATCCTGCGCCTCTCAACCACCGCGAATATGCACTCTCTGAACGTGGATACGCTCCTTCCAACTTACCGGCGACTGCGGGGGTATGCTTTCGACCCCAGCTTTTCCAATAAGCTGGACAGCAGCAGCATCAACAACATTGTGTATCCCATCCGCTGGGAAGAATTGCAGCCCGGCCCCATCGGGGAGTACGTGGAAGTAATTGACGTTGATCCGGCAAGCAGCGTGTTTTATCCCCCCGTGGATCTGAATGATCCCCGCCTGCTGGCCCAAGACGGGCTGGCCCCTTCGGAGAGCAACCCCCAGTTTCACCAACAAATGACGTACGCGGTGGCAATGTTAACCATTCAGCACTTTGAAAAGGCGCTGGGCCGCCGGGTGCAATGGTCCTCCAAGGATTATGAAGGAGGCCAAAAGGAGCAGTTTGTCGGCCGCCTGCGCATTTATCCGCATGCGTTTCGGGGAGCTAATGCTTATTACAGCTCCCAAAAGAAAGCG
>NZ_JAFCUF010000101.1:0-503 GCF_049896385.1 Hymenobacter sp. B1770
TTTGTCGACGAAGACGTGCTGGCCCCCGGTACATTCGTCGAGTACTACGTGCACGTGCAGGCCGAGGCCGCCGACGGCGCCGCCCGGGACCACAGCCTGCTGCTCAGCACCACCACCTAGTGCCAATCGAACCGTGGCTGTTGCAGAACTCCCAAAGCGGGCACTCACCCCTTGTTTCACGGGTCATCACCGACTCGGATACGCTCCGTGAGCCCGTTTTAGGCCGCGCGGCAGGGCGGTTGATTAGCGATGCAGGCTCTTTATTAGTTCTGCAACAGCCACGACCGTTTTGCTGAACGGGCCCTTTCGCTAACAAGTCCAGCAAAGGAGCAGCCGGGGGTGGTGCGGGCCGTTCCTACCGGTCCACGCCTAGCGGACCGGTAGGAACGGGCCCGCCAGAAGCCTAGGACGGGCACCGGAGGACGCGCCCGCTGCCTACGCCGCGCGTCGGGCCGGAACGGCCTCGACCCGCACGCCCCGGGCGCGGCGGGCGGCGGGCGGCC
>NZ_JAFCUF010000102.1:0-501 GCF_049896385.1 Hymenobacter sp. B1770
TGAACGGCCGCGGCGTTGAAATTGCCCTGTTTGTGCGGGGGCAACGGCCCGGCCCCTATGCCTTGAACCAGACCACGGCGTTTTACCCGCAGGGCAGCCCGCGCGTGGTCCTGAATCACGCCACGGTTTCCTTCCGCGACCAGGGCCGGGAAGTATACGTGACGGATGCCCAGCACACGGGGCAGGTCGTGTTGACCAAGGCCGAGGTACGTAACGGCCTTTCCGCCGGCACCTTTGCCTTTACCGCCGTCAGCAATCAGACCCCGGGCAAGACGGTCACCATCACCCTGGGCCGGTTCGACCGCAAACTCTGAGCATTGCCGTTCGTGCTTAATTCCGCTGGGGCGCAGGTCGAGGCCATCTTCAAAAGGCGGTGTTCTAGTTCAAGAAAAGGGTCCGAAGGTAAACGCAGCAATTCAGTTGAAGCAGTTTTTCTGCTACCAGACCTTACTCAGCTTTCCGGTCTAATTGCGCAAAGAACTTGAGCGCCATCAGCAGGGG